>DATCGG010000484.1:0-47465 GCA_036509075.1 Gemmatimonadaceae bacterium
CTCCGGCGGGCACGTCGCCCGCCACGTCGAGCGGCGGCAGGCTATCCCACGCCGCCGCCGACAACGCCGCAGAGACGGGCGATGCCGGAGCCCCCGTTGCGTACCAATCGGCGCTGCCCTCGGGCGGCGGCGCGAACAGCGCGAGGGCACCCTTGGTCGCCGTGCGCGGCGCACCGAAGACCGCCGTGTCGCCATGCAGTACCACGAGCGGCGCGTCGCGCACGATCGACCGGATGTCGGACTCGTTCGCGGGACCGAGCGATCCGTCCTGGCGCCACAGGCCGGGCGCGATGCGATAGAATCCGCGCGTCGGCAGCGCGAGCGCTCCGCGGAGCAGCGCCAGCGCTTCGCGCGAGTCCAGGTCAGGTGATGTCGATACGAGGACCGCTCCGGCGGCGGGCGAGACCTCGAGCACTGTCGTTAGGGTATCGTTTCTCGGCTCGGCGTCGCCAGACGTGGCGACGATGGCGCGGACGAGACTCGCGCCGGCAACGTTAGGCACCGGGGCCCGAGCGGTCACCGTGCGATCGGCCAACGGCGTCAGCGGCTGCACCGGCACCTGCGCCACGCGTACGTTGCCGATAACGAGGGAGACCGTGCCCGCTCCCGCGCCACCGCGGCCGCTCGAGACTTGAATGCGGAACTCGGCCGTGTCGTTGCCAACCGCCGCGCGCGGCGCCTGGATATCGCCCAAGGCGGCGTCCTGTCCGCCGTATCCGTCTACCACGATGACTCGCGAGCCGGCGGGCACCGTCGCCAGCGCGTCCGCGTCGTCCACCTCGCCGTCGGTAACGAGCTGCAGCGGCCGCCCTGTGGAAAGCGCTCGCTCGACGAGCGGCCGAAGTCGCGTTGCCGCGTCCATCGGCTTGTCGGGCACCGCGCCGGCGCGCACGGAATCTCCGACGAGAAACAGCGAGTCGGTTGCGTCGGAGCGCGCACGGTTACGCGCGTTGTGCCAGGCGAGCGTATCGCCGCCGCGCGACCAGCTCTGCGACACATCGAGCGCGACGATCGGCGGGACCGGGTGCGGCAAGCCGGCAACGGCGTCGAGCAGCAGTGCGATGAGCAGCGTGAGCGCCAGGGCGCGCAGCAGCGCGACGAGCATGGTCGCTCCCGCAGACGCAGCTCGCCACCGATATGAAAGGAGGGCGAGGAGAACCCCGCCCACCACCGCCACCATCCAGATCGTCATGCGGACAATCTATCGCGGCGACCGTGGTTGAGCGGTCTGGCGCCCCACACGCGCTACGGTCTGGCGGCGAGGCGAGAAGGAGCTGCGTCGCGCTCCAGCAGCGCGATGAGCTCACCGCGCTCGCGCGCGAATGTATCTCGCTCGGACGCGGGCAACGGCTCTCCGCCTTTCATCGCGAGCGCGACGCGCGGGTTTCGCTGCACCCCACCGACCAGCACCTCGAAGTGGAGGTGCGGCGCCGTGGCGAGTCCGGTCATCCCCACGAATCCGATGGTCTGACCGATGTCTACGCGCGCACCCCGGCGAGTCACCTTCGCAAACGATCGAAGGTGCCCGTAACGGGTGACGAAACCGTTCGGATGGCGCACTTCGATCGCGTTCCCGTATCCACCCTTGCGGCCAGCGAAGATCACGACGCCATCGCCGACGGCGCGCACTGGTGTGCCCTGCGCGGCGGCGTAGTCCGTCCCCGCATGCTGCCGCCAGATGCCGAGAATCGGGTGCTTGCGCATGCCGAACACGCTCGAGATGCGACGGAACTCGAGCGGAGCGCGGAGGAACGCGGCACGCATCGATCTCCCATCCTGATCGAAGTATCCGAAACGCGTATCGCTCCGCTGGTGGCGAATCGCCTGCAACTCCGATCCGCCGACGGTGAACGTCGCCGCGAGAATGGAGCCGACGCGCACGGCGCCCTGCGGCCCCCGCTTCCGTTCGACGAGAACGCGGAACACGTCGTTCGGCTGCAGATCCCGACTCATGTCCACGCGATACTCGTAGATGTCGGCGAGTGCCCACGCAAGCTCGGCGCGATTCGCCGCAGGGAGGTCACTCGGGGCCGCATCGAGGGCGTCGTAGAGCGTGGAGGTGATCGACCCGCCCAGCGCGATGGTGTCAGTCACCCACGGCAGCTTCTCCTCCGTGCTGACCCAGCCTGAATCCGATCGACGCACGGTGAGGATGTGGTCGACGGCGAGCTGGAACACGAGCTCGGAGGGCAGCGAGTCCGACTCGAGCGCGCGAGAAACGAGGGTGAGCCCGGCAGGGACCCGGCGCTCGTCGAGCGGTGTTGCGGACTCGAGCACGCGAGAGAGCTCCCGTCCGACAATTCCGGCGCGCCCGAGGAGGGCGGTGAGCGTCTCGCCGCGCCCGAGCGTATCGTGGCGCTGCCGCCAGACGGGCGCAGCGGGTGCCGCTGGCGTTGGTGCGGAGTCCAACACTTCTGCCGCAGGCTTCGGATCGGGAAGCCGCGGAGTGAATGCCACGGCGATTGTGCCGAGGACGAGGACGATGCCGTACGTGACGACGCGCGCGAGGACCGTGCTCCTCGCGCGCGCCGTCTTCGACTTCGGGGCCTGTGCGCTATGTCCCGCGGTACCGGTGTCGCTCAATCCATCTGTCTCCGAATGAACGTCGGGATCTCCATGTCACTGAGGTCCTGTTCCACTCGCTCGCCCGAGGGCGTTGGCGAAGGACGACGCGCACCGATATCGGTGCTGGCAGCGGGACGCGGCGGCGGCGCGGTGTTGAGCCGCTGGATGCTTGGGGTGCGCTGTGCGTGCAACGGAATGACCGGCGCGCCCTTGGAGGCCGCGGTTTCGACGACCGGCGCGATGATTGGCGCAGCCTTGTCGAAGCCGGTGGCGATTACCGTCACGCGAATCTCACCCTGCATCGCCGGCTCGTGCACCGCGCCGAAGATGATCTCGGCCTCGTCGCCGACGGCATCGTGGATGATCTCGTTGATCTGGTGGACCTCGCCCAGCGTTAGGTCCGCACCGCCGGTGATGTTGACGAGAACGCCCATCGCGCCCGCGATCGACACGTTGTCGAGCAGCGGGCTCGAGATCGCCTGCTGAGCGGCTTCCATAGCGCGATTGTCGCCGCGGCCGATGCCGGTCCCCATGAGCGCGGAGCCGCCGTTTGACATGACGGTGCGCACGTCGGCGAAGTCGACGTTCACGAGGCCGGTAACGCTGATCAGCGAAGAGATGCCCTGCGTCGCATGGAGCAGGACCTCGTCGGCCTTCTTGAGCGCGTCCTGGAACGGAATGCCCTTGCCCACGACGGCGAGCAGTCGCTCGTTGGGCACGATGATCATCGTGTCCACGTGGCGTCGCATGTCACCGATCCCCTGCTCGGCCTGCCGCATCCGCTTGCGGCCCTCGAAGAGGAACGGCCTGGTGACGATGCCGACGGTGAGCGCGCCCGCTTCCTTCGCGAGCTCGGCGATCACGGGAGCGGCGCCGGTGCCGGTGCCCCCGCCCATGCCGCACGTGATGAAGACGAGATCGGCGCCCTGCATGCAGCGACCCACCTCATCGCGATTTTCTTCGATCGCCTGGCGGCCGATCTCAGGTCGCGCACCAGCGCCAAGCCCACGCGTCAGCTTCTTCCCGATCTGAATCTTGACGTCGGACTTTGAGCTGAGCAGTGCCTGCGCGTCCGTGTTCACCGAGATGAACTCGACGCCCTCGAGGCGCTCCTCGATCATGCGGTTGACGGCGTTTCCGCCGCCACCGCCCACGCCCACCACCTTCATGCGGGCGTTCTGTGTTGCGCTCTCCTCGAACTCGAAGATCATTGCGAGCGAGACTCCACTACGGCAAGGATGAACAGATGACCCGCGGGATCACTGTGAGAAACTGCAACGACGAGGCGTTGTAGCGGGAGCTGCGCAGCGCGCGACGGCAGCACGAACGGCGAGAAGTGCGGGTCCAATATAACGCGATTTGCCCTCCTGGCTACCGTGCATGACGAGCGACGGTGCGAAAGATTACAGACTTTCTGTGTCGCGTTTTCCACAGTGAAATCGCGCGCGAAATTTTTTTGATATTCACGACTGAAACACGCAGACACACGTAGTCGCATCGAACGACTAACGACCGAAGACATCACGTTGCTCCCGATGAAAAAGGGACGCCGCGATGCGTGCGATGCTCTCATCATCGTGCGCGAGCTGGGCGAGTGTTGCGCGCGTCCCGATGCGCGGACGCCACCATTCACGTTAGGAATGGTGGCGTCAGATGCGCGTCTCCGGATGAGCGTGAGACGCGGCTAATTCAAGTAGTCAGCCGATGGCTGATGGCCGATGGCTGGTGGCAGCCGGCACCAGGCCGGATCTCAAAAGAAATCTTGCAGCCAGGTCTTCACGCGCTGCGCGAGACGATCCACTCCCGGCGCACTCAGCGCGAGTCGTTTTCCTCCGACGCCTGCGCCGCCGAGCGCGAAACGATGCGCCGCGTACTGCGCAAGCCCCGTCACGGTCGCGAAGCGCGGCGCTTCTACCGAGTCGGTCAGTCCACCGATGTTTTCCGATGGCACTCCGATGCGAACACCGGTTCCGAACACGTCGCTCGCAAGCTCGACTACGCCCTGCATCGCCGCCGCGCCGCCCGTCAGCACCATGCCCGCGCTCAACTTCCCGGCGTACCCCGCCGCCGCAATGTCACGCTGGACGAGATCGAAGATCTCGTCCATGCGCTGGTGGATGATGTGAGCGAGCAGCTCGCGCGGAATCTGGCGATCGCCCTGGGCCACCGTGCTCGGAAGCTGGAGCACTTCGGACGGATCGACCATTGGCTCATAGGCACACCCGTAGCGCTCCTTCAGTCGCTCCGCGTCCGCCTGCGTCACGCCGAGTCCATGCACGATGTCGCTGGTGACGTTGTTGCCACCGAAGTTCACCGTGCCCAGATGACGGATCTTCGCTTCGTGAAATACCGCGATGTCCGTCGTGCCCGCGCCCATCTCGACGAGTGCGACACCGAGCTCTTTCTCGTCCTCCGTGAGCACGCTGAGCGCGCTCGCGAGCGGCTCGAGCACGAGTTCACGCACTTTGTAGCCCGCCTTTTCGACCGCCTTGCGCAGATTCATCGCCGGCGAACCGCCGATCGTCACGAGGTACATCTCGGTCTCGAGACGCGTGCCGATCATCCCGATGGGATCACGGATGCCGTGATTCTTGTCGACCGTGTACTCCTGCGGGATCGCGTGCAACAACTCGCGATCCTGCGGAAAGGCCTGAGCGCGCGCGACCGCGTTCGCGCGCTCGACGTCGGCCTTCGTGATCTCATCGCCGTTGATCGCGACGATGCCCTTGCTCGTCATCGCCTGCACGTGCTCGCCGGCGATTCCCGAGTAGACCTCGCCAATCTGCGCGCCCGCCATGCGCTCCGCGTCGGTCATCGCCTTCTGGATCGACCGCGTGGTCTCCTCAATGTCCGACACCACACCGCGACGGAGTCCCGTAGTTCTCGCTTGCCCCACGCCGAGGATGCGAATGGACGGGTTGCGCGGGAGATCGCCCACGACTTCCGCGATGATCGCGGTGGTCTTGGCCGATCCGATGTCGAGCCCGGCTACGAGTCTTTCGACGTTCATTGGAGTCTGGCGATCACCTGGTCACGAAAACGAAGATCGAGCTCCGCGACGCGGGCTTGTCGCTTGGCCAGATCGGCTTCGACGGGAAATATCTCCGCTAGACGGTCCGGCGTCACGTCCAACATTGCACGAACCTGAAGGGACTTGAAATGCAGGAGCAGCTCGCGATCGCCGACACGCGAGACATCGTCGAGACGAGCGAAGACGCGCGGTCGTTCCGCTTTCACCTGCGCGAGCAGTCGAAACAGCGTCGTGTCGCGCCGCGCCGCAATAGGCAGATCGACGGGAACCTGACTCGGGTCCAGCGGCAGCTGGCGTCCCCGCTCATCGAACACGAGAAAGCCCCGGTCCGTCGACACCATCGCGATCGGCATGTTTTCCACCACGTTGACGACCAGCGTTCCCGGAAGCCTTCGGCTGATCGACACGTTCGCCACCTGTGGGTGCGCAGCGACGCGTCGCTCGAGTGGCGTGGGATCGTCCCACACCGATCTCGTCGTGTCGACCCGCAACCGCATGAGGATGTCGTTCGGCGAGAGATACCGGACGCCGACGATCTCTACGCGCCGCACGCGGAAGAACGAAAGCTGAGACGCGATGAGGCGGGCCCACCAGGGACTCGCAAGCACGAGGAGCGCGGCCAGCGCGACCGCGCCTCGGCGCAGTCGCGATCGCCCGACATCGGAGAGGGGGCTCATCCCGCGTGACCGCTCGTCGCGTCAGGCGCTTCCCTCGAGCGCCCGCAGCAATTCCGGTCCCGTTTTCGTGATGTCCCCGGCGCCGATCGTGAGAACGACATCGCCACCTCGCACCGTGCGAGCAAGCTCCTTCGACAGCGAACCTCGCTCACCCTGCCAGGCCACCGAGCCTCCCGCGTCGCGCGTCGATGCGACGATGATGTCCGCCGTCACGCCGGGAATGGGCTGCTCGCGCGCGGGATAGATATCCGCGATATACACCGCATCCGCCGCCGCGAGCGCTTCGCCGAACTCCCGCGCGAAGTCGCGTGTTCGCGAGAAGAGGTGAGGCTGAAACGCTGCGACGATGCGGCGGCCGGGGAACGCCGTGCGGGCCGCCGCCAGCGTCGCGCGAATCTCGGTCGGATGGTGTGCGTAGTCGTCCACCACGTCGACGCCGTTGGCGGTTCCGAGGCGCTGGAAGCGGCGCTCGACTCCGCGAAACGCGGCGAGCCCGGGACGCATCGCGTCGAGCGTCGCGCCAAGCGTGAGACCGCTCGCAATGGCGGCGAGCGCGTTCATCACGTTATGCAGCCCCGGAACTGACAGCTCGACTTCCCCGAGCATCTCGTCATCGAACTCGACCTCGAAGATCGAGCCTCCACCTTCGGACCGGACGTCGACCGCCAGCAGTCGCGCGTCTCGCGAATGAATACCGTATCGGATGATCTCCGCGGAGCTCGGCGTCGTGAGGCCGTTGGCTCCCGCGTCGTCACCGCAGAGTACGATGGTGCGAGCGGGCGACGCGAACTGTTCGAACGTGCGGTGGATGTCCGCGAGGTCGGCGTAGATGTCGAGGTGGTCCGCTTCGACGTTCGTGATCACGGCGACCGTCGGGGTGAGCGCCAGGAACGATCGGTCGTATTCATCGGCCTCGACGACGAACACTCGATCCGAGCCGTACCGAAGGTTCCCGCCCCAACTGCCGACTCGGCCGCCGACGACACCGGTCGGTTGGAGGCCAGCCGCCTGCAACGCCTCGGTAGTCATGACCGTCGTCGTGGTCTTCCCGTGTGTTCCCGCAATGGCAACGAGATCGCCACCGCTGACGGCTTCCCCAAGCGCCTCGGCACGGCGGATCACGGGGATTCCGAGCTCGCGGGCGCGCTGAAGCTCGGGGTGTGTTTTCGGCAGCGCGGAGGTGACGACGACGGCGCGCGCGCCCTCGACGTGAGACGGATCGTGGCCGGTGCTGACGGAGATTCCGAGGCGACCGAGGTCGCCAGTCGGATCACCAGCCGCATCGCAGCCGGTCACCGTTGCGCCGCGCCTGACGAACAGCTCAGCCAACGCGCTCATGCCGGCGCCGGCTATTCCGACGAAGTGAACCGGGCGGCTATCGGCGGGGTCGACGAGAGGCATGTTGGCCGGCGGAATATAGCGTGTGCGAAAGGTTTAGGTGAGATCCACGTTGCTAAGTATCCGACGAGCAATAGCATCAGCTGCGTCAGGTCTAGCTCTTTCTCGTTCAGCGTTTGCGATCGCCGCCAGTGCTCGGGGCATGAGCATGAGCTCTCGAACCGTCGCATCCAGCCGGTCGACCGTGAGTTGGCTCTGTGCAATCCAGCGCGCCGCGCCGGCGGCAGCCAACGCCTTCGCGTTCACGGTTTGATGGTCCGCGGCAGCAGTCGGCAATGGAACGAGGATCGGAGGTATCTGCCACGCCGCGAGCTCCGCCGTGGTCATGGCGCCGGCGCGCGTGATGGCGAGGTCGGATGCCGCATAGGCATCCGCGATAGGCGCCAGGTACGGCAGCACGCGAACCCGAGTCGATTCACATCGAATATGTCGACCATAGTGCGCCTTCCCCGTTGCCCAAATCATCTGGACGCCATCAGGAAGGCCTCGCGCAATCCAGGCATCGATCACGGTGTTGAGCGCCGCGGACCCCTGGCTTCCACCGAAGACGAGGATGACGATACCGCCGTCGGAGAGCTCCCATGACTCCCGAGCGGCGCGCTTGTCCGGCAGCGGCGACGGCGGCGGGGCGATTGGATTTCCTGTGTACACCGCCCTGCCGCGCGCCGCTGCGGGTAACAGGTCCCCGCCCTCCGGGAAGCCGAGGTAGATCTCACGCGCGAAGCGGCTGAATGCGCGAACCGTCCTGCCAGGAAAGCTGTTCTGCTCCTGGATGAAAAGCGGAACGCCGCGGCGAGCCGCGAACATCATCGTGGCCCCCGCAGCGTATCCGCCGGTCCCAATCACGAACCGCGGCGTCGCCTCACGCGCGAGTGCGGATATCCGGCCCCATGCCGATGCGAGGCCGCGTACCGTGCGCCAGTTCTGCCATGGCCGCGAGCGGTACAACGGATGAAGATCGAGCAGCTCGTGTCGGAACTCGGTCGTGGGCAGGACGTCACGCTCGATGCCGCGACGGGCTCCGATGAAGACCGGCTCGATCCGCGGCTCCACCTTCACGAGCGCCCGCGCGATCGCCAGAGCCGGGTACAGATGCCCGCCGGTACCGCCGCCGGTAACGAAGATCCTCAACCGGCGGTCACCAGGCCGGAGCCGCGAGCGGATTGGTCGCCGCGACGCCGTGCACGCGTTCCTTGTGGCTGCCGATGTTCACGAGGACCCCAGTCATGAACAGCGACAACACGAGGTTCGAGCGACCGTACGAGATAAAGGGCAATGTGAGGCCGGTCGTGGGCAATAGGCCGACCACGACCCCGATGTGCAGGAATGCAGTGATGACGACCGTCACCGTCAGCCCTAACGCGACGAGCTGCAGGAAAGGAGACCGCGCTGACCGGGCAATCCGGAAGCCCAGCCAGGCGTACAACGCGAACGCCATCGTGAGCAGGAGAAGGCCAACGAACCCCCATTCCTCGCCGATGTTGCTCGCGATGAAGTCATTGTAGCCGAACGGCACGAACCCGAGCTGCTGGCGACCCTCGCCGAATCCTCGCCCGAGTGCGCCACCCGATCCGACCGCGATGAGCGACTGCTTGAGCTGATAGCTCACGTCCGGCGCTTTGCCGGGATCGAGGAACGTCGACATTCGCAGCATGACGTACTGCAATTTCTCCATCTCGTGCCAAAGCACGGGAATGGCCAGAATGCCGAGCGCCACGAAGTGGCCAATGCGCACCCCGCCAGCGAACAGAATGATGCCCATGACGAGCGTGTACATCATGGCAACGGAGAGATCGGGCTCCAGCACGACGAGAAGGTCGAGAACTCCGATCACGAGCAGGAACGGCAAGAGTCCCTTCGTCAATCGCCGCATCTGATCGCCTTTCTTCACCAGCAGCATCGACGTCCACATGATGACGGCGAGCTTACCGATCTCCGATGGCTGAATCGATCCGCCGAACAGGAATCGCCGTGAGCCGTTGATGCGCGGAGCGATCGACGTCGTGAACGGCAAAACGATCACGAGCAGCAGCAGGATTGTCCCGGCCATTAACGGCCACGCCCATTTGCTCCACCGCTCCGCGTCCATCTTTGCGGCGATGGCGAACGTCAGCATGCCCACTGCCAGGCCGATGATCTGGCGAATCAGGTAGTGCGCGCTGCCGAGATTATCCGAGAATGCGACCATGGCGCTGGCGCTGTACAGCACGGCCAGGCCGAACGCGAGCAGGACCGCGGTGAGCAGCACGAGGGCACGCGCTTCCACCCCCGTTCTCCACCGATCGCGCGTCTGGGCTACGGCGGTCATGTCTTCTGGTCCTCCACGGCGGCAGCGAGACGCTTGTAGATCGTTCCGCGTTCCTCGTAGTTCTTGAACATGTCGAAGCTCGAGCAGGCGGGAGACAGGAGCACGGCATCGCCGGGAGCCGCGAGAGAGCGCGCGCGATCAATGACCTGCTCGAACGAGCGACCCATCTGTTCGGTCGGCACGACCCCGCCAATGTCTTTCGCGATGAGAGGGCCCGCTTCGCCGTACGCGATCACCGCCTTCACGGTGCGACGCAGCTCGGGCTCGAGCCGCGTGTATGGCTCCCCCTTGTGGCGACCGCCGAGCAGAAGAACCGTCGGCTGATGCATGCCGCGAAGCGCTACGAGCGTCGAGCTGACGTTAGTAGCCTTCGAGTCGTTGATCCAGCGGACGCCGCCGTACTCGCCCGCGAGCTCCAATCGATGCGGCAGGCCCTGGAACGTGCGGAGCGATTCGGCGAGGCGCGAGCGCGCGTCCTCCGTCTCGTGCACCGGATCGGCGACCATCACAGCGAGCAGAGAGAACAGCGCATTGGCCACGTTATGGTCCCCGAGCAGCGGAACTTCCGACCGCGACGCCACCGGCTTGCCGAGCACCACGAGATGGCCCTGCTCGTGATCGTACCAGGCGGCGGCATCGCGACGCTCGAGGGAAACCTGATACGTGTCGCCCCGCAGGGCGCCGCGGCCGGCGGCGTTACCGCCGGCGACCTCCTGCCCGTCCGCCTTCACTCGGCGGCTTCCACGCGGCGGCGTTACCGGCCTCCGCTCGGCGAGTCGCATCACGTCCTGGTCGTCGCCGTTGAGCACCCACTTCGAGCGATCGTGTGCGTTGCGGAAGAGCATGGCCTTGTCGGCATAGTACTCGTCCACGGAGGCATAACGATCGAGGTGGTCGGCGCTCAGGTTCGTCACCACGCCGACCGCCGGGTTGATGCTCGGCGTGTCATGGAGCTGAAACGACGAGACTTCGAGCGCGACCCAGTCGGGTCGACGATCGCGCAGTGCGACCTCCGACAGCGGAGTGCCGATGTTGCCAGCGGCAACAGCGTCGAGGCCGAGCCCACGGAGAAGGTGTGCCGTGAGCGCGGTAACGGTCGATTTGCCGTTCGTTCCGGTGATCGCGATGTAGCGCAGCGCCGGGATGGCGTGAAGCGCTACCTCGATCTCGCCGATGATCGGCAGTCCGGCCTCGCGCGCTCGCTGGAGTGGCGGTGCGCTGGGCGGAACACCGGGACTGGCCACGACCAGCGTCGCTTTGGCAATCCGCTCCAGGTCATGGCGCCCCGTGTCAACCTCCACACCCAGCGGTCGGAGCACGGCTGCGCTGGTGGCCACGCCCGAGGTGCCACCCGAGTCGGAGGCGTACACGCGCGCGCCCTCACGAGCGAGCAGCGTGGAGACCGCCGTTCCGCTCTTGCCGAGGCCGACGACCGCAATCTCGCCGATACGCCAGATGTCGGGAATCACCGAAGCTTGAGCGTCGTTAGGGCGAAAAACGCACAGAGGATGCCGAGGATCCAGAATCGCGTGACGACCTGCACTTCGTACCACCCCTTCAGCTCGAAGTGATGGTGCAGCGGCGCTCGGCGGAAGACGCGGTTGGCCTTCGCATACTCCTCCCCATGGCGACGTTTACGGTACTTGAAGACAGAGCGCTGCAGAATCACGGATGCCGTCTCGGCCACGAACACGCCACCGACGATGAGCAGCAGGAACTCCGACTTGAGCAGAATCGCCACGGCACCGAGCGCGCCACCCAGCGCGAGCGAGCCGGTGTCGCCCATGAACACGTCGGCGGGATGGGAGTTGTACCAGAGGAAGCCAACACACGCGCCGAAGATCGCGGAGCAGAAGATCGTCAGCTCGCCGGCGTTGCGCAGGTAGAAGATGTTCAGGTACGTGCTCGTATCCACGCGACCCATCACGTACGCAAACACCGCGAACGTCGCGGCGGCAATGGCGCAGAGACCGGCGGCGAGTCCGTCGAGACCGTCGGTGAGGTTCACCGCGTTGCTGGTCCCGGTGAGGATGAACGTCACGAACGCCACGTACAGCCAGCCGAGCCATGCGGCGGCCGGGACGATCAACATCCACTTGTAGAACGGCAGCGTCGTCGAGGCACCGGGTAGCGTCGACAGCGGGTACTGCCAGACGTAGAGTCCAAGCGCGAGGCCGGCGGTCACCTGCCCCGCGAGCTTGTAGCGCTCGACCAGTCCCTCGTTCTTCTTGCCTTCGCGCTTCTGCCGGAACTTGAGATAGTCGTCCAGGAACCCGATTCCCCCCATCCAGATCATCACGAGGAGCGCGCACAGCGCATAACGATTGTCGAGACGCACCCAGAGCAGCGTCGGGACGATCGTCGCGGTGAGGATGATCAGGCCGCCCATGGTCGGCGTCTGACTCTTTGCCTGGTGCGAGTCCGGAGTGCCTTCGCGCACGACCTGATGCATCTGCAGTCGGCGCAGCGCGCGGACGATGACAGGTCCAACGATGAACGCCACGAGCAGCGCCGTGACCGCGGCGGCCGCCGCCCGGAACGAGATGTACCGGACGATGCGGAACGCGGAGACGTACTTCGTCAGCGGGATGAGGAGATAGTAGAGCAAGGCGAGCTGATGGCTGGGTGACGCTGCTGGCAGCTACCCTTTGGAAGCTGTTTCGATCAGCGGAATCAAGCGCTCGAGGCGAGTTCCGCGAGAGCCTTTCAAAAGTATGACGGCATCAGGCGCCAGGCGCTGGGATATGGCTGGCCAAAGGTCCGGCGCGTCAGCAGCCGTAATGATACGCGCGTCGTTCGGCGCAGCAGCGGTCAAAGCTCGATCGAACTCGCCGACGCCCGCGATGATCTGGGCGGGGCCGCGCAAGGCGAGCCTGGCAATCTCGTCATGCAACGCCGGGCCGGCCGAGCCCAGCTCGAGCATCGAGCCCAGGATCGCGACGCGCTGGCGTGTCGTGTCGAGCGCAGCAAGCATGCGCAGCGATTCACGGGCCGATGCAGGGTTCGCGTTGTACGCGTCGTTGATCACCGTGAAGCGGCCGATCTCGACCCATGCGCTGCGCATTGGCAACGCGGGCGTCCGCGCAATCCCCGCTGCGGCGTCCTCGATCGAGATGCCGAGCGAGCGCGCCGCCGCGATGGCGAGCATGGCGTTGCGCAGGTTGTGCTCTCCGCGGAGCGGCGGCCGAACTTCGACGTCGCCGAAGCGGAGAACGCCCGCGCCGTCGGGCGAGATGGTCCACGAGTCCGGATGGACATCGCCCGCGGTGAGCCCCGCGGACACGGTCGACTGCGCAAGAGTACGCGCCGCCTCTCCGACCTCGGGCTGAGCAGCGGGTGTAATCGCAACGCCTACCCCAGCGAACACCGCGCTCTCCTCGCGGAGCACGCCGGCGAGATCACCCAACCCCTCGAGGTGCTCCTCGCCGATCGACGTCACGATGGCGACGTCGGGCTCCACGAACGCGCGCAGTGCAGCGACCTCACCGGGATGGTTCGTGCCGATCTCCACGACGGCGACGTCGGCATCGTCCGGGATGGCAAGCAGCGTGAGCGGAACACCAACGTGGTTGTTCAGATTCCCGCGTGTGGCGTAGATCGAAAGTCGGGTGCCGAGTGCTGCCGAGGTGAGCTCCTTCGTGCTCGTCTTGCCGTTCGATCCGGCAACGGCCACGATCGTCCGCCCCCACGCCCGGCGACGATACCGTCCGAGCAGACCTAACGCGACGGTCGTGTCGCTGACTACGAAGGCCGGGACACCGAGCGTCGCGGCGGCCTTCGCGTCGCTCACCACGAGCGCCGTGGCGCCTTTTGCCACGGCGTCAGCGAGGAATTCGTGGGCGTCGAACCGCTCGCCGCGGAGCGCGACGAAGAGATTGCCCGCGGCGACAGTGCGTGTGTCGGTGCTGACCGACGACAGTGGACTAGAGCCCCGCGGCGGCGGCGTCACGGCAAGAGACGCGAGCGCTTCGGCTACGCGGTCGAGCGTCCAGAACGGACGCGGTCCGTCCGACGACGGAGAGAAGTTGGTTGTTCCGGAAACAGCGTGGGTCACTTCGGTCAGCGGCGAATCGGTGAAACGAGCTCGCGGACGATCTCGCGCTCGTCGAACGGGTACGCGATGGTACCACGGATCTGATAGGTCTCGTGGCCCTTCCCCGCCAGGACTACGACGTCGTCCGGAGCGGCGATTGTGAGGGCGCGGGCAATGGCGTCGTGCCGATCCGTGATGCGCTCGTGCTTCGCGCCATGCATGCCGGCCTCGATGTCATCGATGATACGATCGGGATCTTCGGTTCGCGGATTGTCGCTCGTCACGATCGCATGATCCGCGAGCCGCTCGGCGATGGCGCCCATCTGCGGACGCTTGCCGCGGTCGCGATCCCCACCGCACCCGAAGACGACGATCAGCCGGCGCTCCGCGAAGGGCCGAACGGCCGTGAGAGCGCGCTCGAGCGCGTCGGGCGTGTGCGCGTAGTCGCGAAGCACCGTCGGCCGCTCGTTGATGCGCTCGAGCCGACCGGGGACCTGCGGGAGCGTCGAGAGGCGGCGTGCGATCTCGTCGTTAGGTAACCCCAGCGCCCACGCGGCGGCGGCGGCGCCGAGCGCGTTGGCCACGTTGAAGTCCCCGACCAGGGGCAGCTGCACCGCCGCGCGGCCACCGCCCGCCTCGAGCTCCCATGCGCTCCCGCGCGGCGTGTAACGCACATTCGACGCGCGTACGTCGGCGCTGTTGCCCGCCAGGGAAAAGCGAACCTGCCGCGGCGCGCGCGCGAGCACCTGCCAGGCGTCATCGTCGGCGTTGATGACGGCCGTCCCGGTGGGCGTGAGGTAGTCGATCAGCCGCGCTTTCGCCGCGACGTACGCTTCCATCGTCTTGTGGTAGTCGAGATGGTCGCGCGTCAGGTTCGTGAACACCGCGGCATCGAACGCGAGGCCGTCGACACGTCGCTGGTCGAGACTGTGCGACGAGACTTCCATGGCGACCGTGGTCACGCCAGCATCGACCAGCGCGCGCAGCACGCGCTGCAGCTCCACGGGCCCTGGCGTCGTGAGCCCGCCGCCACCCGCCTGGGGCGTCCCTTGACTCCCCACCAGCACGCCTAACGTCCCGATGGAAGCGCATCGACCGCCGCCACGCTCGTCGAGCAGGTGGCGCAGCATTCCAACGGTGGTCGTCTTGCCGTTCGTGCCGGTAACGGCCACGAGCTCGAGCTTCGCACCGGGCTCGCCGTAGGCGGCCGCCGCGGCAATCGGCGCGGCGCGGCGCGCATCGGCTACGACGAGCGCCGGCAGCGACGTGCGAGACGCGTCCTCGACGATCGCCGCACTCGCACGGTCCGCGATCGCCGGCAGGAAATCGTGGCCATCGCGCGCCGTTCCCCGCACCGCGACGAACAGCGAGCCCGGTCCGACCTGCCGGCTGTCATCGGTGATGCCGGTCAACTCGTCAGGCAGCACGCCGCGAACTTCCCGAAGAACTCCAGCGCGCGCGAGCGCGTCTCGCACGGCGCGCGAGGCGAACGACGTCATTGCTGCGTGTAGAGCCGGACGATCGAGCCCGTCCGCAGCGGCGTCCCCGCTTCCGGCACAGTCGTCCCGGTTGCGCCCGGCCCGAGCTGAACGCGGAAGCCGGATTCGTGCAGCGTGTGCACCGCTTCCCGAAGCGCGAGGCCGCGCACATCAGGAATCGGACGTACGCGAATCGGCGGAGCGGGCGCGCGCTTCCGGTCAGAAAGGTTCACCACAAACGGCACGCTCGCGCTCTCCCCGGGGTCACGAGCCGAATCGGGCTTGATCTCGTCAACCGAACCGGCGGCCACCGTGATCTCACGGGCCTTCGGCGTGTCGGAGCTCGACTTCGGCCCACTGTCCTTCGACGCGAACACCGGTTCGTTGCGCCGTCGCGTTAGGGCGTTGCGGTCGATCGCCGCGTCGCGCGCGGCAATCGCCGCCTCGAGCACGATCTTGGAGACCGGCGCAGCCGTCTTGCCGCCGTAGTACGCACCCTTCGGGTTGTCGAGCTTCACGAGGATGACGTATTGCGGGTTGTCCGCCGGGAACAGGCCGACGAATGACGCCGTGTACGATCCCGCAACGTAGCGACCGCGCGACATGCCACGAACGGTCCCGCTCTTTCCGCCAACAGCGAACGTCTGCATCTCGGCGTCTTTCGCGGTGCCGCTGTCGACGACCCCCGTGAGCAGACGCCGGAGTTGTGCCGCGCCCTGCGGCGTCAGTACTCGTCGCACGACTCGCCGCTTCGCAGCGTAGATGACTTTCCCATCGAGATCCCGCACTTCCTTCACGAGCAGCGGCTCGAGCAGCTCTCCACCGTTGGCGATCGACCCATACGCCAGCGCGAGCTGCAGCGGCGTCACGGAGATCTCGTAGCCCATCGCGAGCGATGCCTGAGACTGCGGACCCCAGACCCGTGGCTCCCGAAGAATGCCGGCCGATTCGAGCGGGTACGCAATTCCGGTGGGCGTGCCGAAGCCAAAATCCCGCATTGATTCGTACTGCTCTCTCCGCGTGAGGCGCTCGGAAAACCGCACGATGCCGATGTTGCTCGAGAAGCGAATCACGTCGGCCAGCGACAACCGCGGCGCCGAGTGCACGTCGTGGATCGTGCGGCCGGCCGTCTTGTACGTGCCGTTGTACGTGTCGATCACCTCATCGACGCGCGCCTTACCGCGGGCCAGCAGTGCAGCAGCGATGAATGGCTTGAGCGTGGACCCCGGCTGATACGGCTCGATGATCGCCATCGCCGCCGTGGACGCAGGATCCTTGCGGCGCGATGCCATCGCGCGGATCTCGCCGCTGTTCGGATCGAGCACGATGATGTCGCCGCCATCCGCACCCATCTGCGCGACGGCGTTTCCGAGCGCGCCGTCGCTGATCTCCTGAAGCGCACTGTTGATCGTGAGCGCCACGGTCTTCCCGGGTCGGGGCTCGGCGCTCTCAGCGTCCGGGGTCTCGAAAACGTCGCCGCGGACGTCCTTCACCATTGAGACCGTTCCCCTCGTGCCCCGCAGCAGACTATCCAGCACCAGCTCGATGCCGTCCACGCCAGCGCCCTGCGCGTCCGCGTGTCCGATGATGCGCTCTGCCCCTCCGCTCGCGGCATAGACGCGCTCACCCACCGGGGTCCCGTAGACGCCGCGCATAGCGAGCAGGTTCTGAACGTCCGCCTGGAGAAAGCTGCCGGGAAGCTGAACCCACTTGCGCTTCGGGTCCGCGAGCCGCGCGAGCCACGACGCGTTGATGCCGACGCGCGCGAGCTCGCGATTCACTCGCCGAGCGTCGCGCAACTCCCGCGTGGCGATCGCGATCTGAACGCGCTCACGGCTCTCGGCGAGCGGATTGCCGGAGGCGTCGACGATCAGCCCCCGTGGCGCCGGGGTGGACGACGCAGCCACGTGCTGCCGGGTCGCCTTCGCCTGCCACTGCTTGCCCTGCCATACCTGAACCTGCGCAGCTCGCGCGACGATGGCCGCCGCAAAGCCCCCGAGGACAAGGTGCACGACGGCGATTCGGTTATTTCGAAGCATCGCGTGCTGGTGGCAGAACGTCTTTTCTCTCGATCACGATGACCTGACTATCGCTCGGCATTCGCAGATGCAGCCGCTGCTCCACCAGCGGCGTAAGCTTGTCTCGACTGGCGGCGTCCCGGATCTCGCGCTGCAACTGCGCCCGTTGAGCGCGGAGGTCCGATCGCTGGCGCTCGAGCTGTTGCAGCGTCCGCGATTGCGACAGGCCGAACGTGCGCCTCCAGATGACGCTCGTTGCCACGAGGACGAAACCAAAAAGTGTGAGGGCGACCACCGACCGACCCCGGCGTCGCGTCACGCGGCCGCCGCTCTTGGCCCCTACGGCGCGCTTCGCCATGCCCTCAACCTCGCGCTCCGCGCGCGTGGATTCCGATCGGCTTCCTCCGGCGCGGCCGTCACCGGCCTTTTGGTCAGCAGCGTGCCCAGGGGATGGCCGCGGCACGTGCACGTAGGCTGGCGCGGCGGGCAGACACACGAGGCACTCCAGTCGCGAAAGGCGTTCTTCACCACGCGGTCTTCGCCGGAGTGGTAGGCAATCACGACCAGGATCCCTTCGGGCCGCAACCGTTCGCGGAGCCGGTCGAGCGCACGCTCGAGGCCTCCGATCTCGTCGTTCACGGCAATGCGCACGGCCTGAAAGAGCCGGGCGAAATCCGCCGGGCCGGTACGTGGGCCGAGCGCGCCCCGGATCGCGCCCACCAGGTCATCGCTGGTAGCGAAGGGCCGATTCGCGCGTCGCCGAACGATCTCGCGCGCGAGACGCATGGCGCGCCGCTCATCGGCGTATTCTCGAAAGATCGCACCGAGCTCCATCTCATCCGCGATGGAGAGCAGTGTTGCCGCGTCGCGAACGGCGTCCGTGCCCATGCGCATGTCGAGCGGAACACCTTCGCGAAACGAGAAGCCGCGCGAGGGATCGTCGAGCTGATGGGAGGAGACTCCGAGGTCGAGGAGAATGCCATCGAATCTCCGGCCGTCGAGCTCCGGGATTTGGTCGACATCCGCGTAGTTGCCGAGCACCGTGCGGAACCGACCGCCGATCTCGAAACTCGCGAGTCGTCGCCTTGCGGCGCCGATTGCTTCGGGATCACGATCGATCGCCGTCACGTCCGCGCCGCGCTCCAGCAGCGCGAGCGAATGTCCGCCGCCGCCGAGGGTGCCATCCAACACCGAACGCACGCCGGCGAGGAGGCCAACCACCTCGTCAGCGAGAACTGGCGCATGATACGTACTGGCCCACGGCCCAGCGGATGATTCGGTCATGCTAGCGACAGCCATCGCGAGTCGTTAGTCGTTGGTCGATAGTCGTTAGTCGCCACATGCGCATGCGAGATCTTTTCTTGCTGAGATTGAAACCGCCAAGGCGAGCGACATACGGAGACCAACTCCCTAACGATAAGGTAGCGATCAAGACGCGATGAATGACCGAAGACGCGGTGTTCGCGCACGAGGCTCCGATCGTCGGGCCGCGGAAAGCCGCCCCGGCGCACACGGGCGACGGCGACGACACATCGCGCTCGTCGTGCATGGCGCGCGGGCCGAGCTTGCCGGGCTGCGTCACCTGGTGGAGTGGATGCGCGCGAAGGGACACGTCGTCCGACTTCGCGTCACCTGGGAGCCTGGCGATGGCGAGATGTTGGCGCGCGAGGCAATCGACGCCGGGGCGGACACGATCGTCGCGTGCGGAGGTGACGGCACAATCAACGAGGTGCTGAACGGCATCAGCGGAACGAAAGTCTCCCTCGGCATCATCCCCGCCGGCACCGCGAACGACTTCGCACGCCAGGTTGGCATACCCGACGAGCCAAGCGCCGCGATGGACATCGTGCTCAAGCGCAAACCGGTCATCATCGACACCGCCGCGATGAATGGACGGCGCTTTCTCAACGTGTCGTCGGGAGGCGTCGGAGCCGAAGTCACCGCCGAGACGCCGGCGGATGCGAAGGCGTCGCTCGGGCCAGTCGCCTATTTCATCTCGGGTCTTCGCAAACTCGCAGCGCTCGAACCGCGACCGGCGCTGTTCGAGGCACCCGGCTTTCGACTCCAGAGCGATTTCCTCCTGTTCGCGGTCGGCAACGCTCGCGCGACCGGAGGCGGCACACTGGTCACGCCGCGAGCGAGCGTTCGCGACGGTCTGCTGGATGTCTGCATCGTGGGCGCAATGCCGCGGAAGGAGTTCGCGAAGCTCGTGCTGCGTGTGAAGCGCGGCGAGCATCTCGAGAGCGATGGCGTTCGCTATCTCCAGGTGCCGTGGTTTCGCTTCACCTCCGCGAAACCGATGACGGTGAACGTCGACGGCGAGTCGACGGAGATCCGACAGGCGCGATACGAGGCCTGCGCTCGTGACCTGCTCATTCATCTTCCGCGCTTGCCTGGTCATCGTCGTTCAGTTGAACGTGACCTCTGACTCCAAACGAAGCGCCCGCCGTCAAGCTGACGGCGGGCGCTTCGTTCGTGCACAGTCCGCGGAGTTGGTTACTTGCCCTTACAGAGGGCCTTCACCATCTGGTCGCCATACGGCGACAACTGCTGCAGCGCGTTCATGAGCGCTCCGGCCTGATCGCGGAACTCCGCCGCGCCGCGTGGAATGAAGATCTGCGCGTCGGTGAAGTCCTGCGTTGCTTCCTTGGCCATGTCGCAGCTCTTCTTGTCGCGGGCCTGCTCCAGGAGCGCCTGTCCTTTCTGCAGGTGCGTCGCGCCCTGGAGGAAGGCGGCGGCTGCGGACTTATTCACACTGTCGCTGAACTGGAGATAGTTGAGCGCGCGGCGGAAGCCGTCGATGTCTTTCGGGTTCGCAGCGTTCGCCTTCTTCTGCTCTGCCTGGCCGAGTCCCGTGGCGTACGTTGCGACGAGCGCAGCGCTGTCGCCTGCCGCGATCGCGGCTCGAAGCGACGCCATCACCGTGTCGGGCGGCGCGCCGGCGTCCGACTGCGCCTTCGCGATCGGCAGCCAGATACCGCGGATCTTCGGGTTGTCCTTCAGTATTCCCTTCGCCACTTCGATCGCCTGCGCGGTCTGCCCCGTCTGAATGAGCAGTTGCACGTAGGTCGACGAGATGGACATGTTGTTGGGGAACTTCTGGCGGCCACGCGCGAGCGTCTCGGCGGCCTTCTGGAACTGGCTGTCCGCGGCGTACGCGGAGGCCTGGCGGATGAAGAACGTCGTGTCGGCCGACGCCGTGTCGAGCTTCACCATCTCTTCGCCGATGCCGAGCGCGCCCTTGATGTCCTTCGCGGCGAAGTGGACGAGCCACTGCAGCTTCACGAGCGCGGCGTCGCCAGGATTGTTCTTCACCGCGTCATCGACGATCGGCAGTGCGAGCGACGCCTTGCCGCTGCCGGCCAGAATGTTGACGACCTGCGCTTGCAGGCGGGTGTTGTTGGGATCCAACGAGATGAGTCGCGTGAGCGCCTCGATCTGCTTGTCCTCCATCTTCTTCTCGGCGTACGCGTCGGCCGCGAACGCGAGTGCGCGCTTGTTGTCCTTGTGGATCTTCAGGATCGACTCGCTGATCGAGATCATCGAGTCCGCGCCGAGCTTCTGATCGTTGTAGACCTCGGCGATGCAAACGCGCGGCATGACCGCGTTGGGATATACGGCGATGCCCCTCTTGGCTTCGGCGATCGCCTCGGCGTACTTCTTGGCGCGATAGAGGTCGATGCACTTCTTGGTCGGATCGATCTGCTTGCGCGCCGCCTCGACACCGCTCGAGATGCCCTTCGCGGCATCGCCCACCTTGGCGACGTCCACCGGCGGCAGTGGCTGCACCATGCCGTCGGGGCGAACGAGCATCATGTTCGCCGTGACGCGGTAGCCGCTTCCGGTCTTCTCGACGTTGCCCTCGACGTACTCCTCGGCTCGCAGGAGCTGCGCAAGCGCGCGGGCGTCGTTGGAGCTCAACGCTTCGGTCGTCGAATAGCCCGAGTTCACGAGCGTCGTCATGATGTCGGACTTGGGAACGATCCAGAGCGTCTTGAGCTGGAAGTCCTGGCCCATTCGCTCGCGGACCGCTTCGGCCGCCTGGAGTCCGAGTCCGCGTTCCTGACTCTTGAACGTGGGAACCATGAACCTCGGGCCCGCGGTCTGGCCACGCTGCAACGTTTGCGTTTGCGCACTCACCGTCGCGAACGCACCACTGGCCATCAACCCTACGATCGTCCCGACCATGGTTCGTGCGTGGCGTCGCCGTGCCGTCACTGTCGTCTCCTCCGAAGCGTTGAACGAAGCGTTGATCATGGTACCCCCCACCCGGATCACAGGGTCCCGCGGTTTATTTGCCGTCATGGGCGAAGAGGGACTCGAACCCCCGACTTCCTGCGTGTAAGGCAGGCGCTCTAACCAACTGAGCTATTCGCCCGGCCTTAGCCCCTCTCCAGCAGCCAAAAATGCAATCGCTCTGCCAGCGCAACTCGTGTGCACTGACAGGGCGAAAACACGGTTTGCTACTTCAGGATCGCGAGAGGAACGAGCACGCAGTAGCCGATGACGAGCAGAATCGGCGCGAGCGTTTCGCCCCCGCGAGCCAGATCGATGTACCCTGCAAGTAACGTGGCGGCAGCGATTCCCCAGAGAATCAGCGGCCGCGACCGTGGAGCCGATTTTGATTGGGCCATAATGATCGGTGGATTTTATTGGGCGCCCGAAATCATGTCAAGCAAGCGTCACGTCAAGAGTTAGCTCGCGATTAGCCGCGTCGTCAGCGACGGGCCGGGCACTTCTGTTCGAGGGGTTGAAGCGCACCGAGCCTCAGTCGTAACTCAACGTACTCACCCGCGAGTCACAGCGGGGATGCTTACGGCTGCTCTCTCGCGGGTCCCGCCGACTCGTCGGGCGGCGGCGTCGGAGGTGCGTCACCGGGGCTTGTCATCGGCGGGCTGATGCTTCGGAGCAACGCCTCGATGACACTCTCGCGCTCTCGCCGTTCGGCCTCTTCATCAGCGCGGACAAGCGCGGCCATTCGCAAACGGTCTCTACGCCGCCTGATCACGTAGAAGGGCATGACGATGAACAGAGTCACCGCGGCCGCAATGGAGAGGTCGGCGGCCAGGGCGAGCCCGCCGTATCGCCGGCGGGTTTGCGCCCGCCAGATCTCCTCGAATTGTCCTTGCGTGATACCATAGGCGCTCCGCACGGCGGCCTCGAAGCGACCGGTTTCCTTCCAGTACCGGAAAAACAGCGTTAGGCCCCGCTCGGGGTCGCGCGCCGCGAGCTCGGCCACGGCGCGGTACGCCAGCGCGTATGTCCCCTCCGCCCGCAACGACCCACCGGCGAACCCGGCGTCGAGCGAATCGAGGGGCGGCATACCGCGGAACAGGAGGGCGAGGTTCGCCCCGAGCACCGCCTCGCGAGCCACCTCGTTGGCGGCGTAGCTCGCGTAGCCTTCGTCGAACCACCGGGGCGGCAGGTCGCCGAGCGCCTCATGGAGCGCCAGATGGGCGAGCTCGTGGCGAAGCACTTCGACCGGATCGCCGGCGTCGGACGCGGCGTCGCGCCCCTGCATAACGATGCGGCTCGACTCCGGGAATGCGACGGCCGCTCCCCACTCGGGCGCCGTCGGGCCGATCCATTCGCGAAACCGTCGGTGATCCGGCGCGATCGCGATGACGACGCGCTGCGTCGGCCGTGCGAGCCCAGGAAACGTGTCGCGCCCGACGGCTGAGGCGAGCAGCGACTTCGCGAGCAGGTCGTCGGTGGAATATGCGACGACCGTGAACCGTCCCCCATCGTAGCGCGACGCCGAGTCTTGGGCCCCCGCGAGGTTCGTGATACTGAGCAGGAGGCCTACAGCCAGCCAAACCGGGAACCGGGAACCGGGAACCGGGAACCGTGCTTCAGAGGCGCCTCTGTTCCCAGTTCCCTGTTCCCGGTTCCCTGCTACTCTGGTTGCCCCCCCGCCTCCACCTTTGCCAGCACCTCGGCGCAGCGCTTTCCCCATGGATTGAACTTGTTCGCCGCCGCACCGGCGCGCCAAGCCTCCTTCGCGTCGTCCTTCTGGCCGCCCAACCAGTGCGCCCGCCCGAGCTCGAAGTAGGCCTCGACGAGATTCGGCCCCAGCGTCAGGCTCTTGCGGAAGAAGGTCTGCGCGTCCTCGTACATCTCGCGGTCGAGGTACACCAATCCGAGGTAGTAGTGCGCGTAGAGCGTCGCCTTCGCGTCGTTGTCGAGACGGATGGCCTTCGACAGGTGCTCGATCGCCTCACCGAAGATGCCCTTCTTGAGGCAGATGTAGCCGACGTTGATGCGCGCGAGCGCATTCGCCGGCTCCTTCATGAGGACCTGCTGGAAGTGCAACAGGGCATCGTCGTATTTCTCCTGATGCATCTGCGCCCAGCCCAGCAACGACATGGCCTGCAGATCGTTAGGCGACAACTCGAGCGCCTTTTGCAGCGCCGTTTCCGCGGCCGGGTAGTCGCCGAGCGAGATGCGGGACCAGCCTTTCTCGATGAACGTCGACGCCCCGATGTGATCCGCGCGAAGCGGCGGGGCCGCGGGCTGAAGCGCCGGCGTTGGCGTCGCACCACCGATCGCCTTCCAGCGCTCTACGAGCTTCTTCACGTCCTCCTTGAGGGCGCCAAGCTCGGCGAGCTCGCGCTCGACGGTCCGAAACAGCTCGATGATGTCGGCTTTCAGCGCCGACCGGTCGACAGACCCGTCGGCACCATCGAGTCGGGCCGAGAGGGCCGCGTACCGCCCCCGCACGTCGGTCGCGACGGCGTCAGACATGCCGCGCCGGCTCCTCCGCGGATCGCTCGAGCACGATGCGCTCGTCGGTAGCAAAGAGCCGCGCGACGTCGAGGAAGACCACGAGGCGCTCGCCGCGCCTAACAACTCCTCGCAGGTACCCCGCGGCGAGCCCGCGGAACAGTGCCGGCGGCGGCGCCAGACGCGACGGGTCGAGCAGACTGACGTCCAGCACGGCGTCCACCGTCACCGCCACCCACTCGCCGTCGACCGTGAGCACGAGAATCCTGCCGTCGGCGGGCACCGGCGCCTCGGGAAGCTCGAACCGCTTTCGCAGGTCGATCACTGGCACGACACGACCCTGGTAGTCGATGACGCCATCGATCCACGCCGGGACGTTCGGCACCGGCGTCGGCGGGGTGTAGCGGAGGACGCGCTCCACCGAGAAGATGTCGGCGGCGAACAGCTCGTCGCCAAGCCGAAACGTGACGATCTGCGACACTTGAGGAGCGACGGCGGTCATAACGAGTCGGGTGGGGTGGCGCCCAGGCAGGTGGCGACGATCGAGTCGGCATCCAGCAGCGTGACGAGCTCGTTCCCGCGCCACACCACACCCAGGATCATGCCGTCGTTCTCCGGCACAGGTGCAGGACGAACCGCATCGAAGGGTGTGTCGAACACGTCATCGACCGCATCCACCGCGAGGGCGATGCGCGCGGCGGACGGACGCACGACGAGTGTCATTGTCGCGGGCTCGCGGTCCGGAAGGTCGAGCACCCGAACGAGCGCGTACATCGGGAGCGTCCGATCGCGAAGAGCGAAGACGCCCAGCATCGCGCGTGGGGCATCAGGAATGCCGCGCACCTCGACTCCCTCCACGGCTTCCTCGACGCTACGCAGCTCTGTCGCGAAAAGCTCGCCGGCCACGCGGAACACGAGCAGCTCTGCTCTCCCCTCGCGAGCTTGTACGCGATCGCGAAACGGTGCGACCGGCGGCGGCGGCGCAAGCTCCTCGAAGTTGGGAACCTCGAGGTCGTGGCCTCGGGGTCGAGAAGCGCCGCCATTGAGCGCAATGGCAAGGTCCCGGAGCGTCCTCGAGGCAACCGGAGTGGCCCGCGGCAACGCTCCACGCCCACGCTCGGCGGGTGCGGGAACGGCGCGGACTGGCTCGTGGGGCGTTTTCCGACGAAGGCGTGGCATTACTAACCAGACATTCCTGAAGGCGACTGAGTCACTCGTCACGGGCGGCAGGCGACAGGCGACTGGCGGTGGGCGGCAGGCGGCTGACGGCTGCCAGCACGCTCATTCGGATGTGATCTGCGCCACACGCTGAGGCACGCGACTCACGATCTCGGCGGCAATCATGGAAAGCGGCAGCGTACGATCGGCACCGGCCGTCGCCAAAGCCGCCTGCGGCATGCCGTAGACGATCGACGTCTCGCGGTCCTGCACGATCGCGTAACCGCCACGGTCTCGCACCGCGCGCAACCCCTCAGCGCCATCGCGCCCCATGCCGGTCAGCACCACGCCGATGAGCGACGAGCCAAACCGCCGCGCTGCCGATCGAAACAGTGGGTCCGCCGAGGGACGCACACCCCAGATCGGCGGCGTCTGGTCCAACGCGATCAGAGGCACGCCGTTCACGTCGATGACCCGCATGTGCATTCCGCCCGGCGCGACGTAGACGCGCGCGTGCTCGATCCGCTCGCCGTGGCGCGCCTCGGTCACCGTGAGCCTGCTCATCGCGTGCAGTCGCTCCGCGAGGCTCGCCGTGAACCCGGACGGCATGTGCTGCACCACGAGCACCGCGGCGTCGAGATCCGCCGTGAGGTGTGGAATCACCTCGGCCAGTGCTCTTGGACCGCCGGTAGACGCCGCGATCACGACGGCATGGGTCGCCGCGCCGGGACCAACGCTGGCCCGGTCTCGTTCGACGAGCGTCGGGCGAGCGAGCATCCCCACGCCGCGGAGGTTCACGCACGACGCCGTTCGAAGCGCCTCGAGAAGCCTGGTCCCCAACACCTCCGTGGCGTTGACCACGCCGACCGTCGGCTTGTGGACGAACTCCACCGCGCCAAGCTCGAGGGCCCGGATCGTCAGCTCGCCCCCGTTAGGCGAGTCGAGCGCGCTCAGCATCACGACGGGACGAGGCGTCTCGCTCATGATGTAGCCGAGGGCCTGGAGCCCGTCGAGCTCCGGCATCTCGATGTCCAGCGTGACGATGTCCGGGTCGAGCGCGTGGATCTGTTTCAGCGCGTCGAGGCCGTTGCGCGCCGTGCCAACGACTCGAAATTCCCCGCTCGCGTCGACGATGTCGCTGACGAGCCTTCGCGTGAACGCACTGTCATCGACGACCAGGACAGTGCGTTTCCTAGAGGACACGCTCCCCCATTCGGAGCGACTTCACAACCACGCGACCGTCCGTCAGGTGGAAGTAAACGCTGCGCCCGTGCTCACCGCCCGTGTCGGAGGCGACCAGGGGGATCTCGGCCAGGCGCAGCACGCGCTTGGTGGCTTCGACGTTCCGTTCGCCCATGTTGATGCCGCCGGACGGCAGCAGCGACGAGAACATGCTCGCGCCCCCGACGATCTTGGCAATCGGCCGTCCCCAGGCGCCGCGTTTCCGCAGCTCTTCGACGAGCAACGGAATGGCCGTCGATGGGAATTTCGCGCGATTCTCGCTGTCGAGTGACAGCCCCTCGCTCGGCAACAGGATGTGTGCGAGCCCACCGATGCGCGACGAGCCATCGTACAGCATGATCGCCACACACGACCCTAGCCCGATGGTCGAGATGACCGTGCTCCCGCTCGCGACGGCGTAGTCGGCCACCTTGACCCGGATTTCCTGGACCTTCTGGTCGGCGGCGTTAGGCGGATTCACGTGGCGTCGGGGTCAACGGCGGCGGAAGATGCGCTCGCGCGGGTCTACCGCGGAGAACAGCGAACGAGTCGGGCCCAGCAGCGTTTCGACTTTGCCCAGAACGAGAAAGCCGCCTGGTGCCAGCGCATCGTGGAACCGCTGGAACAGCGTCTCCTGAGTGGCCCGGTCGAAGTAGATCAACACGTTACGACAGGCAATGAGGTGCATTTCCCGCTGGGGCGGGTCGACGATCAGGTCCCTCCGTTCGAACGAGACGAGTGCCCGAATCTCCGGCACGACCTCGAACGGAGGCTGTGCCGAGAAGTACGCGCGCCGGATATCCGGCGGCGTGTCGGCGAAGGCGGCTTCGGCGAACTGCCCCCGGCGCGCTGCGTCGAGACTTGCACGATCGATATCCGAGCCGAGCACGTGCACGCGCGACGCGTCGACCGATTCGCCCCGCCCTGCGGCATGACGATGAAACAGAATCGCCAGCGAATACGGTTCTTCGCCTGACGAGCAACCCGCGCTCCATACGTTGATGGGACGCTTAGACCCCTCCAAGAGTATCGGGACCACCGTTCTGGCCACCGCATCGAACGTCGACCAGTTCCGGAACAGCTTTGTGACGTTGATGGTGAGCGTGTCGAGCAGCCGCTCGTACTCCGCCGCGTCTCGATCCAGGAGCGCGGCGTAGTCCGCGAACCGATGAACGCCCCGAGCTCGCATGCGCACCGCGATGCGCCGGCGGAGACACCGCTCCTTGTATGCGCCGCACCCGAACGCACGCTCGCGCGCGATCTTCGCGGTCAGTTCAGCGAAGCCGGCTTCGTCCGCGTGCGCGGGGGCAGTCATCCGACTCGCCTCGCGGTTTCCAGATTGGTCCGCGCGATGGCGTTCGTCGGCTCCAGCTCGAGCGCGCGCTTCCAACAGCGGTTGGCCTCTTCACGCTCCTGCCGCCGGTACCGCAGGTTCCCCAGCTTGAGGTACACGTCCGCGCCGAGGTTGGGTCGATGCTTGACGGCTCGCGTATACGACTCCAGTGCGTCGTCGTAGCGCCCGGCGCGGTAGTAGCTGTCGCCGAGGTTCTTGTGGAGCTGCGGCAGCGTCGCGTCCTCGAGCGCACCGCGCTCGAATGTCGACGCCGCGTCGCTCACGCGGCCACGCCGCTCCAGCGCGACGCCGAGATTGTTGAGCAGCACCGCGGAATGCGGGTGCGCGGCGACACCATCGGTCAGCACGCTGATCGCGCGATCGATGTCGTTCGCTAGCGCCGCCGTCAACGACGCGTAGTGATACCACGCAGCCGGTTTGGGCCGGCGTTCCCAGTTCGTCGCCGCTTCGGCGAGCAGCACGTCGGCCTCGATGATGTCGCCGCGCCGCAGTGCGAGTACGCCCGCCGACAGGAGCGTCCGCGGATCGTTGCTTCCCATTCGCATTGCCTGCGCGAGCACGTCGGAGGCTTCATCGTACCGTCCGAGTCGCTCGAGGGCATAAGCGAGGTTGTGGTAGACGGACGCGCCGACGGCGCGGCGCGAGACCATCTGCTGGAACAGCGACACGGCATCCTGCCAGCGTCCCTGGCGAAGCAGCACGAGCCCCGCGTAGAAGGTCGCGAGATCGTCACCCGGGCGCAGTTCGTTGACGCGGCGGAATTCCCGCACCGCCTCGTCGAGCATGCCGGCCTTGTAGAACGCCACGCCCAGATTGCGATGCTCGGTGACGCGAGCGTCCGACGACACTGCCTCGGCCGGCTTCGTGCGACCGACGCGATGCAGGAACCCGGCGGTGATCAGGCCGTAGAGCGACTTGCCGGCGTCGAACTCGCCCAGCCCGGACTCGTCGACGAGCCCCGCGACGTCGCGCTTCCCGTCGATGAGTCGCACGAGCGTCTCCTGCTCGACCGTCAGCTCGGCTGCGCTTTCCTGGAGGCGGTTTCGGTCCACCTCGAAGATGAGGTCGAAGCTCGGAATCTTCTTCTCGATCAGACTCCACTCGTCGATGCGCCGCGCGCCCTCGAGCAGCAGTGATTCCGGATTGATGGAGACGAGGAAGTCCTGCTCGTCGGGCGCGACATCCGCCTCGAAGTTGAACGTTCCCTGGTTCCACGTGAACAGGTAGTACACCGCCTCTTCGATCTGAATGCGGATGTACCGATGGAGCTCCTCCCGCGCGATGAAGTTGCGCTCGACGAGGATCTCTCCGAGTCGCTTGTCCCGCTGCCTGTTCTGCACGGAGACGCACTGTTCGAGCTGCGCCTGCGTGATCAGTCCGTTCTTGACGAGGATGTCACCGAGCCGGTCGCGCCGGTTCACGATCGACGCGTAGCAGATGCGGCCCTTGTCGAAGAAGATGTAACCGAAGTTCTGTCGATGCGTGACGCTCAGGCAGCCGCTCTTCTTCCCCATCGCGAGCAGCTGGAGCACATCGGGCAGACTCGCCTCGTTGAGGCTTCCCTTGATCGCCATCAGCGGAGCTCCTCGATCACTCGCCCGTCGGGCTCCGGCCACTCCATCACGATCTTCTCGAGATCGAGGAATGACTTGTCGGCCACGGCCGGCGACGACACGGGCGTCGCCGCACCTCCGGCGCCGAGCTCGCGCCTAACGAGCGACAGCGTGACCGCGCCGCCGGCCGCGCGCGCTGCGTGCAGCACCCGGTCGATCACCGATTCCACCTCGGCGGCGCCCGACACGGGAAGCTCGGCCAGCAGCGCAGCGACGCCCGGCTCCGCGTCCGGCGCACGATCCTGCAGCGTTCGGACGTAGAGTGACTCGCGGAGCGTGCGGTCCGGTGGCTGAATGGCAACGACGAGCCCACCGTCGAAGCGGGAGCGAAGCCGCGCCTCGAGCTCGCCGATCTCCGAGGGAGGCCGATCACTCGCGAGGACCACCTGCTTCCCAGCGCTGTGCAGCGCGTTGAACAGGTGGAACAACTCGTCTTGCGAGCGCTCCTTGCCGGCAAGCGCGTGCACGTCGTCTACGATCAGCGCCCCCGCCGTGCGGTACCGCGCCCGCCACCGATCCACCGTGCCGTCCTGCAGGGCGGCAATCAGCTCGTCGACGAACTGCGATCCACTCACGCACGCGACCGGTCCCGAGAGCGGCGCCTTGCGGCGCAGTGCATTGCCAACGGCGTGCACCAGATGCGTCTTTCCGACGCCAGGGCCGCCGTGGACGAATAGTGGGTTGTAGCGAACGCCTGGCGCCTCGATCGTCGCTTCCGCTGCGCGCAACGCGAGCTGGTTGGATTTACCCGCGATCATCGTCTCCAGCGTAAACGCCGGCCACGGACCAGGCGGCGGATTCTGCGCCGCGATCGCCTGCTCGACGCGTGCCTCGGCTTCGGGGATGTGCTGCGGGTCGCGGAACACATCGAGTCCGGCGAGCCGCGGGTCGAGCAGGACCGCCTGCGCCTCGAGCTGCTCCAGCCGCGCTACTCCGCTCGCGAAGGCGGCATCGAGCGCGTCGACGTCGGCTTCCTCGTTCATTGCCAGTGTGCGCTCGAGCATGGTCGTTCGGTACCCGGCCGCCTGCCAGTGCGCGATCCGCTGGCCGAGCCTGACGCGCCAACCCTCGACGTGCTGTGCGACCGCCACTGCGATGTCCGAGATGAAGCCAGCAAATTCGTCCGTCGCCACGGCGGCCGCCCGGCCGAGGTCGGGGGTGACGCGGCCGGCGGCAATGATCGAACGCACGTTCGCCGGCGTGACCGAACGCTCGCCTAACGCCTCGTGCGCGGCGAGCCGGTTGAGGGCCCCCTGGAGCTCACGCACGCTCCCGCAGGGCATGCGCGCCAGCTCCTCGAGGACGCCGTCGGCGAACGTCATCTCGCGCTCCGCGCACTTGTTGCGAAGAATCGCAACGCGGGTTTCGTACTCCGGCAAACCAATGTCGACGATCAGGCCACCAGCCAACCGAGTGACCAGGCGCTCATCGACATCGGCAATCTCCGACGGCGGCCGGTCGCTCGCCATGATGATCTGGCGACCACTCCCCTGCAGCGCGTTGAAGATGCGCAGCATCTCGCTCTGTGTCTCGCGCCGCCCGGTGAGGAACTGGACGTCGTCGAGCAACAACATGTCGACGCGCTGATAGCGCTGCTTGAACGCTTCGGCCTGGCCGGACGAGATGGCGAGGTGCAGCTGATCCACGAAATCGTCGAGCGGAACGTACTCGACGACGAGATCCGGCTGCAGCTGCTTCGCGGCAAAGCCGATGGCCCCGATGAGGTGCGTCTTGCCTAACCCGGACGGGCTGTAGATGAAGAGCGGGTTATAGCTCGCACCGGGCGATTCCGCGACCGCGCGGGCGGCCGCCACCGCCAGACGGTTTGACGCGCCGACGACGTAGTTGTCGAACCGAAACCGCCCGTCCAGAAGGACACTCATTGCCCAACAGCCACCCGCGGAGCGGCCGCGCCGCTCAGCCGGCGCAGCACGAGCTCCGAGATGCTCCGGAGCGTCTCGAACACGCCGGTGCCTCGGAGGGCGTCGCCGGCGTGGAAGGGCACGCCGCGAAAATTGAGGATGTCGTCGAGCTCCGAGACATCCATGATGAGCTCGCGAGGAAGATCCTGCTTGTTGTACTGGATGACGAGTGGAACGTTGCGCGCGTCAACGCCCTGTTCGGCGAGGTTGGCGTGCAGGTCCTGCATACTCTCGACGTTCTCTTCGATCTGGCGGCGCTGACTGTCCGCCACGAACACGACCCCGTCCGCCCCCTGCAGCACGAGCTTTCGCGTCGTGGCGTAGTATACCTGCCCTGGAACCGTGTAGAGCTGCAAGCGGGTCGTGAAGCCCGAGATCGTTCCGAGGTCGAGGGGAAGGAAATCGAAGAAGAGCGTCCGATCGGTCTGCGTCGCCAGCGACACCATCGAGCCCCGGCGGTCGCCCGGCACCTGATTGTAAACGTAGTGCAGGTTGCTCGTCTTGCCGGACCGTCCCGGGCCGTAGTAGACGATCTTGCACGTGATCTCGCGCGCGGCGTAGTTGACGAGGGACATGGAGACGCCTGTGGTCAGATCCTGCCGAACAACTTCGCCAGGTTGCGGTTGAGGTCGGACTCGAAGTCGACCAACGTCGGCGGCGCCGACGACGTTGCCGCCGCCGCGCCGGCGAGCCGTCGACTCAGCTCGGCAAAGTACAGCCGAACGAGGCCGATCGAGGTCGCATCGTCGAACACCGTGAGCAGAATATGCGCGCCGTGCCCCGTCGCGAGCTCGCCAAGAAAGATCTGTCGTTCGCGCCCCGGGTGGTGCATGGTCTTGAATGGCGTGCCGTCGAGCTGACGACCGATCTCCGCCGCCGAGGCGTGAATGGCCGCGGCGAGCGCACAGGCGGACATGACGTCGATCGATCGCGTAAAGCCGTGCTGCGCGAGCACGCGCCCGCTCGACTCGAGCAGGACCGCGATCCTAACGCGGGAGTCGTTGATGAACGTCATCAGCGGCTCCTCGATCCAGGACTCGACGGCGGTCATCATGCGGCCGCACTCGCGCTTGGTGAGCTCATGTGAGGGCCTTCGCGGCCCGCATCATCTCGACGCGCAGCAGCCCGATGTTGGCCCGGGCCTCCGAGATGGTGACCAGCACGAGATCGTCTCTCCCAGCTGCGAGGATGCCCCCCTTCTCCGCATCGAGTCGCAGGAATGTCACGACGCCGCATCCCGCCGCGCCACACGCAAGGCGCGCCTTGCGGTGCAGCGACGCCGCCAGCGCCGCCACAGCCTCGGCATGCACGCCGATCTGCACGTTCGAATCGACGGCGAGTCCGTCGCGCTCGGAGACCACGAAGCTGCCCACGACACCGCGGTGTCGGGACAGCATCGCGAGGAGCTCGGCGTACGGCGTTTTGGTCATGACACCCTCACGAGCCAGTCACGCGCGCGCGCGAGCACGCGGTCCAGGAGCAGGCGCACGAGGCCGACCGGCGTCTTGCGCGACGCGGTCACCACGAGGAGGCTTCCGTTCGGACCCGGCGTCATGGCGACGATCGCGTCGTCGGCCTCGACCAGCAGTGACGTCCAGGCCCCCAGCCCGAGATGGCGCATCGCGCGCTCGGCCTCACTGCTTACCCCCGCCAGCTCGGCGGCGACCACCTCGGCGACGTCCTTACCGTCGCCATCGGTGTACGCACCGGCGAGCACCAGCCCGTCTCCGTCGACGAGGAGCGCGTGCTGATCCGATCCATCGAGCACGGAATCGAAGAGCTGTTTCGTGCGCGACGGATCCGGTGATGGAAACTCGGGCACCGGTTGAGTCGAACGCGGAGGGGTTGGTACCCGCGCGGCTGCCGGTGGTACAACGGTCGGCTCGGTCGGCCCGGAGCCGTTAGGCACGACGACTGGCGCACCGTTCGTGGGGCGCGCGCCGAGCGCGCTGCGCACGTGCGCCAGCGCGGCGGCAACTCCGGGTGTCTGTTCCGCAGGCGGGACAGTCGACAGGCGACGCTCGGCGCTCTCGAGGTCGCCGCGGCGGAACTCCACGAAGCCCAGCCCCAGATTCGCCTGGGCGTGCGAGGGATCGAGCCGCAACGCCATCTCCCACTCGTCCGACGCGCGCTCGAGATCCCCGCGATCCGCGTGGATGCGCGCGAGAACGTCGTGGGCGTCCGGCAGGTACGGATGCCGATCCAGCCCCCGGAGCGCCACGCGCAGGGCGACGTCCAACTGGCCGGCGCGCCGCAACGCGTCGGCAAGCGGCATGAACACGAGGCTCGACGGGTCGCGCGCGAGATCATCGCTCAGTCGGCGAATCTCGTCAGGCATCCTCGACCCCCTTGAGCAGCGCGCGCAGGCGCACGACACAATCGAGCATCTCTCGCACACGCGTCACGGCCGGGCGATCACCTGCCTCGACGAGGTAACGCTGCCACGAGATGATGGCCTGGTCCATCCCGGCGCTGCGCGCCGCGGCAGCGCCTAACGCCAGCAACACCTCCGGATTCCTCGGCTCGAGCTGCGCCGCGCGACGGAGGGCCTCGATGGCCTCGGGCTCGCGCTCCAGCCGCATGAGGGCGCGAGCGACGAGCAGTTGCGAATCGGCGCGCGTCGGTGCGGCTCGCGTCGCTGCGCTCGCCGCCGCGAGTGCATGCTCGAGACGTCCCTCGCGAAGCGCGACACGCGCCTGTTCGATGTGCGGTACCGGGTCGTCGCCGGCGAGCGGTTCCACGATCGCGGGCCGCTCTGCCGCGCGCACCTCGATCACACCGGTGGACAGGAGCCCATACGCCACTTTGGCGACATCGAACTCGCTCCGCCCAAGGCGGTTCGCGATGCCGCGCAGGTCGGACTGCCCATCGATCATCGCGAGCATCTCCCACTCGCTCGGAAGGAGATCGAGCAGCGACGGATGGTCTTCGTCGATCGGTGCGAGCACCGGAACGACGCCGAGGTGCGGGATCTTGTGCGCGATGCGCGCCCACTCATCGATCCGGCGCGCGCCCTCCATGAGCAGCGACTCGGTCGAGATGCGTGCGGTCGCCTCGGTCGTCGAGTCGGCATTGCCGCCCTCGACGAAGGAGAAAAAGCCTTCCTGCCACGACATGAGCTCGAAGACGACCGTCTCGATCTGGAGGCGGACCTGGCGCTCGAGCTCACGCCACGTCAGGCAGCCCGCTTCGACGAGGAGCTCGCCGAGCCGTTTGCCGTCGCTTCGACTCTGCTGGACGGTGCGTGCACGCTGCAGATCGCCTTCGGAAATCTTCCCAGCGCGCACCAGCATTGCGCCAAGCGGATGTGGATTCGTGCGGATCGACGCCGAGACCACGCGGCCGCCGTCGAAGCAGACGACGCCTTCGTTGTCGCGCAGCGCCGACGTGACGCGCAGCGACCCCGTCTTCCGACTCAGATCGAGGAGCTGAAAGACGTCATGGATCCCGAGCTCGCGGAGCGGACCTTCGATCGCCATTACGCCACCGGCCCCCGTGCGACGAAGATGCGCTGCAGATCGGCTGCCGTGCGCGTGTCCCGACGCGCACGCCGGGCGTACTCGCTTGCCGGCTCGAGGTCGACGACCCGACGCCAGCGATCGATCGCTTCGCGGTACCGATGATGGTCGGCGGCGAGTACACCCTCGAAGTACAGTGCGCCGACGTGCTCCGGGTCGAAGCGCAGCACGCGCGCGAACGCGACTGCCGCGTCGGCACGGCGCGCGCTCTCGAACAGTGTTTCACCAAGCGACGTGAGCGCATCCAGGTTGTACGGATCGCGCTGGAGCAGCTCGACGAGCAGCCTGAGCGACTCCTCGTGGCGCCGGAGTCGCCGGCGCAGCGATGCCAGGGAGAGCGTGGCCTCGGTGTACGTCGGAACCGAATCGAGTGCCGCCACGAGCTCGCGCTCCGCATCGATGTTGAAGCCCTTCATCTCGAGGATCGTCGCGAGCTGATAGCGAACGACCGCGAAGTCCGGGTCCAGCGTCAGCGCGTAGCGATACGACTCGGCGGCACTCTCGAAATCGCCGATGGAGCGAGCGACATCCCCGATCTGCTTGAGCACGTCGGCTCGCGCGGGGGCGCCGCGGCGCGCCCGCTCGAGCGCGTCCAGTGCCGCCGCCGGATCTCCGCCGTCCGCGCGCGCGGTCGCGGCGAGAATCAGCATCTCGACATCGGCTGGCGCCGCATCCAGTAGGTCTTCGGCGAGCGGACGCGCTTCCCCACCTCGTCCGAGCATGATGAGCACGCGCACTTCTCCGGCCACCGCACGCCGCGTGGCGGCGATCGCGTCGGCGGTTCCGGACGCCGCCGCACGTGCACCGCGATAGCGGTCCAGCGCCTCTCCATACGCGCCCTGCTTCGCGTAGACGTCGCCGAGCAACGTCAGTCCCTCGACCGAGTCACCACCGCGCGCGAGCACGCGGCTCGCCTCGGCTGAGGCACGATCGAGGAGTCCCTTCGACAGATAATCGGCTGCGGCGGCGTACGGCGTGCCTGGTCGCACGACCGGCGGCGGAGGCGGTGCCACCGGAGCCAGCTCCGTGAACAGCGAATCGAGCACACCCGTGTCGAGCGCGAACTCCTCGACCGATCCATCCGTACGCTTTTCGCCGGCGAGGTCCGGGACGATCGTGAACTCCGGGTCCTCGAACTCGAGGTCGATCGCCAGCTCGAACTTCTGCGGGACGTAGTACGGATCGATCTCGAGCGCCCGCTTGGTCGCGCGAAGCGCGCCATCGTAATCGCCAAGATTCGAGAGGACGAAGCTCAGGTTGTAATGCGCTTCGGCGTAGTTGGGTCGCGCCTGAATCGCGCGGCCGTACGCGTTTCGCGCATCCTCGAGCTTCCTGAGCTCCACCAGCACGAGCCCCACGCCATTCCACGCCACCGGCTGCTCGGGCTGCAGTTGCAGCACCTGGCGGTAGGCCTCGAGACAGAGCGGCAGCCGCTTCTTCTTGAAGAGCAGCAGCGCGAGGTTGAGACGCGCCTTGATGAACGACGGCTGCGCCTTGAGAGCGAAGCGGAACGCTTCGACCGATGCCTCCGCGTTGCCGACGTGATACAGTGCAACGCCGAGGTTGTTCAGGCCTAACGCGTACTTCGCGTCGCAAGCGACCGCGCGCCGGTAGCTCTCGGCGGCGTCGACATATCGCCCGTCCTGGTGAAGGGCGATCCCACGCTCGTTCCAGAGTTTCGGGCTGTCGGGACGGGATACCAGCAGCTTCTCGTAGAGCTGCGCCGCGATCGCCGGCTCCTTTTTCAGCAGGTGGACCTCGGCCATGGCCTGCACCAGCAAATCCCCATCTTCGCCTCGCTCGGCCGCCAGCCGGTACTCGCGCAACGCCTCGGCGTAGTAGCCCTTCTGCCGGAACGCCAGGCCGAGGCTGAAATGGGCGAGCTGCCCGTCGGGCGCGACGCCCATCTCGCGATCGCCGCCGCGTGCCGCGCGCTGCGCGACGACCGGCTCGTACGAGGTCGACGTGCTCCGGTCGAGTGACAGGTTCGCGTGTGCCCGGGACAGCGCCGGGTTGAGCTGAATCGCCCGCTTCGTCGCCTTCTGCGCTTCGTCGTGGCGACCCATGTCGCCTAACACGAAGCCGAGCAGGTAGTGCGCATCGGGGTTATCGGGCGCGAGCTCGATCGATCGCCGCAGTGCGTGCAGCGCTTCGTCGTTGAGGCCGCGGTTGTATAGCACCTCGCCGATGTAGAACTGAACGATCGCGCTGCCCGGATCCAGGGCGAGGGCCCGCGAGAACCAACGCTGGGCGTTCTCCAGGTCTCCACTTCCTTTTTCCGCGAGCCCGAGCTGCACGATGGCGCCGACATCGTCGGGGTAGAAGCGCAACAGCTGGCTGAACTCCTCGACCGCGTGGTCCACGTGCCCGAGCAACGCATACGTGCGGCCCAGCTCCCAGCGTGCATCGCGGTCGTCGGCCTGAACGCGCAGGCGGTCCTTCAGCTCGGCGACGCGGCGGTCGTAGTACCCGGTGTTGAAGTACGCGATCTCCAGGTTGCGCTGCGCCACCTGCATCTTTGGGTCGAGCTCGAGCGCGCGCGAGAACGCCGCAACAGCCTCGCCCAACAAGCCCTTGTTGTAGTAGAGGACCCCGAGGTTGTTGTGCGCACCGGCGTCCGACGGGTCGATCCGCTTGGCGAATGACCGCAGGACATCGCGATCCCGTTCTGACGTTAGGCTCGGCTGAAGTCCCGACGCCGCCTGGCCGGGAACCGGGAACTGGGAACCGGGAACGGAAGAATCGGCGGGCGCCTGCGGCGCCGCCGATGATCGCGGGGAGAGGTTGGCGAGCGGATCACTGTCCACGAACGAAGCCTCGGTTCCCGGTTCCCGGTTCCCGGTCCCCGCTCGGTTCATCCGAGACGGACGGCCTTCAGGATGGCTTGCAACGACGCCACGTCAGGCAACAGCAGGAAAAACCCACGCAGTCGCTCGTGGAGATCGTGCATGTAGAACTCGCTCTCCACGCAGAACACGAAATCGCGGTCGGTGCCGAACTGCAGGTATGCGGTCGTCAGCACTGCGCTCGACATGTCGACGGCGAGGCTGGGCGGCGAGGGTAGGAGCATGAGCCCCATGAAATCGCTGAGCGCATTCATGTAGGCGCCGCTCAGAATGTTCCCCGCCTCCTTGATCGCCGACTGCTCGAGATCGCCCAGCTCCGTCGACGTCCCCGCCGGCCGGCGCAGCATGAGCTCGGACAGCCTAACGGCAGTCTGCTTCGGGAACACCAGGAGCGTCCGGCCAGTGAGGTCGCCCATCATGTTCATGAGCACCGCGGCGACCGGCTCTTCCGGCCCCGAGATCTGCGGCGGCACGTCCTCCAGCTTCGCGATCGTGATCGTCGGGACGCTGATCATGATCGTGCTGCCCGTCATCTGAGAGAGTGCGGTGGCGGCATGCCCGGCGCCGATGTTTGCGACCTCGCGCAACGCATCCACCTGGACCGGCTTCAGAGTCTTCAGGTCGTTCATTCCCGCTCCACTAAAAGAGACTGCTGACGTCGAGGATGAGCGCCGGTACCCCGTCGCCGAGGATCGTCGCCCCACTGAATACCGAGAGACCGTCCTTCACCGTGTCGAACGGCTTGATGACGATCTCCTGTTGGCCCGTCAATTCGTCCACGACCATCCCGGCGCGCCGGTCGGCCACCTCCAATACGACGACTTGCCCTCCCCCTCCGTCGCGCCTTGGCAAGCGCACGAGGTCGCGGAGATGGACGACGGGCAATACGTCGTCGCGCAGCACCAGGACCTCGCGTCCCTTCACGTGGCGAATCGTGTCGGACTCCACCTGCACCGTTTCGTTGACGTGCGTCATCGGAATCGCGTACGTCTCATCACCAATCCGCGCGAGCAGCGAGCGGACGATCGCGAGCGTAACCGGTAGCCGAACCGTCACCGATGTGCCCTCGCCCTTCGCGGACTTCATGTCCACCGTTCCGCCAAGCGCGCGGACACGCGTATGAACGGCGTCGATCCCGACACCGCGACCCGAGATGTCGGTGACCTGCGTGGCGGTGGAGAATCCGGGACGCCCGATGAGACGAAACAGCTCGTCGTCGGTGAGCTCCGTGCGACTGCTCTCGACGAGACCCATCTGCTGCGCTCGCGCCAGCACGCGATCGCGATCGATGCCCTTCCCGTCATCGGTGACGCGGATCACGACCGCCGATCGATCACGTGCCGCGATGAGCGTGAGTCGCCCGGTGGGAGACTTCCCTGCCCTCACACGTTCCTCGGGCGTCTCGAGCCCGTGATCGATCGCGTTGCGGAGCAGGTGCACGACCGGGTCACCGATCTCGTCGAGTAGCGAGCGATCGAGCTCGATCTCCTGGCCTTCGACGATGAGCTCAACCTGCTTGCCCAGCGCACGCGCGGCGTCGCGGACGACACGCGGGAATCGATCGAACACCTGCCAGACCGGCACCATGCGGCTCGTCATGATGCCATCCTGCAGGTCCGCAACGAGCCGCGACGTCTGGGTGACCGCCTCGGTGAGTGCCGGCTCGTTCATCGTCGTGGCGAGCTGTTGCAGGCGCCCGCGCGTGATGACCAGCTCGCCGATGAGATTCATCAGCGTGTCGAGCCGGTGAAGGTCGATTCGGATGTGACGGTGCTGACGCGCCGCGACGAGCTCGCTCGCGCGACCCGCGCTTCCAACGGGCAGCAATCCATCCCCGTTAGGCACCGCGGGCCGTTGCCCCGCGCCCGCCACGCCAGCGCGTGTGACAACCACCTCGGCCACCTGGCCGGCTGAGCGGATGACGCGGTCGATCTCCTCGTCCGATGCGCCAGTGTCGATGCCGATCGTTAGGCGCCCATCGAACGCGTCGGCAGTGAAGGTCTCAGGGGCTGGCTCAACCTGAAGCACGGTGCCGAGCGTCTTCGCGCGCTCGAGCACGAGGTAGGCGCGAACACCCGCCATTGGGGTGTTGGGCTCCTGCGTGACGCGGATTGTCGCTGGCGCCGGCACGGCCACGGACCTGCGCGTCGCGCGTTTCTTTTTTTTCTGCTTGGATAACACGCCGCTCGTCGTGGCGCTTTCAGACGTCGGCGATGCCGCCGCACGAAGCGCGGCAATCGTCTCCGCGGCGTCCATCTCTTCCTCGCGACCCGCCACCGATAGCTCGATAGCGCGCTCGAGGGTGTCGGCCGCGGAGAACAGCGTGTCCATGAGCGTCCCGCTCACATCGCGCTCTCCCCGCCGTACGAGGTCGAGGAGGGTCTCGAGCTCGTGGGACAGTTCGGCGACGACGGCGTACCCCATCGTCGCACTCATCCCCTTCACCGTGTGGACGGCGCGAAATAACGCGCCGATCGGCTCACGCGCTCCGGGCGTCCGCTCGAGCTCCAGCAGCGCGTGATTGATCGCCGAGAGGTTGTCCTGACTCTCCGTCAGGAACAGCTCGGCGTAGCGTGCCGTATCCATGAAACGCTCGCGCGAGAGCGTTCAGGGGAGCGAACGCGACCTATCCGAGCACCCGCTGCACCGCTTCCAATACGCGGCTCGGCTGAAACGGCTTGACGACGAAGTCCTTCGCGCCGGCCTGAATGGCCTCGACCACGAGCGCCTGCTGGCCCATCGCGCTGCACATGAGCACCTTGGCCTGCGGGTCGAACTTCGTGATCTCCCGCACAGCGTCGATGCCGCCCATATCGGGCATCACGATATCCATCGTGACGAGGTCGGGTCGCAGCTGCTGATACTTCTCGACCGCCTGAACGCCGGTTTCCGCTTCGCCAACGATCTCGAATCCAGCCTGCTGCAGGATGTCGCCCACCATCGTGCGCATGAAGATCGCGTCGTCACAGATCAATACCGTGTGGCTCACAGTCCGAACTCCGAGTGGGTGTCATTCCGAGCGGAGCGAGGAATCGCCGTCGTCCCGGTAGAGGGCCCTCGGTCGAGCCTGGCCAGTCACAAGTCGTGAGTCGTGAGTCTTCGGTGATGAGTCGTGAGTCCCAGGAACTCACGACTCATCACGGAGGACTGACCACTGGCGTACTCGTTACTGGCCACGCCGGCCGCGCTGCTTGCCCCGCGTGCCTTACGCCATTACTTGCCGAATGACTGCGGGGACCTCTAGGACTATGACGACTCCGCTGTCCAGATGTCCCAAACCGCGCACGATTCCCCCGCGCGCAATGTCACCAGTGGCAGGCTCGAATTGTTGCGGCGCGAGGAGCTGAACGTCACGCACCTCGTCCACCGCCAGGCCGACATTCTTGTTCCCGAATTCGGCGAGAACCACGGAGCCCTCGTCCGGAGTGCCGCCACCAGTGAGGCGGACCGCCAGGTCGATCACGGTGACGATGGCACCACGCAGATTGATCAGCCCCCGCACGTACGGCGGCGCGCCGGGCAGCCGCGTCGTGTGCCGGAGCGGGACGATCTCACGGACGGCGCCAATGTCACAGCCGTACACGGTCCCGGCGACTGCGAACAACAGCAGTCGCAGCGTGCCTGGTGACACTGTCTCGGGCGTCTCAGTCGGCGTCGCGGTAGAAGCCAAAGTAGTCGAGCGGGTCCGGAAGGGTTTCGAGCGAACGGTCCTGCGCCGCCGCCACGAGCGACCGCCTGAGGTCATCGGGCAATGGAGCACGAAGGTCGATCGCATTTCCGGAGACCGGGTGCCGAAAGCGCAACCATGCGGCGTGGAGAAAGTGCCGTCGCGGCGGCAGTGCCAGCAGCCGTCGCCCTCCCCCACCACCGTAGGTGTCGTCGCCGGCAACCGGGTGCCCGACCGACGCGAGGTGCACACGAATCTGATGCGTGCGGCCAGTGTAGAGGTGCGCGCGCAGCAGATCGGTGGCGTCGAACCGCGCGAGGCGCAGGAAGTCCGTCTTCGCCGACCTTCCGGAACTGACGATCGCCATCCGCTTCCGGTCTCGCGGGTCGCGCGCGATCGGCTTGTCGACGGTGAGGCGGTCGGCGTCGAGATGTCCCCACGCGAGAGTCACATAGCGTCGGAGCACGCGGCGGTCGGCAATCGCCTTCGAGAGAATGCGGTGTGCCCGATCGGTCTTCGCGACGAGCAGCAGCCCGGAGGTGTCCTTGTCGAGACGGTGGACGATACCGGCCCGGTCGGAGTCGCCCGAGTCCGCGAGGTCGTTGCCGCGACCAATGAGCGCGTTCACCAGCGTGCCAGTCCAGTTGCCTGGCGCCGGATGCACGACCATGCCCGCCGCCTTGTTCACGACGACGATGTCGTCATCCTCGAACACGACGTCGAGGGGAATCCGCTCACCCTCGATATCGCGCGCGGGCGGCGCCGGCACGTCAACCGACAGGCGATCGCCGTGCGTCGCGCGATAGCTGGCACGCTCGAACTTGCCGTTGACCGTCACGAGCTTGTTCGCGATCAACGTCGCCGATTGGTTGCGCGAGATCGCGAGGCGCTCCGCCACCAAGAGATCGAGGCGGACGCCGACGCCGGCATCCGCCTCGATGGTGAACTCGTGGTGGCTCGGGCGCGCTTCCGGGTTACGGGGCATCCTGCGACCCGGCGGTCGCGCTCGCGGCTTTCGAGCTTCCGCTCACCGCCCCGCCTTCGGCTGCCCGCGCCCGTTCGGCGCGGTCATCGCCCCAGAGCACCCACGCCAGCAGGAATGCCCCGGTACTCACCGCCATGTCGGCCACGTTGAACGTGGGCCAGCGCATGTCCCGGAAGCCGACGTCGATGAAGTCGACAACCCCCTCGTGCCAACGAATCCGGTCGATCAGGTTGCCGAGTGCGCCGGCACAGACGAGCGCGATCGCGAGCGTCCGAGGAAGATCTCCTTCCCGTGTCGACTGGTACAGTCGCCACAGAATGATCAGCGCGCCGACCGTCAGGATCATGAAGATGTACCTGGAGTATTCTCCGAGGTACAGGCCGAACGCCGCCCCCTGGTTGCGGACGAGCGTGAGCCGCAGCGCATCGCCCATTACCTGCTGCGGCGAGAACGGCGCGAGCGTGTTGAGCGCGATCATCTTCGTCACGATGTCCGCGATGACGATGACCGCGACGACGGGCCAGAACACGACCGCGTTAGGCGTGCTACTTCTTGGCATCTTCCTCGCGCTGCTTGCACTCGATGCAATACCGCGCGTGCGGTAACGCGTCGAGGCGCTCGAAGGCAATCTCGTTGCCGCAGTTGTGGCACTTCCCGAACGTCTCGGGCGACCGGTAGAGGCGGCGGAGCGCCTCGTCGATGTGCCAGAGGAACCGGCCTTCCTGGCTGGCGAACAGGAATGCCTTCTCCCGTTCCATGGCGTCGGTGCCCTGATCGGCCATGTGGAACGAATACGAGCTCAGGTCCCCATCGGCGGATTGCGGCGTCGCACCGAAGGTCTCGTCATAGTGCCCCAGCTCCTTCAGCACGCGACGTCGCTCTTCGAGCAGGCGCTTCTCGAAGTGCTGAAGGTTCTTCTTGTTCATGGGCTTCGCCTTCTTGGCGCTGCTCGCGCTGCTTGCGGATGCCATTGCTACAGTTCCTTGGAAAGGGCGGCACGAACCACCGACCCATCGAGGTCGAGCTCGTGCACCTGTTGACCGGCCGGTGCCTCTCCCGCAACAATCTCGCGGGCGAGGAGTTCATTGGCGATCCAGCCAGCGTACTCGTTGATCGCCTCGTACGTCTCCGCGGGAGCGGCGATCCACACTCGGATCCGGTCGCTCACCACAAAACCTAAGTCCCTCCGCAATCGCTGGAGCTGGCTCACGAGCTCGCGCGCGATCCCTTCGCGCCGAAGCTCCGGGGTTACCGTCGGATCGATTGCCGCAACGCGGCCATTTTCTTCCTTCACCGTCAGCGCGCCCGTGGCGCGCCGTACGACGCTCAAGTCCTCGTGATCGAGCGTACGGGACTCGTTCTCAACCGAGATGGCGAGTGACTGCCCGTGCTCGAACGATCGGAGCTCTTCGCTGGTAAACGCGGCAACCGCCTGCGCCGCGAGTGGGGTGTTTTTGCCGAACTTCTTACCCAGCGACCGGAAGTTCGGTTTCGCATGAAGGGTAACGAGCGAATCCGCCGATGTTGCGAGATCCACACGTTTGACGTTGAGCTCGGCCTCGAGCAGGTCGGACAGCGACCCGACGTCAACGGCGAGCGCTGAAGGCACAACGCATACCAGTCGTGACAGCGGCTGCCGTACCTTGATGGCCGCCTCCTCGCGCGCCGCGCGTCCGAGCCGTGCGAGCGTCCGGATCTCCCGCATTGCACGCTCCAGCGCGGGGTCGCTTGGCGCCGGGTCAGAGCGACGATAGGGCGCGAGGTGTACCGAGAGTCCCGTCAACTCGCGATGCAGCCAGTCGCTCAGGAACGGCGCCAGGGGAGCCAGCAGCCGCGCGGTTACTACCAGCACCTCGTGCAGCGTCGCAAACGCCGCACGGTTGTCCGGTGAGCTTACCTCATAGAAGCGAGCGCGTGACCGCCGCACGTACCAGTTGGAGACATCGTCGACCACAAAGCTCATGAGCGTCCTGGCGGCGGCCGTGGCGTCGAACGCCACGAGCAGCGAATCGACGTCGGCTTCTACGGTCGCGAGGCGCGAGAGCATCCACCGATCGATCGCCGGCCGGTCGGACGGCGCCGGGTCGAGCGCCGTGGGCTCCCAGCCGAAGTTCGCGTAGAGGGCGAACATTCCGCTGTACACGTTCTTGAGGGTCACGAGGAACTGCGTGACCCCTTCCCGAATCTGAGCCTCGTCGAACGCGCGGGGCTTCCACACCTGGCTGGACGAGAGCAGGAACAGCCGCACCGCATCAGCGCCGTACTTGGGGATCACCGCCCAGGGGTCGACGATGTTCCCGAGTCGCTTCGACATCTTGACGCCGTGCGCATCCAGCACGAGGTCGTTTACAACTACAGATCTGTAGGGTGCCGTGCTGGGAACCGGGAACTGGGAACCGGGAACCGCGTTTCCTGGGTGTTTCTGTTCCCGGTTCCCTGTTCCCGGTTCCCGCTCTCCAAGCGGCTCGTTATTTGGCAACGCCGAGCCTAGCCCGCTTGCGATGGCTAGCAGGCTATAGAACCAGCCGCGCGTCTGATCAACGCCCTCCGCGATGAAATCCGCCGGGTACTGCTTCGCGAGCGTCTCGCGATTCTCGAATGGGTAATGCCACTGCGCGAATGACATCGCACCGGAGTCGAACCAGGCGTCGATCACCTCGGGGACGCGGCGCATCGTGCCGCGGCCGCTCCTGGCGGGCCACGTGTAGCGATCGATATACGGCTTGTGCGGGTCGAAATCCGCGCCTAACGAGGTGCCGGCGCGGTCAGCCAGGGCCGCGAACGACCCAATCACTTCGATCTCGGCCGGATCCTCGTCGTTCACCCACACCGGCAGCGGTGTGCCCCAGTAGCGGTCGCGCGAGATCGCCCAGTCGATGTTGTTCTCAAGCCACTCACCGAACCGCCCGGCGCCCACCTCGCGGGGATGCCAGTCGACGCGCGCGTTGCGCGCCAACATGTCGTCCTTGAACGCCGTCGTCCGGATAAACCACGACGCACGCGCGTAGTACAACAGTGGCGTTCCACACCGCCAGCAGTGCGGGTAGGCGTGGATGAGCGTCCCGGCCTTCCACAGCACGTCACGCCGGTCGAGCTCCTCGATGATCAGCGGATCGGCTTTCTTGACGAACTGACCGCCGACGACGGGCATGTCCGCCGGGAACTCGCCGCGCGGGTTGACCGGTTGCACGAACGCGAGCCCGTGCCGCTGCCCGGCGGCGTAGTCATCGGCGCCGAACGCCGGTGCCATGTGCACGACACCGGTGCCATCATCGGCCGACACGAATTCCTCACCGACGATCACGCCGTGATCGCCCTGCACCCCGTCGAACGACACCCAGTCCAACGGCCGCTGATAGCGCGCCCCAACGAGCATCGATCCCGGGAACCGGCCAACCGTCTCCCACCGATCGCGATAGTCGTCACCGAGCACCGCCCCCGCGCGCGCCTCGGCGAGAATGATCGTCCAGTCGGTACCGGTCTTCTTTTTCAGCTCGACGTAATCGAGCTCCGGATGTACCGCGAGGGCGACGTTGGAGACGAGGGTCCACGGTGTGGTCGTCCACACCAGGATTCTTCTCCGACTGGGAACTGGGAACAGGGAACCGGGAACCGTGGGTCCTCGCGGAGGCTCGCTTCCCGGTTCCCCGTTCCCGGTTCCCGTTTTCAGATCAAGCGCGAAGTAGATACTGGGATCCGAAACGTCTTGGTATCCGAGCGCCACCTCGTGGCTCGACAACGTCGTGCCGCAGCGCGGGCAGTACGGCAGGACCTTGTGGCCGCGCGTCAGGTAGCCTTTCTCATGCAGCGTGGCGAGGGCCCACCACACGCTTTCGACGTACTCGTTGGTGTACGTGACGTACGCGTTGTCGTAGTCGAGCCAGTAGCCAATGCGCTCGCTCAGTGTCTCCCAGTCGCCCTGATACTTCCACACGCTTTCGCGGCACAGGCGATTGAACTCCTCGACCCCGAACGCCTCGATGAGCGGCTTGCCGCTGTAGCGCGCGATCTCCTCCTCGCTCATGCCGCGCGCGCGGAGGAGTGCTGGCAGCTGCTTCTCGACCTCGATCTCCACCGGCAGCCCGTGCGTGTCCCAGCCGGCTTTCCGGAGGACGCGGAAGCCGCTCATCGCGCGGTGTCGGCAGAACAGATCCTTGATCGTTCGCGCGAAGACGTGATGGATGCCTGGCCGCCCATTTGCCGTCGGCGGTCCCTCGAAGAAGACCCACGACGTCGCATCGGCGTGTGCTTCGAGCGTGCGCGCGAAGAGTCCCTCCTCGTGCCACCGTGCGAGCAGTTCCTCCTCGAGCGCGTTCGCTCCGTCGTCGGGCGGAAGCAGTCGAAATCGCTGCTCGGATCCGACGGCCGTCACACGCGCTCCAGCATGCCGCACACGAGCGTGGTGAGGTTCGGCTCCGCTCGTGATGCGACCGCGATGATCTTCTCCACGCTCGCCGGCTCGAGCGCGTCGGGCAGACACTGGTCCGTGATGATCGAGATCCCCAGGACCCGCATGCCGCCGTGGATCGCGACGATGACCTCCGGGACCGTGGACATGCCGACGACGTCGGCGCCGATCGCCCGGAGGAAGCGGTACTCGGCGCGCGTCTCGAGGTTCGGCCCCGGGACGGCGACGTAGACGCCTTCGCGCAGCGTGATGCCATGCTCGAGCGCGACCGCGCGCGCGATCGCCCGCAACCGGCCATCGTACGGCTCCGACATATCCGGGAAGCGCGGTCCGAGCCGATCGTCGTTAGGCCCGATGAGCGGGTTGTCGCCGAGGAGGTTGATGTGGTCGGCAATGAGCATCAGTTCGCCCGGCGCCCAGAGCGGATGCATCCCGCCGCAGGCGTTGGAGACGACCAGCGTGCGCGCGCCTAACGCGCGCAGCACGCGCACCGGGAACGTGACCTGCGCGAGGGAATAGCCCTCGTAGCGATGAAACCGTCC
>DATCGG010000485.1:0-14444 GCA_036509075.1 Gemmatimonadaceae bacterium
CGGCGCGATGCTTGGCGCCGCCGCCGCGGTCGCCGAAGGTTGGGCCGTGGTGTACCTGGGCGCGAATCTTCCTGCATCCGACATCGTCGCCGCCGCGAAGCAAGTACGAGCGCGCGCGGTCGCGCTGAGCGCGGTTTATGAGAACCGCGGCGGCGCGCTCGCCGAAGTCAAGCGGACGGCGCGTGCGCTGCCGAGCGGAACGACGCTGTTCGCCGGCGGCCGAGCGATCGACGCGAGCACCGATTCCCTGCGGGAAGCCGGCATCCGCGTCCTGCCCGACATCCCGACGCTGCGGCGCGCGCTTCGAAGGCTGCGCGAGGGAGCTGGGACTGATGACGCGGGCGGCTCAGAGCCGTGAGATTGCTGGCGTTGGCGCAGCTCGTCGCGCTGATCGTGGTCTGTATGCGACTGGCGCGGGGCCGGCGGCGCGTTCCACCAGTCGAGCCACGGGAGGACGGCGTGCGCGGCACCTCGGTGTCCGTGGTCGTGCCGACGCACAACGAGGCGGGCCGGATCGGCCCCTGTCTCGCCGGACTACAGGCGCAAGGCGCACCGCTCGACGAAGTGATCGTCGTCGATGGCGGCTCGACGGACGGCACGCCGACGTTAGTCGATGCGGCGGGGTCACGCGACCCGCGCGTGCGCCGACTCGACGAGCCGCGGAAGCCAAGCGGGCTCGTAGGACGCCCGTGGGCGATCACGCTCGGGCTCGACGTGGTCTCGTTCGCACCGTGCATCGTTGCGCCGGGGGCCGGGGCCCGATGGCTGCAGCCCGCGTTTCTGGCAACGCTCGTGTATCGCTTCGGACCCCCGGGCGTGGATGCGCCCGACCCCGACCGTGCGATGGCCAACGGCCAGTGCCTGCTCATCCGCCGCGACGTGCTCGAGCGCGCCGGCGGCTACGGCATCGCCGCGCGCTCGTACTGTGATGACGTCCGCATCGTTAGGCACCTCGCCGCCTCCGGCGCCCGCGTCGGGTTTCTCGACGCGCCGCGCCTGCTCGACGTCGAGATGTATCCAACCGGGCGCGAGACCTGGCGCGCCTGGCCGCGCTCGCTCAACCTGCGGGATGCCAGCAGCGCGCGCTGGCGGTGGCTCGACGCTGTGCTCCTGATCCTCGCGCAGGCGCTGCCGATCCCGATCTTGCTCGGGCTTGCCCTCGGCGTGTTCGACGGTCGCCGCGGCTGGGGGCTGGCGCTCGTCGCGGTGAACGCGGCGTTGATCACCGTCCGCGTGCTGCTCGCCGCCGCGACGGCCCACTCGTTCGCCCGGCGCGGGCTTGCGTACTGGTTGTCACCGCTGGCAGACGCGGCGGCCGTACTGCGCGTCGTCGAAACGATGGCGCGTCGCCCCCGCGAATGGCGCGGCGAGCCGCGTCCCGTCGCCGCCGCAAGCTGACGTTAGGCGACCGATGCCCGCGGGACGAGGCGGTCGAGCACCTTCGCCGAGCAGAGCACGCCCGGGATCCCGCCGCCCGGATGCGTGCCGGCACCCACGAAGTACAGCCCCCTCACGTCCGGGGACCTATTGTGATAGCGGAACCACGCCGACTGCGTCAGCAGCGGCTCCGGTCCGAACGCCGCGCCATCCACTGACCGCAGCGTACGCTCGAAGTCGACCGGCGTCAGGTGGAACGATGTCGCGAGAGCCGCGCTGAGCCCGGGGAGCAGCCGCCGCTCGAGCGCCTCACGGATGCGCGCGAAGTAGGGTACAGCCTCCCGCTCCCAATCGATCCGCGCCCGCGTGTTCGGCACCGGTGACAGCACGTAGAGCGTCTCGCACCCAGGCGGCGCGAGCGACGGGTCGGTACGCGTCGGCGCATGCAGGTAGAGCGAGAAGTCGTCGGCGAGGACGCCGCGTCGAAAGACGTCGTCGAGCAGCCCGCGGTAGCGAGGGCCGAGGAGGATCGTGTGGTGCGCGAGGGTGGGCCACGTGCGGTGGGCACCGAAGTAGCCGACGAACAGACTCATGGACTGCCTAACGCGCGACACGGCGCGGTCCGTGTGGCGCGCCCGGTGCTCGGCGCCGATCAGTCGCGTGTAGACGAACGACGGATCGGCGTTGCTGACCACGAGCGCGGCCGGCACCCGCTCTCTCGACGAAGTGCGAACCGCGACCACACGTCCCCGCTCGACGACGATCTCCTCGACCGGCGTCTCGAGGCGGACCTCCACTCCAAGCTCCTCGAGCAGTTTGACGAGCGCGTGCACGATGGACGTCGTCCCCCCGAGCGCGAAGTGCACGCCCCACTTTCGCTCGAGCCAGTGGATGAGCAGGTAGATCGCGGGTGACCGAAACGGGTCGCCACCAACGAGCAGTGGCTCGAACGTCAGCGCCTGACGAAGCCGCGGGTCGCGAATGTGCCGCGCGACCAATCCGTGTACGCTGCGCCAACTCTGTAGTCGCAGCATCGCCGGGACGATGCGGAGCATGTCCGAGAGCCGATGGAATGGCTTGTCGGCCAACTGTGTGAAGCCCGTCTCGAAGATGCGCTCGGCGAGCCGAGCGAGGCGACGGTAACCATCGACGTCCCGCGGCGCGAACCGCGCGATCTGCGCGAGCAGCCGCTCTTCGTCGCCCGTGTAGTCGAACGTGCTGCCGTCATCAAACTGGATGCGGTAGAACGGATCCACGGGCACCAGCGAGAAGTAATCGCGCGGATCGCGCCCGACGAGCTCGAATAGCTCGGCGATCAGATGTGGTGCCGTGATCACGGTCGGGCCGGCGTCGAATGTGAAGCCGTCGCGATGGAAGACCCGGGCGCGGCCGCCTGGCTGATCGAGAGCCTCGAGCACGGTCACCCGCCAACCGGCGGCGCGCAATCGCACCGCGGCCGCTAGCCCTCCTAAGCCGGCCCCGACCACGACCGCTTGTCCAGCTCTGTATGTGTCCATATTGAACAGAAGCTGGACAAAACGTGCCTTACAGTCAAGATTATGTCCAACTATGTCGCACCATCCTCACATCGGTATCGCCGGAGTTGCGTCGGTCGCGCCCTCGACCGAGAAGGCCAAGCACCTCGCGCAGCAACTCCAAAGCGAGCGAGGCCAGTCAACCGAACGGGTCGGGCTTGCGCTCGTCTACGTCGTGTCTGCGCTCAGCCTCGTCGGCTTCGTTTGGTTCGGCCTGCACCCCGACCGGCTCGCGGCCGCGCCCAGCGCCGCCGCGGTTTATGGCTGGATGCTGCTATGGGCCCCGCGCGCGCAGATCCTTCTCGCGTTCGGCGCGCTCGCGCTCCTCCTCACGCGGCGCACCAGCGCGCGATGGCTCCCCGCGTTCGCGACCGTATACCTCCTCTCCCTGCTCAGCGAGTTGGCGGGAACCACCGTCGGGCTTCCCTTCGGCCCGTACCGCTACACAGACGGCCTGGGAGCGAAGTGGCTCGGCCACGTACCGGTGCTCATTCCGCTCTCGTGGTTTTTCATGGCGCTGCCGTCGTATGCGATCGCGCGCTGGCGATTCCCCAGGAGCGCTGCGCCGCGCGTCGTCGCCGGATCGCTCGTTCTTCTGAGCTGGGACCTCGCGCTCGACCCGGCGATGAGCCTCGTGACGAGGTACTGGGTGTGGGGCGTGAATGGCCCGTACTATGGCATGCCCGTCTTCAACCTCGTCGGCTGGTACCTGACGGGGCTCGCGTTGATGACCGCACTGTGCGCGCTTCGCGCCGACCGGTGGATTGCGTCGCTGCCCCTCAGCTGGCTGGTCGCCTTCTACGGCGCGAACCTGCTGCTACCGATCGGGATGAGCGCCGCCGCCGGATTGTCGGGCGCGGTCGCGGCGACGACCGCCGCCATGCTGCTCTGCTGGCTCCTCCTGGGACGCTTGCCGACTGCTGAAGCGCGCGGCCGATGACCGCGCACCCGCTCCACGCCACGCCGGGCAGCGCACACGGAGTTGCCCTTCTCGCGGTGCCGGCGGTCGCGGAGCTCGCGGCGCCGGACTCGTACATGGCGCGCAACTCGCGCTCGTTCCATTTCGCTGCCGCGTTCATGAGGCGCGCTGAGCGCGAGCGGACCGCGCGCGTCTACGCGTGGTGTCGGTTCGTCGACGACCTGGCCGACGCCACTGGCGACCCGGCGCTTGCCGAAGCGCAGCTGGACACCTGGCTCGAGTGCTCGCGCGCGGCATACGACGGCCGGCCCTCAGGCATGCCGCTGATCGACCAGGTCATGGCTGAAATGGCCGAGCGCGGGGTTCCGTTCGCGTACCCGTCGCACCTCGCGCACGGCGTCCGGAGCGATCTCCGATTCGTGGCGCACCGCGATCTCGACGAGCTGCGCCTCTATGCCTATCGAGTCGCCGGCGTGGTGGGGCAGTGGCTGTGTGAGCTCCACGGCGTTCGCGATCCCTGGATGCTGGAGCGCGCGGCGGCGCTCGGCCAGGCGATGCAGCTCACCAACATCGTGCGCGACGTCGGCGAAGACTGGGACCACGGCCGGTTGTACATCCCGCAGGCGCTGCTCGAGCGGCACGGTCTCTCGGCGAGCGACATCGGCGCGCTGCGGCAGGGCCTGCGGCCGCTCGACGACAACTATCGCAATCTTCTCGAGGAGTTGATGAGCGTCGCCACCCGCGAGTACGTCGCGGCGCGTGAGGCGATTCCGCATCTGCCCGCCGGGTTTCGGCGCGCCGTGGCCGTCGCCGCGGCGGTGTACGAGGGAATTCATGACGCCGTGCGCCGGAACGGCTACGACAACTTGCGGCGTCGCGCCCTCACCACCACGGCGCGGAAGGTCGTGCGGGCGGCGGGCGCGCTCTGGTCGCTGGGGCCGGGTTCGGCACCGCGGTGGGCCTTTGTCAGGCGGGCGGATGATTGGCAGCGATGAGCTGGTGGTGCTCGTGGACTCGTGCGATACGCCGATCGGTGTCGCGCCGAAGCTCGCAGTGCATCGCGATGGCCTGCTGCACCGCGCCGTGTCGGTGCTCCTCTTCGACGGCGCGGAACGCGTGCTGCTCCAGCGCCGTGCGGCCGGGAAGTATCACTCGGCGCTACTCTGGTCGAACACCTGTTGCGGACATCCTCGGCCTAACGAGTCGTCGGACGATGCGGCGTGTCGCCGCCTCCGAGAGGAAATGGGGATTGCGAGCTGCCGGCTCGAGTCCGCAGGGCGCTTCGTGTACCGCGCCGACGGTCTGGACGCGCTGGTCGAGTTCGAGGTCGACCACGTGTATGTGGGGCGGTGGTCGGGTACGCCACGTCCAGACCCGCGGGAGGTCGCATCGTGGCGGTGGTGCACGCTCGACGAGCTAGTGCACGATCTCGCGACCTCACCCAACAGTCACACGGTCTGGCTGCCCAAGGTGCTCGCGCATCTTGGCGTCGAGCTTGCGACGGGGTCGCCCGCCCGACTCAGGAGATGAGCCGCCGAGGGCTGTCGTCAGTGCTGTCGCGAGACGGAACCTCTCGCGGTTCCAGCGCGCTTCTCCGCTCATCCTCAAGCGCGCCCGGGCTCGGCGCGTCCGGCGTGCCCGTTGTCGCGCGCTTGAACTCGCGGATCCCCTTGCCGAGTCCCTGGCCGATCTCCGGCAGCCGCTTGGCGCCGAAAATGACGAGCACGATGCCGAAGATGAGCAGGAGCTTCTCGATCCCGATCTCGCCAAACATGAGTGCCACCGAGGTTGACGACCGCGGGCAGCCTGCGGCGTCGTTTCGCCGCGGTCAGCCACCCATTCACGCTGAGGAAACAGACCACTTGGTGGTCCAATTATTCCCGAGAGACTGCAACGCCTCGGCTAACGCGAGGCTAACGCGATACGGCCTGCCCCGGTAGACGCGTCACCCAGTTCGTCACGACCGTGAGTGACGTGGTCGTCAGCTCGGACGGGCCGGCAATCAGCAAATGCCGCCCGTCCGGCGCGATGTCATGGGACCGGCCGAGCACGTTGAGGTACGCGCCGGCGAAGAGGAATTGCGCCGCACCAGGGCTGCCCCGAGGGGCGTTAGGCACCGACACGCGCATCCACCGGTTCCCTTCGCGGTAGACGAGCGCGCCATCCGGGCTCCAGACCGGTTCCTCACCCCCTCGAGGCGAGGCGCGCCAATGCTCGTACGGCGGGTGCGTTCGCGTCACGAACACGACGTACTCGCCCGCCTGCTCGCTCCGGGCGGTGTAAGCAACCCAGTCGCCGCCTTGACGGAGTTGATGACCCCAGGCATCCGGCTCCGGTAGTCGGAACCCCGTCGCGGTCTGCTCCGACGGGAGCGCTGCGACGTTTGGCGCGACGAACAGCGAATCGCCCCGCTCGAAAAGGACGCGCCCGTCGCGCGCAACGTCCAGCACGCCCGCCTTCGGCACCACCTGAGCCCGCGTCGGATCCTCGGGCGCATAGATGACTGTCCCGTCGGTCGTTCCGTCAGGCCTGGTCCCCCGTCGATCGAAGACGGTTTGGCCGCGGTCGGCCCAGCCGACCGCGCCTGACCCGATGTGGGGTGCCTGGTCCGCCGGCAGCGTGACCTGAATGCCCTCGCCGAGGCGAAGCGCGCGCGGCGCACAGCTGCCCTGGCTCGTGCAGATGTGCGTGACCAGGCGGGTCCCGTCGGCCGACAAATCGAGGTCACCGTAATCCGCACGACCGAAAGCCTTGAGCGTATCGACACGGCCGCGATCGTCCCGCCACACGAGCGCATTGAGTCGCCCGTTCGCTCCGCGCGCGTAGATGAGCGTACCATCTCGAGTGACTGCGAGCTGGCCCACGCCCCAGATGCTCTCGAGGCGCACGCCGGATAACACGGGCACGGCTGGCCCCAGCGCTCGGCGCGTGCGTGGATCGAACGGCACCGCCATCACCGTCGCGTCGAGCGATTGGTAAAGGAGGTGGCCCGACGTGACGTACCGCGGGTTCGTCCCAACGAAGAGCCGTGACGTCTGCTTCACGCTGTCGACCCGCACTGGCCCGTCGGGACCTAACAACTCCATGCGACCGCTGCCTGTCGAGGCGACCGCGAGATGGCTGTCAATGGTCGACATGAGCACCGTGCTGTCGCCAGGGAGCGGTGAAGGGAACACGGCGCGCCGTGTGACCTCCGGAGACCCAATGACCGCGGGCGCCCCGCCAGTCGAGGGGACGGCCACGAGCTGATCTCCCTCCTGTGCGGCGATGAGAATGCGGCCGTCGGCGAGCCATACGCCGCCGTACGGGAGCACGAGCTCGGCCAGCGACACCGTTGCGCCGCTCTGCAGGTTCGTGCGCTTGACGGTTCCACCGGAGAAGAAACCGACCGATTGCCCGTCAGGCGAGAAGAACGGTCCGTACGCGCCGTCAGTCCCGGGGAGTACCGCGACCGCCGATGCGTCCAACCGTCGCTGGTACAAGCGGGTCGTGGCACCGCTCTGCCCGACGAACACCAGTGTCACGCCGTCCGGCGACACGGCGAATGCGGGCGTGCCGACGCCTAACGGGCTCGAGCCCACGTATGCCAGCGGCGTGCTGTCGGCGAGGACGATCGACGCCTCGTACACGGGACCGCCGGCGACGACATGCGACGCTGTCGGTCGCAGCAATGCCCACGCGGCCACCACGGTCATCGTGAGGGTAGTCCCGGCGAGGATGGCGACGGGCCAGCGATTGACAGCGCGCGCCGTGGCCGGCGCACGATGCGTGCGGCGCGGGCGTGCGAGCGGGTCAGCGAGGGCGGTTCCGAAATCGGCTGCGCTCGCGAACCGATCGGCCGGGAGCTTCTCGATCGCCGTGAGCACGGCGTCCTCGACGTGCGCCGGGATCGTGGCGCGCCGTGCGGCAGGCGCCACCGGCTGCTCGGTCATCACGCGGGCGACGATCGCCTGCGCGCTCGGTCCGGTGAATGGCGGCTCTCCGGTCAGCATTTCGTACAGCACGCAGCCTAACGCGTACACGTCGGCGCGAGCGTCCACTGTCTTTTCGCCCATGGCCTGTTCGGGCGCCATGTACTGCGGCGTGCCTAACGACATCCCGGTCTGGGTCATGCGGGTGCCGCCAGCCTGCTCCACGGCGAGCGCGATCCCGAAGTCGGCAACGAGCGCGGTTCCGTCGTGCAGGAGGACGTTCTCGGGCTTGATGTCGCGGTGGATCACGCCGTGACGGTGCGCGTAGGCCAGCGCTCCCGCCACTTCGGTCGCGATCCGCACGGCCTCCGGCACCGGCAACGGCCCTTCACGCTCGAGGCGTGTGCGAAGTGTCTCGCCCTCGACGTAGGGCATGACATAGTAGGGTCGTCCCCGCAGCTCGCCGGCATTGTCGGCCAACACGCCGGAGTCGATGAGCCCGAGTATGTGCGGGTGCTGCAGCGCCGCCAGAACGCGAATCTCCTGCACGAACCGGTCGGGGCCGAGCATCGCGGCCAGCTCGGCGTGGAGGATCTTCACGGCGACACGCCGACCGTGCTTCCGGTCGTGCGCGAGGAAGACCACAGCCATGCCGCCACGCCCGAGCTCACGCTCCAACTCATAGTGCTCGCTGCGCGGGAACCCGGGCTGGGTCGATTCCTTCAAGTCGCCGGTCCCCAAGCCGTCCACGGGTCGCTCGCTCCACATTGCGTAAGTCGCAAAGGTACCCTCGGCGGTGAAGACCTCAATCCCCGGTCTTGACGCCGGTCACTTCACGTAACATGTTAGGTTACATGAAACGCAACAGCCAATTGTCTGGCGTCCTCCATGTCCTGCTGCACATGGCAGAGCGCGATGGCCCTATGACCTCGGAGGCCCTGGCCCGAGCGATGGACACGAACCCGGTTGTCATTCGCCGAATCATGGCCGGACTCCGCGACCAGGGATACGTCCGATCCGGGAAGGGCCACGGTGGCGGCTGGACGCTCGCGCGCGATCTCTCGAAGGTGACCCTGCGTCACATCTATGACGGGATCGGACGCCCCCCACTCCTCGCCATGGGCAACCGAACCGAGTCGCCCGGGTGCCTCGTCGAACAGGAAGTGAATGCCGCACTCGGCGAGGCGTTTCGCGATGCGGAAGCGTTGTTGCTTTCGCGACTCGGTCAGGTGACGCTGGCTTCGCTGAGTAACGCATTGCGGGGCCGCGTGCCACGCCGCGGCAGATCGCACGATCTGGAGACCGTTCATGCGCCATGACGCGATCGTCATCGGCGGGAGTTTCGCCGGACTGGCAGCCGCGCTATACATCGCGCGAGCACGGCGATCGGTGTGCATCATCGACACGGGCTTGCCCCGCAATCGATTCGCCGAGCACTCTCACGGCTTCCTCACGCACGACGGCAGCGCCCCGCGCGCCATGCTCGCGACGGCGCGGTCGCAGGTCGCGGCATACCCGACGGCCAGGTTCGTCGACGGAGAAGCGACAACGGCAACGAAGACTCCGGACGGGTTCTCAGTCACGTTGGCCTCGGGCGATGTGCTGGAAAGCGTTAGGCTCGTTCTGGCCTTCGGCATCTCGGATGAGTTGCCCGGAATTCCAGGGCTGGCGGAGCGTTGGGGCAAATCCGTACTGCATTGCCCGTACTGCCACGGCTACGAGTTCAGCGGGCAGCGACTGGGCGTGCTGCACGCGTCGCCGAAATCGATCCAGCAGGCCATGCTGGTCTCGGAGTGGGGACCGACGACGCTCTACCTCAATGGCGGTCCTGAACCGGACGACGAGTCACAGGCAGAGCTGAGAAAGCGAGGGGTTGCCATCGAGCCCGCGATGGTGAAGGCGCTGCACGGCGACGGTTCGCGGTTGTCTTCCATCGAGCTCGCTGACGGGAGACTCGCCGCCACGGACGCGCTCTACGTCGGGCCCCGCACGCGCCTGAACAGCGAAATTGCGCAGCAACTCGGCTGCGAGTTGGATGACGCCCAATCCGGTCCGATCATCCGAACCGACACCGAGAAAATGACGACGGTACCAGGCGTGTACGCCGCCGGCGACGTCACGCGTGGTGCGCACACCGTGACGTTCGCGGCGGCCGACGGCGTCATGGCGGGCCTGGCGGTGCATCGATCATTGATCTAGCGGGAAGAGGGATGGGGGATGGGGGAGACGGAAGACGAGTAGGCTGCGGTAGCCCTCGGGATACGTCTCCCGTCTCCCGTCTCCCGTTTCGCTCATCCCTCATCCCTCATCCCTCGAGCTGGCTCCGTTCCGGTCGCCTCTCCGCGAGCGGCCAGCACCAACGCCGTCTTCCGGTCATGCAGCCCACGCTCCAGACCCACCGGATATCGATGCGGGTTCACGAGTCGCTTGATCCCTGCGTGGAAACCCGCGAGCTCCTTCTGGACCCGGTCGCGGGCCGCGGAAAGCGGCTCAGGCTCACGCACCCGTTTGCCGCCGCGCATCGCCGGCTGGAGCAGCAGCGTGTACGGCGCGTCCGCCGCGAAGCGCTTGCGCCGCGTGAGGTCGAACGGATCCACCATCGTCGCGTCGCCGTTAGGCGGGGTGAGCTCGTCGATCAGCATGTCACCGGCGTACTCACCGCGGGACGCACGCGGCCGGGTTTCGAGATAGCGGCGGACCTGGAGCAGCCCCGGATTCGTCGTCTTGGCGGCCTGCTCGGAGACCTTCAGGCGCGGCGTCCATTCGCCGGTCGCGTCGCGGATCGCGGTGAGCTTGTACACCGCGCCGAGCGCGGGCTGGTCGTACGCGGTGGCGAGGTGCGTGCCGACCCCCCACACGGTGATGGCCGCGCCCTGCTGCCTGAGGCTTTCTATCAGGTGCTCGTCCAGGTCGTTCGTGGCGAGAATGGCGGTGTCGGTGAACCCGGCGGCGTCGAGCAGCCGACGTGTCTCGATGCTCAGATAGGCGAGATCGCCCGAGTCGAGTCGTACACCGAGCAGCCGATGCCCGCGGGCCTGGAGCATGCGCCCGACTTCGATGGCGTGCCTAACGCCGTCGATAGTGTCGTACGTATCCACCAGGAACACGACGTTGTTCGGCATCGCATCGGCGTACGCCTTGAAGGCTTCGATCTCGTCGTCAAAAACCGTCACCCAGCTGTGCGCGTGCGTCCCCTTGACCGGGATGCCGAAGCGCTGCCCAGCCAGCACGTTCGACGTGGACGAGCAGCCGCCCACGTATGCTGCCCGGCTCGCCGAGAGTCCGCCGTCGGGACCCTGCGCGCGGCGCAGCCCGAACTCGAGCACCTCGCCCCCGTTGGCCGCGAGGCACATGCGCGCGGCCTTCGTCGCGACGAGGGTGGGGAACCCGATGTGGGTGAGGAGCGCCGTTTCCACGAGCTGCGCTTGGAGCAGCGGCCCGCGGACGCGCACGAGCGGCTCGTTAGGGAACACGACGGTTCCCTCCGGCACCATGTCGAGGTCGAGCGTGAGCCGCACCGAGCCGAGCGCGTCGAGGAACTCTCGCGGGAAGAGAGGCAGCTCGTCTACGCCGCGCAGCGTCGCGAGATACCCGAGGGCCTCGTCGGTGAATCGAAGTCCCTCGAGATACGCGAGCGCGGGTTCGATCCCGCAGGCTATCGTGTAGCCGCCGCGAAAGGGGGCGGTCCGGAAGTACAGGTGAAACGCCGCCTCCTGCTCCGTGCGCCCCTCGCGCCAGTAGCCGAGCGCCATGGTGAGCTCGTAGAGGTCGGTGAGGAGTGCCGAGCTGGCGGGATCTGTAAGGGCCATGCGGTTCCGGGGTGGCATCCGGCCGAAAGATCAGCGTGCATGCCCACTCGACGACAGCCCTTGATCGAACAGACACTCGCCCGGCCTCGTTCGTTGAGAACGGGGTCGGGCGACTCAGGACCATCACGAGCCGTACCCGTACGTCGAGCGAGGGGGATGAACCGAAGCCCGCTAGCGTTGCAGCGCGAGCGCCGCCACCTGTCGCGCGATGTGAAGGCCGGCGTCCTTGTCGAAACGGTAGTGGATACCCGCGTACAGCCGTGACTCCCCCGCCTGGTCCGCCAACGCGGCGAGACGCTCGGCGTCGGCAGGAAAGAGCCCACCGAGCACGTAGGCCGATGTCCCGGAGGCGCACGCGTGGTCCGATGGGTACGACGGGTGCTGTGGTCTCGCGATCGCCGTGACGATCGCCGTGTCCGCGCGGTATGGACGAATCAGCCAGTACGTGTACTTCGCATCGTGACACGCGATGTTCGCGTCCATCGTGGCCATGTGCATCAGAGCGAGGACATGCGCGGCGCGACGTTCATCGAGGCGACCGCGGGCGATCAGCGCCGTTGCTTGCTCGTTCCAGAACGCGGCAACAGTCGGCATCGCCCAGAACTGCGCGATGCGCAGCTGGTCGGCCGTCCGACTATCGGAGAACTGACGAATCTCAGCAAGCGCAGCGAGGTACGTCGGGCTACCGAAGGCGGGAGGAGGCGCCGGCCGGAACTGGTCGCCGGAAGCCATGAAGAACGGCCGCATGCGACCGAGAAGCGGAAGCAGCGGCGGCCGCGGCGGATCGAAGTCGCTCGACCAGAAGCCCGGACCTGCTGGTGGAGCGCCGTTCCACACAGCATCGAATCCATCGGTTCGCGCGAGCTCGACGACCTGCGTCCCGACGGACCGCCCGACAGCTTCTCCCTCGGCAAATGCCCCCGTCATACCCGGTGGTTCGGTGACGTCGTTCTCCTGCGCGCGCAGCTGGGATTCAAAGAAGCCCGCATCCGGGGGGAAGAAGGCGCCTAACACGACCGCGGACGCCGCCGATGCGGCGCCGCTCGGAGACGGGTGCGGCGGACGACCGCGCGTGTCATGTGCCGCCGCCGCTGCGCGGTACTGGGCCAGGGACATGTAGGCAAACACCCGAAAGGCCGCTTGCTGGTTCGGCTTCTCGGCTGCCGGCTTCGCCGCGATGAAGTCACGCGCGATCGCGCTCCATCGGACGCTCGCCGTACCGTCGCCGACGACGGCAGCATCCACCCGCGACAGTCGCGGGTTCGCCTGACCAGGACCCGGGTCGGTAACCCGATCGGTGCAGCCGATCGGGAACGCAAGCGTCGCTACGGCCGCCAGCGCCAGTGCGCGCGGCCAGTGTGGCATCCCGCTCATTGTCCCTCCTTGTCGTTAGGCAGCGCCCCGCGGGCGGCCTACCAGTCCATCACGGCCGATCTATCGGTAACCCACTCGGCACGCGCACCGGCACGACGCGCGAGAGGTTGCGCGCGCGGGTGTCGGTCAGGGCGCTCATGTACTGCATCAGCTTTTCGGCGATCTCCGGAGAGAACACGACGCCGTCGAGGAGCGTGTCGCGCTGTGCGAGAATCGCGGTGGCATTGTCGAGGAGCGTACCGCGCAGCGCCGTTTCGAGCTGCGACGGATCGTACGCGAGCAGCTTCTTGTCCGATTCGCTGTAATGGTCGACGAACGCGCGAAGTGAAGTGATCGCTCCATCATGTCCGTATGGCCCCGTGAGCTCGACGTTGCGCAGCGGCGTTGTTCGAAAGCGGTATCGATCGCTCGCCTCACCGGTCACACGCATCCGCCCGAAGTCGTCCCGCCGCGAGGCGTCATCGCCCTCGCCGGGGCCAACCTGCGCGATCGCGACGTTGTGGAACTGCTCGTCGCTGAAGGTCGACCCGTTGTGGCAGATGGAGCACTTGAGCGTAAGGAACGTCTTCGCTCCGTCAAGCTGCGCCGGCGTTAGGGCGTCGTCGCGTCCGGCGAGGAACTGATCCCACGGCGTGTTGCTGAAGGTGAGACGGTCAACGATGAACCCCGCGATCGCGTTCGCCGCGTGCGCGAACGTCATGTCGCGGAACTTCGTCCCCGGGTACGCGGCCTCGAACATGCCGCGATACTCCGGGATGGCGCCGAGCCGCTTCATGATGCCGGCCCACATCGCGGTGAGCGCAGTGTCAGGAATCCCGGCGAGCTCGTTTCCGAGATAGCCCCGCATTTCATCCCGGTTGGTGACAGGGAACAACGGCAGCGCCGAGATCGCGCCGAACTCGAACACGCGCGTCATCTCTGGCGTGATCTGCGCGCCAGCCGGCGTGTGGAATTCTCCGCCCGCGTCTACCTCGACACGCCCGTCCCAGAAGAGGTGCCGCATGGCGCTCATGTTGAAGAGCGCCGGCGCATTGCGGGGAATGAACACGCCGCCGAGATGCGAGCGGCCTGGCCCCAGCCCGACTCCCCCTTGCCCGATGGACAAGCTCCTACCATCGCCTGTGGCGAATCCGGGGAGATGACACGTCATGCACGAGATGTCGCGCGTGCCGCTCAGGATCTTGTCGAACGCGAGCGCCTGGCCGAGTCGCGAAAGAGCAGGGCGCACATACGGTGTAGGCGCCAGCGGCACGATCCCGCGCGCGACGGCGAGTTGACGCACAAGCTCCGCGTCTGAAATCGACGCCGCGACCTCCGCGTTCGGCGTCACCCGCGCCGGAGCCGTGGGGTGCGGCGCATCGCACCCGATCACGAGCGTAGAGAGGAGCCCCACTTCTACGATTGATCTCCACGTTCTCCCGTTCATTCGACAGCCTCCAGCGGAACGGATGTAGGACGTGCGGATGGGATGAGCGGGATCGCACCATAGCGGCCGGTTTCCCGGGAGCGCGACCCTTCG
>DATCGG010000486.1:0-26426 GCA_036509075.1 Gemmatimonadaceae bacterium
GAACGCCTTCGCATTTGCGTCGTACACCGGCGCGTTCTTCGGGTCGAGCTTCGTGAACGTCTGCTGGAACAGCTTCGCGATGCGGCGGCCGTTCTCCGGGTCGAGCCAGTAGTGCGGGTTGCCTAACGGGTGAACGTCGCCCTGGCTGCGGTCGACGTTCCCCCGCCCGACATCGAGCACGGAGATTACGCTCGACGCGTCGACATATCCCGGCTGGCCTGGTTGGAGCTTCGGGTTGCGGGCGCCCTGGAGCAACAGCGGCATCCACCCGATCTCGACGTCCAGGCCCACGAATGCCCACACATCCGCGTTGCGCAGCTGCAGGACGAAGCTCGGCTTCGCCTCGATGAAGTGTGGGTCCTGGTAGCCCTCGCCGATATGCGTCGCAGAGATTCTGTCCCCGCCCACGGCTTTGGCGATGTCGTAGAGGTCGGTTGTGCTCGTGACGACCTTGAGCTGAGCCTCGGCAGTCGTGGCTCCCGCGAAGGGTGCCACGAGAAGTGCGGCGCCTAACGCGGCACGTGTAGTGAGTCGATGGAGAAACATCCAGGTGTACTCCCGGGCGCCGGTGGCGCCAAATGCGTCAGAATGGGTGAGGCTTGTGCGGGCCCAGAGCGAACGTGGCCTGCAGCAGGATCCGATTGGTTGCCGAGCCCTCAGCTGGCGAGTACCGCTCGTACCCGACCATCAGCTTGGAGAACTCGCTCGGGAAGAACTCCACGTACCCCGAGACCGCGTTGGTCGCACTGCCACCGGCCCCTTCGTCCTGAAACGAGTCGAAGCGAGCGCCGACGTAGCCGCGACGTGTGAGCTGATATCGTGCGAAGGCGTAGCCGCCCGTGAAATTCCGAGTGGGTCCGCCGTAGACCAGACCATCTGGAGGTACCCCACTCGGCAGGTCGAGTGTCGGGTCTTTCTCGTTGATTTGCTGCATGAGCTCCGCCTGCAGGATGAATGACTTGTAGAGGCCCTGCTGAAGCGGGCGCCAGCGATACGTGAAGTCCGTTCCGACAACACTCTGCCGCGCCGGCGTTCCGAGTGTCGGGTCGCCGCCTAACACGGCCTGCTCTCGCTTGCCCGTAATGGCGGAGAAGGACAGCTCGATGTTGCTCGCCTGGCTCAGGTCCCAGTAGTTGCGAAGTCTGGCGGAATACCCGAGACCACTCAGCGTCTTGTTGACCGCCTCGATCGTTACGAGCCCCTCGGTTGGTTCACCGAATCGGTCGACCGCCGTGAGAATGATCTCCTGATAGAACCCGAACGGCGCGAAGATTTTCGAGGCATATATCCCGGTGCCCTTGAGCCCTTCGGCGTCGAGGAAACGCTGAATGACGTACGGATAGTCGATGGTCTGCAGATCGTGGCGATGCGTCGTGTTCTGTTTGCCGACAGGCATCAGATACCGACCAAGGCGGACTTCGAGGCCCCACGGCAACGCCGTCGCCGTCAGGTACGCCTGCTCGATCGAGATTTTCTCGAGGTCGGAGATCCCGAAGAACACGTCGCCGCGGAAGTACGGATCGACCGCCGCCTGAACTGCGACTTCGACCTCGCGGACGCTGAAGCGCTCGCCTCCCTCCTGCGTGCTGCCTTTGGGCGAGAGGTCGCCAACGAGGTCGCCGACCGCGCTGATATCGGGCAGCATGCGCGGGTTCGTCGGGGTGCCCTGACCTGGCTGCTGCTGTCCGGGATCGCGTGATCGCGGCTCGGCCCGTAGACGCTCCAGCTCCCGCACGACCGCGATCGAATCGGCAATGCGCGCGCTGTCCGACGGCGTCTGTTTCTTCGTCGTGTCGCGGCGCGTGGTGTCCCGCTGAGCGCTCGCCGGTGCGGATGAGACGACCAGCAGGACCAAACCACCCCACAGCATCGCCAGAATGCCGGAGGCTCGCGCATCATGCGCGAAAGTTCGTGACATGTGTTGCTCCTGAGCACGGTGAACCCGCCGATCGCCGCGGTGGTGCGTTAGGCAGTGCGGCTATGAGGCGTGTGGATCAAACGACCGTTACAGGCGCACCGACGGTGCGCGGTGCTCAGGCGAGCGGTGGGGCGCGCGGAAGGGAAGGACGCTGGTCGTGCGCGGACGGGCGCGATACTCCGAAAGCTACGGCCGGTCGTTCGGATCGGCCCGCGTAGATCGGGGGCTCGGCTTTCGCCGACTTCGCGATCGGCGTCGTGAGGTGCTGGCAGAGCGCACAATCCGCCTTGTGGGCGCGCGCGCAATCCTTTCCGGTCGTGGCCTCGACATGCGAGTACGCACGCGCGCTCATCGCGTCGCGCTCGAGACGCGCGTCCGCGAGGGAGACCACCGTTGGCAGCAGGAGCTGGAGCAACAGGGTCACGTAGGACAGCGCGCGCGTGAGCGACGTCGATCGGCGCATGTGCGAACTCTACGCGGTCTGACGGATGGGCGCCACGGTCATCCAGCGTTGGTCTTCCGCATTGGCTCGTTCCAACGTCCCGTCACCCCGCGGCGAAGCGCCGTAGACGCCTGAGCATGCGACGGTCGGTCTTCACTGCGTCGTCGAGCTTGGGCGTCTCGATGAGTTTCGGCACCTCGGCGAGCCGCGCGTCAGTCATGATCCGGCGAAACGCGAGCTCTCCGATGGCGCCTTCGCCGATAAGCTCGTGCCGGTCACGCCGCGAGCCGAGCGGCGCCTTGGAGTCGTTGAGATGCATGGCGCCGAGTTGCTCGAGGCCAAGCGTCTCGTCGAAGCGGGCGATGACGGCGTCATAATCGCGGGCGATGTCGTATCCCGCCGCGAAGATGTGCGCAGTGTCGATGCACACGCCGACACGTCGTCGCATTCGGGCAGGCACTCGCGCGATGATTACCGCGAGCTCCTCGAACGTCGCGCCGAGCGCGGTGCCGCTGCCCGCGGTCGTCTCGAGCAACAGGCGAACCTTGCCAGGAACCCGCGAGAGCGCTTCCACAATGGCGTCGGCGTTTCTCGCGAGCCCACTCGCGCGATCGTCCATGAAATTGCCGGGGTGCGAGACGAGCGCACCAAGCCCGAGCGCTTCGCAGCGTCGGAGCTCGCAGACAAAGGACTCGATGGACCGCGCCCGGAGCACCGGATCCGGTGACGCGAGGTTGATCAGATAGCTGTCGTGGGCGTTGAGCGCACTCAGGTCGGTGGCCGCGACTGCCGCGCGAAACGCCTCGAGCTCGGGCGTCTCACATTCACGCTCCGCCCACCGGTTCGCCATCTTGGTGAAGATCTGCATCGCCGTCGCACCAATGGCTTTGGCGCGCGGTGGCGCTTCGTGGGTGCCACCGGCGATGGAAGTGTGGGCGCCTAACAGCAAAGCTCGGGAATCGGGAATCGGGAATCGGGAATCGGCGGCGCGCTTCGCGCGCCGGGAATGGCGGACTGGGCGACACGCCTTTTTCGCGGTCTCCCGTCCCCCGTCGTCCGTCCCCGGCAGTCGCCTGCCGCCGGCCGCCGGCTTAAGGCTCGAAGTCTAGCGACCGACCTCGCAGACCCACTCCGCACCGTGGGCAATGTAAATCGCCGCCCTCGCCCAGGGCGTAATCGTACTCGCGACCACACGAGCATTTCGAGTCGATCGACTGGTTACCGCAGACCAGGCAGAACCGATCACCCTCGTGATACTCGCGAAACCGCCCACACGTCGAGCAGCGGTAGACCGTCACTTCTGCTCGCCCCGCAGCCACACGAGCGGGTCGATCGCGCGTCCCTTCGGGCGAATCTCGAAGTGCAGGTGCGGGTCGAGCTCCGGGTCTGAGACGCCCACGGTGCCAATGACCTGGCCCTTGATCACCTGCTGGCCCTTTTGCACGTCGATGCGCGACAGCGATCCGTAGACGGAGTAATCCCCGCCGCCGTGCTGCACGATCACCGTGAGGCCATACGTTCCGATCGCCTCGGCAACCATGACCTCGCCGCCCGCAACGGCCTTGACCGATGCCCCACTGGGCGCCGCGATCCCGACGCCGTTCCAGCGAATCGTCGTGTTGTTCGGGTTCACCGCGCGACCGAAACGGTAGATGATCGAACCCTCCACCGGCCAATCGAGCTTGCCGAAGTCGCTCGTCTTGAGGGTGCTGCTGCTCAGCACCGTGGGCGCGTTAGGCCGCTCCGCCGCCTTCTTCCGGGCTTCCTCGAACGCCGCGATGGTGTTCTCCAGACGGGTTTCGTCGCGCCCGATCGCGGCCAGGCGGGCCTGGGTTTCCTTGGCGGAGCGTTTGATGACGTTGAGGTTCCTCGACCGGCTTTCTTCCAGCGCCCGGAGCCGGTCCTCCTCTACGCGTTTCTCCTGCCGGCTGCGCTCGAACTCGTCGCGCAGGCGAACGAGCTGCTGGCGCTGTTTCGCGACCTGATCGTAGAGGTCCTCGACGCGGGCGACGAGCGATCGGTCACGCAGCGCCAGCTCGTGGAGGTACTTGTATCGGCCGAGCAGCTCGCCGAACGTGCGCGCGGCGAGCAGCGCTTCGGTCGTGTACATTGGCCCGCGCTTGTAGATGTCGATCAGGCGGCGCTGCAGCACCGCTTTCTTCACGGCCAGCTCATCTTCGGCGCGAAGCAGACTGGATGTCGTGCCGTCCACTTCGGTCGTGATCGTCTCCAGCTGGACGTCGAGCGATCGAACCACACGCGCCGTCGCGTCGGCCTGCTGATGCAGATTGGTCACTTCGGCGTCGAGGTCGTGGGCCTTTGACTGCAGCTCGGTCATGTTGCGCTGCAGCTCCTCGCGCTCCCGGCGGATGCGCTCGAGCTCCTCGCGCTGCTGGCGAATCTTCGCTTCGCCGCTGGTCTGGCCCTGCGAAGGCGGCTGCGGCTGTTGCGAGCGGGCCGTCAGCGGGACCGCGAGCGCGGCCACGCAGAGGAGAATCCGCGTGCGCCGCATCAGACCTTTCGCAGGTGTCGCCCGACCGACAGCGAGCTGCCGATCACACCAATCAGCGCGCCGCCTAACAAGCCGAGCGACGCGAGGCCTCGCGAGAAGAACGCCGTCTGGATGAAGTTGTGGCTGATCACCTGACTGGCGAACCAGGTGAGGCCCAGGGCGAGCAACCCGCCCAGGATTCCCTTGAGGAACCCATCGATCAGGAATGGCCGGCGAATGAACGCGTCCGTCGCGCCCACCAGCCGCATGATCGAGATCTCGCGTGCGCGCGCCATGACGGCCATGCGGATGGTCGCGCCGATGATGATCACCGCGACGGCCGCGAACGCGAGACCGAGCACCAGGCCCGTGGCCGTCGCGACGTTGCGAATGCGATACAGCTTGTCGACCCAATCCTCGCCGTACCGGATGTCATCGACGAACTCGAAGGACTTGATGCGACCCGCGATCGTCTTGACCGTCTCGGGATCGCGGTGGCCCTCGCGCATCCGGATGTCGATGGAGGCGGGGAGGAACGCACTCTCGAACACGTCCTTGAACTCGCCGAGCTCGGAGCGGGCGCGTGCGAGCGCCGAGTCGGGAGACACGTACTCCACGCGGCTCACTTCGGGGAAGGCACCGATGTCGCCCATCGCCGCCGACACGACTTCCACCGGGGTGCCGTCCGCGAGGAACGCGCGGATCTCCACGCGCGACTCCACCTCGGTTAACGTCTTTCGAATGTTCACCGCGACCAGCGAGAACAGACCGAAGGCGAACAGGGAAAACGCGATAGTCGTGATGCTCAGCACGCTCAAACCCGGCGCGCGGCGGAACCCGATCATCGTCTCGCGAAGGGCGAGTCTCACGCCAGGACCTCCACCTTCTTCTCCCGATCGCCGTCGCCGGAATCGAACACGACCTGGCCGCGGTTGATCTCGATCGTGCGGTAGCCGGATCGCCGCACGAGCTCGAGGTTGTGAGTCGCCATCACGACCGCCGTGCCCGATGCATTGATGTCGCGGAGCAGCTGAAAGACACCGCGTGTCGCGCGTTCGTCAAGGTTGCCGGTGGGCTCGTCGGCGACCAGCACGAACGGGTCGTTCACCAGCGCGCGGGCGATCGCGACCCGCTGCTGCTCTCCGCCGCTCATCTCGCGGGGCATGCTCGTGCCTTTGGCCGCCAACCCCACCTGCGCGAGCGCGCGCGCAACCTTGGGGTGGATGGACGAACGCGGCACATCGATGACCTCGAGCGCGAACGCCACGTTGGCTTCGGCAGTTCGGTCCTCCAGAAGACGAAAGTCCTGGAACACGACGCCGAGCTTCCGTCGGAGCTTCGCGACTTCCTTGCGCTTCACGCCCTTCGAGCGGACGCCGCTCACCCAAACGTCGCCCTTCGTGGGGAGCTCTTCCATGTAAATCAGCTTGAGCAGCGAGCTCTTGCCCGCGCCGCTCGGCCCGGTGAGAAAGACGAACTCACCCTTGCCGACGAAGAGCGACACGTCCTGAAGTACCAGGCCAGTGCGCGGATATTCCTTGTAGACGTGCTGGAACCGAATCACTGCTCCACCTTCCTGGTGCCCACTCGCTACCCGGCGCCATCCTCGACCTCGGCGAGCCGCCAGCTGGCGTGGGCCGTAATCGAATCCACGACTGCCTTGAGCAACCCGATGAGGATTGGACCGAGCAGGATGCCGGCGAGCCCGAACGTGTATACACCCGTCACGAGCGCGACGAACATCCAGTAGAAGTTCAATACCCCGGACCGCTCTGCAGCGATCTTGGGGCGCAGGTACGTCGAGATGAACAACGTGTTCAAGACAAAGCCAACCACCACCATCAATCCAGCGCGCACCGGGCTATCTCGGAACACCAGCAGCCACGCCGCGACGGGCACGTACACGCTCCACGACCCGACGATCGGGAAGAAACCGATGATGAACGACAGGATCGCGAGCACCGCGGCGAGCGGCACACCGAACGCCAGGTTCATCAGAAAAATGACGAGCGTCTTGAGGCCCTGCGTGAGGAGCGTAGAGTAGATCGCCCCGTACAGCACCCCTGTGACGTTCGTCACCAACGCTTCCCGTAACCGGTCATAGCGCTCCGGTACTTTGCTCCGCACATAACTGACGATCGAGTCGGCATCCGTAAACACATAGGCTGCCGTCAGCAGGAAGATCGTGATGGCGACCGAAAGCTCGACGACCGCTTCCCGGACTGCCGCAGGGATCTTCGTCCCATAACCCGAAACCGCCAGGACGTAGCTCCGCACCGTCTCGGTTGGGTTCGCGTTCGTCATGAACGGCAGCTGGCGAATCGCGGTGTCGATCCGGTTCGCGACTTCATTCTGATGCGCCGCGATGTAGCCGAGCACGTCCACGAGCTCGACATAGCTGTAAGCGAGCGCGCCCAGTACCGGGATGATTACCACGAGCAGCGTGAGGACCGCGCTCAGGACCGGTCGCTCGGTCCTCCTGAGTATTCGCAGGTACAGTGGGCGGAGGTAGGCTGCGATCACGACGCCCAGGATGCCGGCGATAAGCACCCGCCGGACCATCCAGAGGAACAGGACGACGACGATCGCCGTGAGCAGCCAGGTGAGAACGGCGCGTCGCACCTCGGGCGCCGGAAGGTCCGCGAGTCGCGAGTTCAATCGTCGCTCGTCGCGCCGGCGGTCGTTTGGACTCGACTCGCCGGGTACTTCCACGACGCTCATTTGAGCGCCTGTTCGATGTCCGCGATGAGGTCGTCCACGTTCTCGATGCCGACGCTCACGCGCAGGAACCCGTCAGGCACGCCCAGCGCGGCGCGCTCTTCGCTGCTCAGGTGCGAATGCGACGTAAAGCGCGGCTCCGACACCACCGAGTCGACGCCGCCGAGGCTCGGGGCGTGCTTGATCAGACGAAGTCGTCGCAGGAAGCGCTCCGCGCTACGGCCGCCGCCAACGAGCTCGATTGCCAGCATGCCTCCGAACCCGTCGAGGAATGTGCGTGCCACTTCGTGGTCCGGGTGGTCTTCGAGCCCCGGATAATGCACGTGTCGTACCTCTTTGCGGGCGTTGCACCACTCGGCGATTCGCCGTGCGTTCTCGTTCTGTCTCGCGACGCGGACGTCGAGCGTCTTGAGCCCACGTTCGAGGAGCCAGCAGGCGAAGGGGTCGGGTGACTGTCCCCAGACCACCATCTTCTGGCGGACCTCCTCGATATACGGTGCGGTGCCTAACACCACGCCACTGAGAACATCGTGGTGACCATTGAGGTACTTCGTGGCCGAGTGAATGACGACGTCCGCGCCGTGCTCGAGGGGGCGGAAGTTGACCGGGCTTGCAAACGTCGAGTCGACGACGAGTGCGAGGCCACCCTCCTTCGTGAGGTAGCTGATCGGTCGCAGGTCGAGCACCCGGCATGTCGGGTTCACGGGCGACTCGACGAAGATCGCGCGAGTTTCTTTGCGCATGCGCTTCCGCCAGGCGCGCGTCTCCATGGGATCCACGAGTGTGACGTCGATGCCCATCGTCGCGAATTCCTGGGTGAACAGAAGCCGCGTGCCACCGTAGACCCAGTTGCTCGCGAGCAGGTGGTCGCCGGGGCGGAGCAGGGCGAGGAGCGCACAGGCCGTAGCCCCCATGCCACTCGCGAGCACGATCGCCGCTTCCGCGCCCTCCATCAGCGCGAGCCGCTTCTGGACAGCCTCGGCGTTAGGTACGTTGCCGTAGCGGGGGTAGCGGAGGCCGTCGGCCGTCCCGATCTCCTGGATGAAATTCGCCGACTGCACCAGCGGCTGCACGACCGGCGTGTCGGGGTCGCCATGAGCTGCGCCGCCGGTGACGGCGAGGGTGGAAAGGCCGAGACGGCGTGGCGATCGAGGCATTGGAGGTGCGCGCTGCGTTAGGCGTAGGCGCCGCGGTCAGGGCGTGCGTCGAGGTTCGGCTTCACCAGGCGCACGATCTCGGTGACGGTGACACCCGCGATGTCCCGCACGACGACGCCGCCCCGCGGTACGGAGTCGTCGATGAGCACCGGCGCAAGCTCGTGGCGCCGTGGCCCGTAGATCCACACCAACTCACCGTCGAGGATCATTCGGAACCGGGCCTCTTCCGCGTTCAGCCGGATTTGCGGCCCGCGATCCGCCTCGCCGGCGCGCGTGCCGATGAAGCCGACCACCTGGAGCGGTGGGTTGTAGACCTGACTCACGGCGTCGCCCAGAGTGGCACGTAGGTGTCCTCGAATCGCATGATGAGTCGCCGCTCGTGGAGCGCCGCCAGCAGCGCTTCGGCGTCGGCCAGCTCTTCGCCGAGTGCCGACGCAAGCTCCTCGGGCACACCGCGGCCAAGCTCGCGGAGCGCTAGCCACGCGCGCCGCTGCTCGTCGTTCACGGTGCCCACGAGGAACAGGGCGCCGTCATCGGCCTGCATAACGAGTGCGAGCTGGTAGCGCTCGAGTGCGTGCTCGATGGCGTCCAGATGATCCTCGCGTACGCCGCGCAGCAAAAAATACGCGTCCTGCGGCGGCGCACCGCCCTCGAAGCGCAGCAACAGCTTCGCCACCACCTCATCGGCACAGGAGAAATCCAGCAGGTTGACGTGCGAGAAGTCGATCACCGTCAGAGACGGGCCGCGCCATGCGGCGAGCAGATTCTCGATCTCCGTTCGCACGGCAGCGCCCGTGGGTCGCGTCACGAGGTTGGAGTACAGGTCGCAGACGGTGCGTCGAAGCACCGAGCTGACATCGATATGGTTGATCACCGCGGGGGTATCCGTTCTGGAATCGTGATCTGGATCTGCGCGCCTGGGAACGGCGCGAGATCTTCAGCCAAGGGGATGTCCTCATCCCAACTCGGCACGATCGCGATCCGCGCGGTACCACTGCGGATCGACAGCTTGCCATCCCACTTGCCGACGAATCGTCGAACGCCGGCGAGACCCTGCCCGCGCCCTGGATCGCGGAAGCGACTCACGCCGCGGATCACCGCGTCCTCGAGGGCCATGCCATCATCCCAGCGGTCGGTGATGCGGCGCCCATGCGCGTTCTCGAGCGAGGCGCGAAACCCGATGCCTGCATCGCAGACAGCGATCTGCACGACGCGGCGTCCGAGACGCTGGCGCCACGTATAGGTCTGCACGGCCACCCATCCGCCACGCTGTGCGTGCTCGACGATGTTCTGACATGCTTCCGACAGAGTCATTGCGAATCGCATCGTCGCCTGCGGGTCGAGGTGCAGCTCGTTCACGAGGATCGCCTGCGCCTTCTGCTGAATGCGCTCGACGACGTCGTGCACGTCCTCACTTTTCGCGACGGGCGTGATCTCCAGCAGCACGCTCGACTCTCCGCCATTGCGAGCGCGAGGCACGTGACCGTGAAGGTCGAAGATCTGCTCGGCGTGCTTGTAGAAACCCGTGCGCGCCCAGTACGACGCGGTGTCGTCGTTCTCCGGGCCAGTGAACGCGGCGCGCTCAGCGCGGGTCTGTCCGAGCGTCAGCATCGTGGTCAGCGCGTACGGTGACGCCCACCGTGTGTGACGGGCATCGATGAGCACCTTCTGATCGCGCGGGAGCGGGGCCACCTGATCCAGGACCTGCTCGATCGTCGCGTCGTCGAGCGAGGGCGGAACGTTGATGACGGTGGTCACGTCGGGCTGAGCTCTCCGCGAAGGTAGTGCGCGAGCCCGGTGGCACCCCGGTGCTCGACGTTGCGTGCTGCGGCGCGCATCGCCGCGCGCATCGCGTCGGACAACTTATCACCGGCAGCCAGTCGGGAGAAATAGGTCGCGCCCCACACATCGCCGCATCCCGTGGGATCACCGGCATCGACCGTGCCGCGTGGCGGGTCTGCGGGCACGAGAGCCGTTCGCACCGGACCAATTGGTGGTGACGACGCAAGTGGTTGTCGCACAAGGTCCGAGAGCGCGTCGAACCCCGGCGCGGCGAAGTACACGACGCCGCGACTTCCGAGCGTGACAACGAGCGAACGAATTCCGTTGCTGAACGCGGTCGCGGCGAGCGCCATCGGATCCGGCGCCATCAGTGCAGCCTCATCTTCATTGACCTGCAGGAGATCGAAGCACGCGCACCACGCGGCGACGTTCTCGAGCGGACGTGGTGCACGAAATCCTGTGGGCTGCACGCTCAACATGAGCGAATGCAAATCGCAGTAGATCGGTCCGAGATAGTGATGCCGGATCAGCTGCGCGGTCTCGAGCTCGAGCTCGAAGCCGCTGATCATGTTGATGTACAGCGCGTCGAGATCGCCGAGCAGCGGCTTGAGTCCGAGCCAGTTCCACGGTGGTACGCCGCCGGAGAGTCGCTCGCTGCGCCGCTCGTCGCTGAAGTAGCGCAGCTCCACGCGGTTGTTTGGGTACGGCACGGCGATCGGCGCCGCGTCAGGTGCCGCGCGTCGGAGCGTACGGATGAAGCGACCTGCCTGGTGCGCGAGGTCGTCTCCCACTCGCACGAGCGGAACGATCTCCCAATCGTCAGGCAGCGCGGCGTCGAGCGCGGAGAGCGCGTAGGTAATCCCGCCCCATTCTTCGACTGGTCGCTCTCGCGGGTCCCGTCCGTAGATCACGTCCCAGACGAAAGTGCCGATTACGCCAAGTCGTTTCTTTCGAGAGGGAACCGGGAACGGGGAACCGGGAACCGAGGCTCCTCGTTGATTCGTGTCCTCGCGCGGCGAGGAGGCATTGTTCCCCGTTCCCTGTTCCCGGTTCCCGTCAAACACCGTCCAAAGCCTGCTGTTTGAAAGTTGCCACAGCGCCAACCACACCGGCTGATCCGCGCAGTGTCCCCGGGACGATCTTGCACGACTCGACGGCCGGCCGAAAAGCACGGCGACGCACTTCGGCCCTCAGCGGCTCGAACAGCGGGGCGCCCGCCTGCGTCACCCCACCCGCGATCACGACGACGTCGGGATTGAAGATGTTCAACAGGTTCGCCACGCCTGCGCCAAGGAAGTTCGCCGTCTCGCGCACGACCTGGCGCGCAACGTCGTCATCCTTCTTCGCGGCGTCGTACACGAGCTGCGCGGTGATCTTGCTGAGATCGTTGTTCACGAGCTTCGGAAGAATCGAGGGCTCGCCACCCTCCAGCGCCTCACGAGCGCGCTCCGCGATCGCCGGACCTGACGCGTACGCCTCGAGGCAGCCATAGTTGCCGCACTTGCAGCGGCGTCCGGTCGAGTCGATGGTAGTGTGGCCGATCTCGCCCGCCACGTCGGACGCGCCGTGAAACAGGCGACCGTCGAGAATGAGCCCGCCGCCAATGCCGGTGCCGATCGTTATGCCGATGACGTGCCTGGCGCCCTTCGCCGCGCCGCACCACCATTCGCCGAGCGTCGCGCAATTCGCGTCATTGTCAAGCGATGCCGGCAATCCCACGCGCTTCGAGATCTCGTCGCGCAGCGGGAAGTTTCTCCACCCGAGGTTCGGCGTCATGATCACGATGCCGTGCTCGCGGTCAAGCGGGCCCGGGGAGCCAATCCCAACTCCGGCGAAATCCTCTCGCTTCGCGCTCGTCTCGGCGATCGTCTCGGCGAGCACCGTGTCGATCATGCGCGCGATCCGATCGACGACGGCATCGGCGCCCTGGTCGGGGAGGGTCGGCTCGGATCGCATCGCGATCTCGCGGCTCCCGTCCTCGGGCATCGCACCGGCGACGATGTTCGTACCGCCAAGGTCGACACCGATGATGTAGCGCTGTCGTTTTCGAGGCGGCATGTGCGTGCGAGGAAGAGGGAACGAACGCTGAACTCGGCGGCTAGTGCGTGAGCCGGCGAATCACCAGATACGAGCCCAGAACGAGGATCATTATAGCGAAGCCCTGCTTGATGCGCGCGGCGGGAACGCGCCGCATGAATCGCGTGCCCGTCACCGCACCAGCCGCGGCCAGCGCCGTGAACCATCCGACGAGCGCCCAATCAAAAGCTACCTGGCCGAGGTAGCCGGCTACTCCGCTGGCAGCGTTCATCGCGATGATGAGCAGCGAGCTTCCCACGGCCTCCTTCACCGGCACGTTCGCCATGAAGATGAGCGAGGGAACAATGAGGAACCCTCCGCCTGCGCCGATGAGCGCCGTCAGAACGCCGACCGCGACCGCCTGGACGCCGAGCAGAGCAGAAAAGCGCAATGGCCCCGCATTGTGAGCTGCGGGCGCAACGCGCGGGCGCACCGAGTCGCGCAGCATGACGAGAGCCGCGGTGAGCGCGAATGCCGCGAAGAGCGCGAGCTGCGCTGACGCGGGAACGAAGCGGGCGACACGCGCCCCGGCGAACGACCCGATCATCGCGAGCGCACCGAACCCGAGTGCGATGCGGACGTTGATCGTGCCCTGCCGCCAATGCGTGATGAACCCGACGAGCGCACTCATGCCGACCACCACGAGGCTCATCGCGATGGCAGGCTTCGGCTCGACGTGAAACACGTAGAGGAACGTCGGCACCGCGAGGATGGACCCGCCGCCGCCAAGAAGGCCGAGCACGAGACCGATGCCCAGCGCGAGCAGAACGCCGAACACGTTCATGGCAATTGTTGCTGTACGTGTGCGACCATCTCCGCGACCGTTTCGACGCCGAGGTCACGCATGCAGCGCCAATGGCCGAGTGGACACTGCTGTGGACCGTGACGATCGCACGGTCGGCAATCGAGACCACGCACCCCGGCGGTCCGTGAACCCTGTGCCAGCGGCCCGAATCCGAACTCGGGCACCGTCGGACCGAACACCGTGACGGTGGGCGTCCCAACGGCTGACGCCAGGTGCTGAGGCGACGAGTCGTTGGTGACGAGCAGCGCGCAGCGCCGGATCAATTCGGCGGAGCCTAACAAGGACAGCCGGCCGGTGGCGTCGATCGCGCGATCGCCGACGGCGGCCACGATCTCCGACGCGAGCGGCGCATCATCCTTGCCTCCGATCACCACGACGTGCGCGACTGCCGACAGCGATCGCGCCAGCGCGGGGTAGAACGGCCATCGCTTCGTTGCCCACACGCTGCCCGGGGCGAGAGCGATCAGGCGTGCGGCGCCGTCTCCCGCACTCGCGAGCAGCCGATCCACCGCCTCCCGCTCCGCTCCGCCGGGGAAGAGCCGAGGGCGCAGCTGCTCGCTCGTCGGCGAAAGTTCCTGCGTCTCCGCCGCGAGGCTCCAGAGTCGCTCGGCGTGATGCCGGTCGTCGCGGTAAGGAACGCGGTGCGTATAGAGCCAACGCCCGGCCGATGTCGTGAAGCCCACTCGCGTACGAAACCCCGCGAGGCGTGCGAGCGCCGCACTTCGCACGGAGCCCTGAGCGAGATACGCGATGGCTTCACCGGCGCCGTCGTTCGCCGCACGTGATCGCGCTGCGCTGATCTCCCCCGCGACGGTCGCAAGCCCTCCAACGCCACGTGCCCTGCCGCGCTTGTCGTAGATGGTCACGCCAGCGACGTCCGGGTTGCGCGCGAGCAGCGGCGCGCCTGCCGGCGTCGCCACGACGTGCACCGGACCTCGACGCGCGAGCTCCGCGATGAGCGGCGTCGTGAGCACGACGTCGCCGAGGAACGAGGTCTGGATGACGAGGGAGAATTGACGGTTTGTCATCCTGAGCGAAGCGAAGGATCCTCAGGGTCCAGATAGAGAGCTCTGTCGGGAGAGTGAAGATCCTTCGCCTGCCGGCTCAGGATGACAACGTGTCTACTCGACCTGCAAGACGGCTAGAAACGCTTCCTGCGGAATCTCGACCGCGCCCACCTGCTTCATGCGCTTCTTACCCTCTTTCTGTTTCTCGAGGAGCTTCCGCTTTCGCGTGATGTCGCCGCCGTAGCATTTCGCGAGAACGTCCTTGCGGAGCGGCTTCACCGATGACCGCGCGATGACCTTGTTGCCGATCGCCGCCTGGATCGCAACCTCGAACAGCTGTCGAGGAATGAGCTCCTTGAGCTTGTCCGCGATCTTCCGGCCGTAGTCGTAGGACTTGTCGCGATGGATGATGACGCTGAAGGCGTCGACCGCGTCGCCGTTGATCAACATGTCGAGCTTCACGAGGTCGCTCTCGCGATAGCCGAGCAGCTCGTAGTCGAGCGAGGCGTAGCCGCGACTGATCGTCTTCAGACGATCGAAGAAGTCGAGGATGATCTCGGCCAGCGGGAACTCCCAGTCGAACTCGACGCGCTCCTGGTCGAGGTACGTCATGTTCTTGTAGACGCCGCGGCGTTCGGTGCCTAACGTCATGATCGGCCCGATGTAATCCGACGGTGCCATGATGCGCGCCTTGACGTACGGCTCCTCCACCCGATCGATCACGGCCGGCGCCGGCATCTTCGACGGGTTCTCGATGATCTCATCGGTCCCGTCCGTCCGGTGCACGTGGTACTCGACGTTAGGCACCGTCGTGACCAGGTCGAGGTCGAACTCGCGCTCGAGCCGCTCCTGCACGATCTCCATGTGCAGCAGACCAAGGAATCCGCAGCGGAAGCCGAACCCGAGGGCCGTGGACGTCTCCGGCTCGTAGTGCAGCGACGCGTCGTTCAGCTTGAGCTTGGCCAGCGCGTCACGGAGCGCCTCGTACTGCGTCGTGTCTGTGGGGTAAAGTCCGGAGAACACCATCGAGTGCACGTCCTGGTACCCGGGGAGCGGCACTTTGGCGTGGTTGTTTGCGTCGAAGATCGTGTCGCCCGCCCGCGTCTCCTGAACCGCGCGAACACTCGCGACTACGTAGCCGACTTCACCCGGTCCGAGCGATTCCGTAGGAACCGGTCGAAGCTGCATGTAGCCGAGGTCGCTCACCTCATACTTCGCCTCGTTCGCGCCGAACGTGATCTCCATGCCCTTGCGAACGAACCCGTCTACCACCCGCACGCTCGGGATGGCTCCGCGATACCGGTCGTAGTACGAGTCGAAGATCAGCGCCCGGAGCGGCGCGTCCGCATCGCCAGTCGGTGGTGGCACGCGGGCGATGATCTCCTCGAGCAGCTCCGGGATGCCGAGCCCCTCCTTCGCACTCACGAGCAGGATGCGATCGGGATCGGTTCCAATGAGATCGTGCACCTCCTGCTTTCGCCGTTCCGGTTCCGCGCCAGGAAGGTCGATCTTGTTCAGGACCGGAAGGATCTCGAGCCCCGCGTCGAGCGCGAGGAACAGGTTCGAGAGCGTCTGAGCCTGAATCCCCTGCGACGCGTCCACGACGAGAATCGCTCCCTCACACGCGGCGAGCGACCGCGAGACCTCGTACGTAAAATCCACGTGGCCCGGCGTGTCGATCAGGTTGAGCTCGTAGAGACTGCCGTTGCGCGCGGTGTAGTTCATGCGCACGGCGTTGAGCTTGATCGTGATGCCCCGCTCGCGCTCGAGGTCGAGCGTGTCGAGTACCTGGGCCTTCATCTCCCGCTTCTGTAACGTGCCGGTCGTCTCGATCAGGCGGTCGGCGAGAGTCGACTTGCCATGGTCGATGTGGGCGACGATGCAGAAGTTGCGGATATGGTCGAGATTCACGGAAGTCGCGGCGAGGAAGTACGGCGAAAGCCCTCAAAGATAGCCGCCAGAGCATTATCTTCCCACCCCGATGGAAGGCTCCCACAGCGTCCGCGCCGACCTGTTCGACCCCGCGAGTCTCGCGTCCCTTGGACACGTCGAGATCATCGCGCGCTTTGTCGTCGACGGCTTCCTCAACGGGTTGCACCGATCGCCGAAGAAGGGCTTCTCGGTGGAGTTCGCCGAGTACAGGGCCTACCAACCCGGTGACGACCTTCGCTTCATCGATTGGAAGATCGCTGCGCGATCGAATAAATGGGTCGTCAAGCAGTTCGAGGAAGAAACGAACCTTCGCGCGACCATCATCCTCGATGTCAGTCGATCGATGGCGTGGTCCAGCGTCCCAACCGTGCTCACCAAGCAGCGCTACGCCGAACAGCTCGTCGCCGCGCTGTCGCTGCTCCTGATTCGCCAGCGTGATGCGGTCGGCTTCATTCGCTACGACGACAAGCTTCGCACCGTCATCCCGCCCAAGGCGCGCACCGCACAGTGGCGGCGCATCCTGCATGCGCTCGAGGAAGATGGCGCGGGCCTCGCGTCGATCGCGCCCGAGGCACTCATGCAGGCGGCGCGGCTCATTCGACGTCCGGGCATGGTCGTTCTCATCTCCGACCTGCTCGTCGAACCAGCAGCCGTCGCCGAGGCGGTGAAGATGCTCCGTGCGGTTGGGCATGACGTGACCGTCCTGCACATCATGGATCCCGCGGAACGAGACCTCTCGCTTGCCGGAGAGGCCGTGTTTGCCGACCCGGAATCTGGGCTCGAGGTGACCGCGACGGTCGCCGACGTCCGAGCCGCCTACCGCAAGACGGTCGAGGAAGCCATCGGCGAGTGGCGCACCACGCTGCAATCCACCGGCGCGGGCTACGAAGTCTTCACCACCGACGAGCCGTTTGGCGTCCCGTTGCGCAAAGCGTTCGCCGCTCGCCAGCGCCTGCCGTGAGCTTCCTCGAACCACTCTACCTGCTGCTGGCAGGTGCCGCAGCGGTCCCGCTGCTGCTTCACCTGCTCCGACGGCGCATCTCGCTGCGCGTGGAGTTTCCCGCCGCCCGCTATATCCTGCGTGCGGAGCGCGAGAACTCACGAAAGCTCAAGCTGAGAAACTTCCTGCTGATGTTTCTCCGCATTCTCGCCGTGCTGTTCATCGCACTCGCGGCAGCGAGGCCGGTCGGGCGACTGATCGGCTCGGGCCACGCGCCCACAGCGATGGCAATCGTGCTCGACAACTCACTGAGCACGTCCACCATCATCGATGGGGCGCCGCTCTTTCGCCGGTTGCGCGCGGCCGCGCTGGCGGCGGCACGCCACGCGACGCCGTCGGATCGCGTGTGGCTCGTCACCGCGGATGGCCGCGTGGTCGGAGGATCGAGCTCCTCGGTAGCCGACGCGATCCAACGGCTCGAGCCCACTGCCGGCGCTGGCGACTTGCCGGGCGCCGTCACGCGGGCGGTGGGCCTCGTGCGCGCCGCGGGCCTCTCCGCGCGTCACGTCGCGGTGGCGACCGACGGTCAGGCGACATCGTGGCGACGCACGACCGCGACACCGGACGTGGGCGCGAGCGTGTTCATGCCTGCGGGCGCTCCGCCGGCGAATCACGCCGTGATCGTCGCGGAAGCGCGTCCCACCCGATGGACCCCGCGCGGCACCGTCGTCGCCCGGACCCTCGGCGCCGACTCGGCGACGTATCGCATTGCGATCGGAGGGGCCGGGGCTGCGGCACGCACGCTCGCGCGCGGAACAGCCGTCGCCGATGGTGAAATCCTCGTTAGGGCCGCTCCCCCGGAGCGAGGGTGGGTGGCCGGGTCGGTCGAGCTTGAGCCTGACGAGCTCCGTGCCGATGACGTGCGCTACTTCGCGGTGTGGATCGGCGCAGCGCCATCCGTGACGATCGATCCGAGCCTCGGGACGTTCGTGCGAACCGCCACTGATGCGTTGGTTCAGAGCGATCGCCTTCGCCTCGGCCCCGATGCGGCGATCGTCTCGGCGGATGCGCTCACGCGTCTGCCGGCGCTGATCGTCGCTCCGTCCGATCCCGTGCGCGTCGGCGCCGCCAACCGGGCGCTCGAGCGGCTCGGCGTTCCCTGGCGCTTCGGCGCCGCACGTCACGAGACTGGCACCGCTCGCGAGGCACCGAGCGCGCCGCTCAAGCTCATCGATGGGGCGACCGTGTCGATGCGGTTCCCACTCACCGCGCAGGGCGAGCCAACGGCCGACACGCTCGCGCGCGTTGGCACCGAACCCTGGATCGTTGCCGGCGATCGGTATGTCATCATCGCGTCGCCGCTCGATCCGTCGGCAACGGACTTCCCGGTTCGGGCGGGATTCCTTCCGTGGCTCGCGGAGGCCGCGTCTCAGCGACTCGCCGGCGACGCGGGGATCGTGCTGTCGGCCACTCCGGGAGCGCGGTTGCGCGCGCCCGCGGGCGTGCAGGCCGTCGATGACGCCGCCGGGCAGCCCGTGCCCATCGCGAACGGCGAGATCGTTGCGCCGGATCGCGCGGGCGTGTACTTCATGCGACGTGGCGGCAACAAGGCCGGCGCCGTCGTGGTGAACGGCGAACCGCAGGAGTCGTCGCTGGCGCGACTGTCCGCAGCGTCGCTCCGCGCGCGCTTCGATGGTCGCGACGTGAGCCTAACGAACGACGGCGAGCGTTGGGCGAACGACGCCTACACCGGCTCGGCGCGACGTCCGCTGTCCACGCCGATCCTGATTCTCGCTGCGCTCGTTCTCCTTGCCGAAGCCATCATCGCGCGGGGGAGCGGCGAGCGCGCCAGTCGCGGGACGGTCAAGGCGGCAGCGTAGTGGCTCTTCCGACCCTGGTCGAAGCGATTTCATCGCTGCCGGCGTTCGCGCGTGTCGTGAACACGGTTCCCACGCCCGGTGAGCGCCTGACGATCGGGGGGCTCGTCGGCTCGAGCGACGCGGTGACGCTCGCCGCGCTCGTCCAGCGCCTCTCCACGCGGTTCTTCGTTGTCATCGCTGAAGGCGTCCCGCAGGCCGAGCGATGGCTCGCCGACCTGCAGGCGATCCTCGACGAGACGCCGGTGGCGCTGTATCCGCCTCGAGAAGGGTTCGGCGAGGCCGAACCGCACGCGGAGATTGCTGGGGAGCGCGTGGAGACTCTCGAACGCGTCTCGCGAGGCGATGTCCGTGTGTTGCTGACCACAGCGCGTGCGGTGCTCGAACGGACCCGGCTGCCGACGACGCTTCGCGCCGCGCGGCTCGAGCTCCGCAAGGGCGACGTTAGGCGGCCCGAGGAGATTGCTGAGCACCTGGAGCAAGTCGGATTCGAGCGCGTGCCGATGGTCGACGACGTCGCCCAGTTTTCAGTGCGCGGCGGAATCTTCGACATCTACAGCTTCGGCATGGCCGACCCGGTGCGGCTCGAATTCTGGGGCGATGAGATCATCGAGCTCCGTCACTTCGACCTGCTCAGCCAGCGCTCCACACGCGAAGCCGACGTCGCCATCGTCCTCCCTGTCGACGGCCACGTTTCCGAGGACGAGAGCAGCGAATTCGAGCGGGTATCCGTGCCGTCGCTCTGGCCGCCGGAGACGATTGTGATCCTTCCGAGCGATGCGCACATCGAGCCAGAGTTGCAGCGCACGTGGGATGAAGCCGAGCATCACCTCGACCTCGCCCGACGACGTGGCGAGGATGTCCCGAGGCGTGATGAGCTCTTTCAGTCGCCGGGCGACGCGATGCAATCGCTGCGCGACTTCGGCACCATCGCGGTGGTGCCAGGCGCAGGAACGGGCGCCGACGTGGTGTTCCCGATCCGGCACCCCGATGCGATCGACCGCGACATCAAGCGTCTGCGCCGTGTCGTCCGAGATGGGATGCCAACCATCATCCTGTGCGACAACGAAGGGCAGGCCGAGCGTCTCGATGAACTGCTGAACGAGGACACGTTCAGCCCGTCGCCGGCGGCATTGGTCATCGGCGTGCTGGATGGTGGCTTTGTAATACCGGGAACGGGGAACGGGGAACAGGGAACTGTGACTTCTCGAGGAGCCTCTGTTCCCGGTTCCCTGTTCCCGGTTCCCGGTCTTCGCGTCCTGACCGACCACGAGATATTCAGACGTGAAAGACGTCTCCGCCGAGCGCGCCGTTACTCCACCGGTGCAACCCTCGAAGCCATCACGGCCCTTAAGTCCGGCGACTTCGTGGTGCACCTCGAGCACGGGGTTGGCATCTACCGCGGACTTCAAACGATCTTCGTCGGCGAGAGCACCGTCGAAGTGGCCGTCATCGAGTACGAAGGTGGCGACCGGCTGAACGTCCCGCTCTATCGCATCGATCAGATCGAGCGTTATCGCGCTGCGGGCGACGCCGATGGCGACAGTGCGCCGCCGCGCCTGCACAAGCTGGGCGGAAGACGCTGGGCACAGCAGCGCGATCGCACCCGGACGGCGATCCAGGAAATGACCGTGGAACTGCTCGACCTGTACGCTCGCCGCCAGGTCGCATCGCGCGCTCCGCATTTTCCGGATACGCCGTGGCAGCGACAGCTCGAGTCGTCGTTCCTGTTCGAGGATACGCCCGACCAGCGCAACGCCACGGTCGACGTCAAACAGGACATGGAGAAGCCGCGACCCATGGACCGACTGCTCGTTGGAGACGTCGGCTATGGCAAGACCGAGATTGCTGTGCGTGCCGCCTTCAAGGCGGTGCAGTCGGATCGGCAGGTCGCCGTGCTCGTACCAACGACAATTCTTGCCGATCAGCACCAGCGCACCTTCAGCGACCGCTTCGCCGATTTCCCGATTCGCGTGGCGGCGCTCAGCCGCTTTCAGTCCGCGAAGGAGCAGACGGACATCCTTGCCGATCTCGCCGCGAAGAAGATCGACATCATCATCGGCACACACCGGTTACTCAGCCCCGATGTGAGGTTCTCGAACCTCGGCCTCATCGTGATCGACGAGGAGCATCGCTTCGGGGTGAAGCACAAGGAGCGCCTCAAGCACCTTCGTCTGGAGACCGACGTTCTGACACTCACGGCGACGCCGATCCCGCGAACGCTGCATTTGTCGCTCGCCGGTCTTCGCGACATGACGCTGATGCAGACCGCGCCGCGTGATCGGTCTCCGGTCCTCACGTTCGTCGAGCCGTGGGACGAAGCGCTAATCGAGGAAGGAATCGCTCGCGAGCTCGATCGTGGCGGCCAGGTGTTCTTCGTGCACAATCGCATCGAGACGATCGAGGCAATAGCGGACCGCATCCGCCGGATTGTTCCGCGGGCGCGCGTAGCCGTGGGGCACGGGCAGCTGAAGGAGCGCGATCTCGAGGACGTGATGCACCGCTTTGTGGGCGGCGAGGTCGACGTGCTGGTATCGACGATGATCGTGGAATCCGGGCTCGACGTACCCAACGCCAACACGATGTTCGTGAACCGGGCGGACAGCTTCGGCTTGGCGCAGCTGTATCAGCTGCGGGGTCGGGTAGGGCGGTCCCACCGTCGCGCGTACTGCTATCTCATGGTTCCGGACGCCGTCGACCCCGATGCCGAACGACGACTCCAGGTCCTCGAGCACCATACCGAGCTCGGTTCCGGATATCGCGTCGCGCTGAAGGATCTCGAGCTGCGCGGCGCGGGCAACCTGCTCGGGCCCGAACAGTCGGGGTTCGTGCATGCGGTTGGCTTCGACATGTACCTGCGCATGCTCGAGGAGACCGTGCGCCGGGTCATGGACGGTGGTGGCAGCCCGAAGCTCGTTCCGTCGGATGTCTCACTGGACCTGCCGGCATACTTGCCCGATGAGTACATCCCGTCGCAGGACGCGAAGCTGGACGTCTATCGGCGGTTGAGCGCACTGTCGGCGCCTGAGCCGATCGAGGAGCTCCGGGCGGAGGTACGAGACAGGTTCGGACCGCTTCCACCATCGGCGGAGGCTTTCTTTGCCACCGCGACCCTCCGTATTGTCGGGGGGGCGCTCGGGATCGATGGTCTGTTGGTGCGCGGCGACGAGGCCCGTGTTACCTTTCGCGACACGGCTGTGCCCAGGATGAAGGGGCTGTCGGCCGCGTTCCACGAGGTCCAGTTCCAGGCTGAGGTGCGACGTACGCACCCGCTCTCCCTCAAGCTGACGCGTGTGGGCGGCTCTCCGATCCTCGACGGGCTCGTGCGAGCCCTGCGAGGCCTGGCGGCGGCCTGAACGCGTCGGCTTTCGCTGTACCAGAGTACCGCCCGCAATCGTCGAGTCGTATGTGCCGTGACCGCGTGTCAACGGGCCCACGGCGGCGCGCCGATTAGCCCGAACTCCAAACTCCATCCCGATGAAACGTTCACTCGTCCTCGCCTTCGCCGTTTCCGTTCCACTCGCCGCATGCGACGGCTTCAAAGAGGCGATGACTGCGCACGTCGATGTCGCAGCACGCGCCGGCTCACAGGAGCTCTCCGTTACTCGCCTCGGCGAGCTACTTGGCGCGTCGAAGGCCCCGCTCCGCCGTGACGTCGTCGAGACGGTCGCCGGCATGTGGGTGAACTATCAGCTGCTCGCACGCGCCGCCGCGCACGATGACTCGCTGAATCAGCCCGAGGTGATCGACCAGGCGATGTGGGCAGCGACCACGAATACCCGCATCAAAAAGTGGTATGACGTGATTGCGAAGAACTGGGTGTCGACGGACACGGCTGGCAATGCCGCTGCGTTCGCAAGCGGCAAGTACCTCGCGGCTCGGCACATCCTGTTCAATGCGCCGCCGGGTAACAGCCCCGCCGCCGATTCCGCCCTGAAGAAAGCGCAGTCCGTTCGCGCGCAGCTCACGTCGGCGAACTTCGCCGAGATGGCGACGAAGTACAACGGCCCGAACGCGGCGGGACCTGGCGGTGACCTCGGGCTGTTCGCCAAGGAGCAGATGGTCCCCGAGTTCTCGAATGCCGTCATTGCGCTCAAGCCCGGCGAGATCTCGCAGCCGGTCCGGTCACAATACGGCTACCACGTCATTCGCCGCTCGACCTACGAAGAGGTGAAGGAGCAGTTCGCCCAGATGAACAACCAGGCGGCAACGCGGACTGGCGAAAGCACGTACGTGGCGAAGCTCGACGAGGCAGCGAAGGTCCAGGTCAAGCCTAACGCGGCTGCCGTCGTGAAGGCCGTCGCCGCCGCGCCCGATGCGCACAAGGACGACAAAACGGTCGTCGCCACGTCGACAATGGGCGACCTGACCGCGGCACGCGTCGCGCAGTGGATCCCGGCGTTCTCCCCGAACGCCCAGCAGTTGCGCCAGCAGATCCAGCAGGCGCCGGACTCCTTGATCCCGAGCTTCGTGAAGGCGGTCTTCCGGAACGACCTGCTGCTGCGTCAAGCGGACAGCGCGAAGGTCGGGCTCGACACGTCGGAAACCACCGAGATCAAGCACGCATTCGTGAGCATGGTCGCGAACACCTGGTCCGGACTCAACATCTCGCCGAACCGGCTCGCCGACAGCGCGAAGACCGTTGCCGAGCGCGAGCGGCTTGCCGCTGCCCGAGTGGACAACTATCTCGATCGCCTGCTGACGAAGGACGAGCAGTTCATTCCGGTGCAGCCGCCGCTCGAGTCGGCCCTCCACTCCAAGTACGACTACAAGATCAACGCGGCGGGCATCGATCGCGCGCTCGAGCGTGCGCAGCGCATCCGCGCCGTGGCGGACTCCACGAAGGCGGCGCAGCAGCCGCAGTCGGCAGTTCCTCTTCCGGGTCAGCCGGGCGCGGCCACGCCGACAACGCCTTCGCCTGCTCCCGCGCCGGATTCGGCTGCGAAGAAAAAGCCGTAGTGAGATCGACGAGCGGGCGGAGCCGCCGCCCGCTCGTGCTTTGTGGCCGCGGTGGACCAGCGCCACCAGTGCCGGGTAGAAGGAGTCATGAATTCCTTGAAGACGCTCCGAATCGTTACGCTCGCGACTGTCCTCGCATTACCGGCGGCGGCCGCGCAGAACACGCCACCGGGACCCCCGGTCCTGCCCCGATCCGCACAGACGGACAGCGGTGGCCTGGCCGTGGACCGGGTGATCGCCGTCGTGGGCGATCGACCGGTCCTCCTCAGCGAGCTCACTGAGGAGTTGAGCGAGCGCCGGGCGCGTGGTCTCAAGATCCCGACCGACTCCGCCGAATGGATGGAGACGGCGCGAGGCGTGCTTCAGGAGATGATCGACGAAGAAGCGATCGTGCAGCACGCACTGCGCGACACGTCCGTGCACGTGTCCGATCTCGATGTGCAGAACTCTGCCGACGCCCAGGTGAAGCGCGTCCGGGGCCAGTTCAAGACCGACGCTGAATTCGCCCAGGCGCTCAAGAGTGGTGGCTTCGGAACGCCCGAGGAGTACAAGCGCTGGATGAACGAGCGCTCGCGACGGAATGCCCTGCAGGAGAAGCTGTTCGCGAAGCTGCGGCAGGTTGGAAAGATTGTCCCTGTTCCGGTGAGCGAGCAGGACGTCAACGAAGCGTTCGAGAAATCGAAGGGCAATCTGCCGAAGCGTCCCGCGACGGTTTCCTTCCGCCAGATCGTCGTCCCTACCATAGCTTCGCCGAAGGCCAAGGAGGTTGCGCGGGCGAAGGCGGAGTCGCTGCTCATCGAGATCCGAAAGGGCGGGGACTTCGACCAGATTGCGAAGCGCGAGTCGATGGATCCCGGCTCCAAGGAGCTCGGCGGAGATCTCGGATGGAACAGACGCGGCAACATGGTGCCCGAGTTCGACCGATGGATGTTCGCGCTCGCCCCGGGCCAGATGAGCCCCGTGATCGAGACGCCGTTCGGCTACCACATCATTCGCGTCGATCGGGTCCAGCCAGGTGAAGTGAAGGCTCGCCACATCCTGATCAAGCCCCACATTGATTCTGGCGACATCGCCGCCGCAAAGCTGCGGGCCGACACCGTGAAGATGCTGTGGGAGGGCGGTGCGAACTTCGATTCACTGGCGGCGAAGTACCACGACAACGCCGCCCAGGAGGAGAAGGGGAGCCTCCAGCCGTTCGACCGCACGCAGCTTCCCGACTCGTATCGCACCGCGTTCGAGGGAAAGGGCACGGGAGCGTTCATCGACCCGTTTCCCATCGATGACCCCGCTCGCGGTACGAAGAAGTATGTCGTGGCCCAGATCGTCAAAGCGGATGATGGCGGCGACTATACGCTCTCCGATTTCAAGAACCAGATTCGCGATCAGCTCGCCCAGGAACGTGGCATGCGACGCGTGATCGATCAGATGCGCAAGGACCTGTACGTTTCGGTCCGCATCTAGCGACCGAGAGCGCACGGCCACTGTGGGGTCGCATCCCGTCCGCCTCGCTGTCACGTTAGGCGACCCGCGCGGCATCGGTCCGGAGATCGTTGCCGCGGCGCGAGCCGATGTGGCGCTCGCGGCGATCGCCGATCTCATCGTCGTCGGACCCGACGGCACCAGTGCCGCGGTCGACGAGTCCGTCGGCGCATGGCAGCCGTTAGGCGCCGATGCCGATCGAGCTGCCTTGGCTGGACGGCTCGCGGGTCGCGCCATCGAGCGCGCGGTGGAGATGGCGCGGTCGGGGACGGTCGACGGGATCGTCACCGCGCCGATCGACAAGGCCGCACTGCTCGCCGGCGGATACGACTTTCCCGGCCACACCGAAATGCTCGGCGCCCTCACGGGCGCGCGGGTCGCGATGATGCTGGCATCCTCCGCTGCGGCGGACGCCCTCGCGCATCCGCTGCGCGTGATCCTCGCGACGACGCACCTTCCGCTCCGCGCCGTGCCGGACGCGGTAACCGGCGAGGCGATCGAGCGTGCCGCCGAAATCACGCGGCGCGGGCTCGTGGAATGGTTCGGGGTCGCCGCGCCGCGCATCGCCTTGTGCGCGCTGAATCCGCACGCTGGCGACGGAGGGCGCTTCGGAACGGAGGACGACACCGTGCTGCGGCCAGCGGCCCGCCGTGCCGGCGTTGCGGGTCCCTATCCCGCGGACACGGTGTTCGTTCGCGCGCTCCGCGGTGAATTCGATGCCGTAATCGCGCCCTACCACGATGTCGGCATGACGGCGATCAAAGTCGCGGCATTCGGCCGCGCCGTGAACGTGACCCTGGGCTTGCCGTTTCCTCGGACGTCGCCCGATCACGGCACCGCCAT
>DATCGG010000487.1:0-24860 GCA_036509075.1 Gemmatimonadaceae bacterium
CTATTCCCGATTCCCGATGACTACAGAATATATCGCCGCAGGTCCTCGTCCTCCATCACCGCGCGCAGCCGGTCGTTCACTACCTGCCTGTCGACGTTGATCGCGCCCGTACCGCGGTCCGGGAGATCGTACATCACGTCCTCGAGCAGCGTCGTCATGACGGTGTGCAGCCGCCGCGCGCCGATGTTCTCCATGCGGCCATTCACCACCGTAGCGATCCGCGCGATCTCGGCGACGCCATCCGAGGTGAACGAGAGATTCGCCCCCTCCGCCTCCACGAGCGCCGCGTACTGCTTGGTGAGCGCGTTCTCGGGCTCGGTCATGATGCGAACGAAGTCCGCCTCCGTGAGCGGCTTGAGCTCCACGCGAATCGGGAACCGGCCCTGCAGCTCCGGAATGAGATCGCTCGGCTTCGATACGTGGAACGCGCCGGCGGCGATGAACAGAACGTGGTCCGTCTTCACCATGCCGTACTTCGTCTGCACGTTCGAGCCTTCCACGATCGGCAGGAGGTCGCGCTGCACGCCCTCGCGCGACACATCGGGACCGCCCACGCCTTCGCCGCGCGCGCCGGCGATCTTGTCGATCTCGTCGAGGAAGATGATGCCTAACTTCTCGACGCGCTCGAGCGCGTCCGATGTCACGTCCTCGAGATCGATCAGCTTGTCGAACTCCTGCTCGAGCAGGATGCGCCGCGCCTCCGACACCTTCACCGTCCGCTTCTTCTTCCGCTTCGGCAGCATGTCCTGAAGCATCTCGGTGAAGTTTTCCATGCCTTCCGGCGCGCCTTGCGGGACCATCATGTCGAACATGGGTCCGTGCTGTGTGACCTCCACCTCGACTTCTCGGGTCTCGAGCTGACCGTCGAGCAGCAGCTGCTTGAGCTTTTCGCGCGTGCGCTTGTAGCGGTCCATCGCGGCATTGCCATCGGCTTCGTGCTGGACCGATCCGTCCGAGCCGACGACGAATACGCCTGGCGGTCCCGAGCTGCCTTGCCCTGCTCCGGCCGCCGCGGCGACGGGCGCGGGCGCCGGTGTGCTCCCCTTCGCGTCCGCCGGCACCGGCAGCAACAGGTCGAGCAACCGCTCATCGACCTTCTCGTGCGCGAGATCCTCCACGTCCGACTCGCGCTCCGTCCGAACCATGTCGATCGCGCTCTCGACGAGGTCACGCACCATCGCTTCCACATCGCGGCCGACGTACCCGACCTCGGTGAACTTCGACGCCTCGACTTTCACGAACGGCGCGCCGGCAAGCTTCGCGAGTCGCCGCGCGATCTCCGTCTTCCCAACGCCGGTGGGGCCGATCAGGATGATGTTGTTCGGCGAGATCTCGTCCCGGATGGCGTCCGGCGCGCGCTGGCGCCGCCACCGGTTGCGGAGCGCGATGGCGACGGCCTTTTTCGCATCGCCCTGTCCGACGATGTAGCGATCGAGCTCGGCGACGATCTGTCGCGGGGTGAGATCAGCGAGGCGGGCGACGACCTGCTGCGTGCGTGTGCTGGGCATCGGGATGGCAAAGGACCGGACCGCGTCGAGATGGCGTTAGGCCGGAGTCTCGAGAACGGTAATGTTGGTATTGGTATAGACGCAGATCTCGCCGGCGATGTGGAGCCCGCGCCGCACGATCTCCGCGGGCGAGAGCGTCGTCGCCGCTACGAGCGCGCGCGCCGCGGCGAGCGCGTACGACCCACCCGACCCGATGGCGAGGATGCCGTCGTCGGGTTCGATGATGTCGCCCGTGCCCGAGATGACGAAGCCGTGCTGGCGGTCCACGACCGCAAGCAGCGCCTCGAGACGCCGCAGCACCCGGTCACTGCGCCAGTCCTTGGCCAGCTCGACGGCTGCCCGTGAGAGGTTGTTGGGATAGCGCTCGAGCTTCTCCTCGAACTTCTCGAACAGGGTGAAGGCGTCCGCGGCACTCCCGGCAAACCCGGCGAGAAGCTGGCCACCATGAAGCGCGCGCACCTTCTGCGCGTTCGACTTCATGACGGTCTCGCCAACGGTCACCTGGCCGTCGCCGCCGAGCGCCACTTTACCGTCGCGGCGGACGGCGAGAATCGTGGTCGCGCGAATGCGCGGAAGCGTGCGTTCCATGCTCGAAAAGATAGCCGGTCGCTGCCGGGCAACATCGGCCGCACACAGGAGAGCTCAGCGAATGCGGAGCCGCGGCTGTCCGTCCTGAGGCGTATCGTCGCCGGCAGAGTCGTCCTCGCTCGATACCGGTTCCCTGGCGGTCATGATCGGCGTTTCACGATCCCCTCGGATGACGCTCCGAGCCGCGGCGGGGCTGTCCGCCAACCCCGGAACGACTGGAGGCCTCATGACACTCGAGTCCGTCCGGGGTTGGCTCGTTGCCACCGCCCCGCGGGGTTCGGAACGTTTCTCCCCACGCCGCGAGGCGCCACGAAAGAGAAAGAGCTCGCGCAGGTAGTCTCGATTCAGCCACGCCCCAGTTCCGAGCAGCACCACACCCGCGAGCACCGCCAGCGTTCCGAATCGCCATTCGTCGCTGCCGATGAGCGCGGCTGCCATGGCCATCACGCCAAGGCCCATCAGGGTTTCACCGGGCCGATTGCGCTCGGTTCGCTCGCGCCGCCGGCGTTCCCGGGAATGAGAGAATCCCTCGGGCAGCTGTGCGTCGAGCACCAGGCCGAGTCCCAGAATCGCGACGATGACTCCGATGAAAAGCGGGACCTGTTCGAGTCGCATGCCACCTGCCTTTGCAAGAAAAAGGCGAGCCCGTTTGGCTCAGGCGCGTGGATGAGCCTTCCGGTAGACCTGTTTCAGCCGCTCGACGCTGGTGTGCGTGTAGATCTGCGTCGTGGAAATCGACGCATGCCCAAGCAACTCCTGCACCGCCCGGAGATCGGCCCCGGCGTCCAGGAGATGCGTAGCGAAGGTGTGTCGAAGGGAGTGGGTGCTCAGACCCGCATTCTCGTCGATCTGGCCGAGGAACCTGGTGACAACGAGCTGAATCGATCGGGTGCTCAACCGACGTCCGTGCGCACTGAGGAAAAAGGCCATGCGGTCGACCCGGGCTCCGACCTGTCGCGCAAGCTCGTCGCGTTTCGCCTCGTAATTTCGCAGGGCGAGCGACGCGTGATCGCCAACCGGAATGATGCGCTGCTTTCGTCCCTTCCCCGTCACCTTCACCTGCTGAGAGACGAGATCGAGGTCGCCGCGGTTGATGCCGCGAAGCTCCGAAAGTCGCATCCCCGTGGAATAGAACAGCTCCAGAATGGCGAGGTTGCGGACGTCGTTGAATCGCCCTTCCCAGGCGCGCACCTCTGCCGCCTGGAACACGAGGTCGATCTGCGCCCGGTCGAGATAGTTCGGCAGGTAGCGCTCGAGCTTTGGCGAACCGACGGCCCGTGCAGGGTTGGCGTCCACGACTTCATTGCGGTGCAGAAAGCGGTAGAAGCCTCGCACGGCGGAAAGCGCGCGGGCGATCGATCGCTTCGACAGACCACGCCTCGTTAGGTGCGCCAGGAATCCGCGGATCGCGAGCCGGTCGACGCCCTGCCAGGTCCATGCGCCGCCGCCGTAGTAATTCGAGAAGAACTCGACGAGCTCCTTCAGGTCGCGTCCGTAGGCCAGGATCGTATTCGGTGATACGTCGCGCTCACCGCGCAGGTGCTCGAGGTACTCGTCAACCTCGGGCGACGGACCAACAGGAGGCGAGCTGGGCGCCGTCGGGTCGCTCGCGGCTGCTCGAGCCCGCGGCGTCACGCGACTCCCTCGGTGATGCCGGTCGCGGTGCTCCACTCATCGAGGGCACGGAGCGCGCGTTCCGCTATCAACTCCCGCTTCCGCCGCTTGTCGCGCACCGGTACCTCCAGCTCGTCGAGCAAACCAAAATTCGCGTTCATCGGCTGGAAATGACGCGGGTCGGCTTCGTGAAGGTACCGGTACAATGCGCCGAGCATGGTCGTCGGCGGCGGGATCACCGGTGGCTCTCCGGCAACGAGGCGCGCGAGGTTCATGCCGGCGAGCAACCCCGTCGCCGAGCTCTCGGTATAGCCCTCTACGCCCGTCAGCTGACCTGCGAACAGCGTCATGGGATCGTCGCGAAGCGACAGGTGCCTCGTGAGGGCCGCGGCCGCGTTCACGTACGAGTTGCGATGGACGGAGCCCCAGCGCAGGAACTCCGCATCGGCCAGCCCCGGAATCATCCGAAAGACGCGCTGCTGCTCGCGCGTGCGCAGACGCGTCTGGAAGCCGACGAGATTCCACATCCGACCGCCGCGATCCTCCATGCGGAGCTGCGCAATCGCGTAGGCCTCTCGTCCGCTCCGCGGGTCGCGCAGGCCAACCGGCTTCATCGGCCCGAAGCGAAGCGTCTCACGACCGCGTCGTGCCATCTCCTCGACCGGCATGCATCCCTCGAAATACGGGATCGGGTCGAAGTCATGCCCCTCGTACTGGTCGGCCGCGATGAGCGCGTCCAGGAACGCCTCGTATTGCTCGCGAGTGAACGGACAGTTGACGTACGCGCCCTCGCCCGCGAGATCGGAGGCAGCCGACGCGGCGACACCATCCGCGTCGGACATCGTCTCCTTACCGTACCGCGACGCGCGGAACACGATGGACGCATCGATCGACTCGCCCGCGACGATCGGCGCGATCGCGTCGTAGAACGCGAGCGATTCGACGCCGAGTCGCTGCTGAATCGTGACTGAGAGCGCATCGGACGTGAGCGGGCCGGTCGCCACGATGCCTGGCGATGGCAGCTCCGTCACTTCCTCACGGACGACGTTGATGCGCGGATGACCGGTGACCCAGCGATGAACCGTGGCCGCGAACACCTCGCGATCCACCGCGAGCGCCGAGCCACCGGGCACACGTGCCTCGTCGGCGGCGCGAAGGATGAGCGAGCCCAGCGCGCGCATCTCGGCCTTGAGCAATCCGTGCGCGTTCGAGGTCTCGGTGCTCTTGAACGTGTTCGAGCACACGAGCTCCGCGAGAAGGCTCGAGCGATGGGCGGGCGTTCCACGGAGCGGTCGCATCTCGTGGATCACCACGCGAGACCCACGCTCCGCGAGCTGCCACGCAGCCTCGCTGCCCGCGAGCCCACCTCCCGCAATGTGAATGACCGGCTGGGTTTCGCTACGATCTCCGCTCAGCGAGCTCGCCATGGCGGAATGATAGCACGCGCCACGCCCTCGGGGAGCGCGCGCCACGCGGTGCGCTCACGATGAGCACGACCGCCACGACAATGATCGCCATGGCGACCGCCGTGCGAGCCGTGATCGTTTCGCCAAGAATAGCCCAGCCGAGCAGCACAGCAACGACGGGATTCACGTACGCATGCGTCGTCACGCGCGACGGCGTGGACACTCGCATGAGCCACAGATAGGCCGTGAATCCCACGAGTGCGCCGGCGACTACGAGATACGCCACGGCGACGATCGACGCGGGCGTGATCTCCGAGGGTGCGAACCGGTGGTGCTCCCCGATCGCGAAGCCCGCTGCGACTGACAGCAGCGACCCGGCGATCATCTGCATCGCCGTCGCACGCACGGGTGACGGCGGTGCGGCGGCGCGTCGCGAGAACATGGCACCGCCCGACCACGCGAGCGCAGCGAGCGCCAGGCTGGCGATGCCTAACACGTCCATCTCGCCGTCCGCGGAGAGCAGCGACGGCCCGACCAGCACCGCGAGCCCGACGATGCCGACGACGACGCCAGCGATGACACGCGGCGTGGGCGCGCGTTTCGACTCGACGACGCTCTCCATCATTACCATCCAGAGCGGCGTCGTCGCCAACACCAGCGACGTGATGCCAGAAGGCACGGAGAGCTCGGCCCAACCGACCAGGGCGGTGCCACCGACAATCAGCAGCGCACCGACGATGAATGCGTCGCGCCATCGCCGACGAATGACCGAAGGCGACTGGGCTGGCTCGGAGTCGACTCCGCCGCGTCGTGCGCGCACGAGCGACCAGGCATACAGCGCACAGCCGGCGACGAAGAACCGCACGCCGGTCATGAAGAACGGCGGCACCGTCGCGACCGCGTACTTGATCGCGAGGTAGGTCGATCCCCAGATGAGGTAGATCGCCGCGAACGCAGCGAGAACTAGCGCGCGTGAGGGATGCTGAGCGCCCGGGGTGCTACGATCAACGGTTGTCATCTCCAGCCTCACGGGACCGCGCGAGCTCCGGGCTGGCGATCGGGATGGTGGACGTCTCCTTGGCGGTGCGAAGAACGATCGTGGTCTTGGTGGATCGCACGCTCTCGAGCGCGCCGATCTGATTCGCGAGCAGATCGTTGAGCGCCGCGGTGTCGCGGGCGCGGACCTTCAGCATGAAGCAGTCTTCGCCCGCGACGTGATGGACCTCCTGCACTTCCGGGATCGCCACGAGGGCCGCCTCGGTACGGGGCGCCCCACCGCGCTCCTCCGCACGCACGAGCACGAACGCAAGGAGCCCGAGGTCGACAGCGGCGGGGTCGATGTTCGCGTTGTAGCCCCGCACGGCGCCGCGCTCCTCGAGCTTCTTGATGCGCTCGAAGACAGCCGAGGGTGCGAGCCCGACCCTGCGCCCTATCTCCGCGTTGGAAATCCGGGCGTCCGACTGGAGGGTCTCGAGAATGACAAGTGAGGTTTGGTCGATCATCCGCCAAACCTACGTAATTACAGACGATTCGTCAATTCATACAGCTAATACCAGACGATTCGTCTGAGCACTAGGCTATGGGCAGAAGATCGAGCGCACCCGTCAGTGCGTCCGCCATCTGGCCGGCCGACATGTACCGCTCGGCCGGATCGATCTTCATGGCCCCCTTGAGGACGCTGGACAGCTCCTCCGGAACATCCGGGCGGAGCGCTCGGATTTCGGGTGGCGGCTCGTCGAGTCGGCGCTGCATGGACTCCCGAGCTGACGACGCGGCGAATGGCAACTGGCCCGTGAGCATCTCGAGCAGAACGCAGCCCAGCGAATAGATGTCGGACCGGGAGTCCGCGACGCGTCGGCCCGCCACCTGCTCGGGGCTCACGTAATTCGGCGTGCCCACGATGTACTTCTTCGCATCCTGCGCGTCGACGCTGGGCATGATCGCCGGGGCACGCGCGTGTCCGAAGTCCAGCAGCACCGCGCCGTGAGGGGCCAGCAGAATGTTCTCCGGCTTCACATCACGGTGAACCACGCCCAACGAGTGCACATGCACGAGGGCGTTCGCGATGTCACGCGCGACTCGAACGGCATCGCCCATCGGAAACGCGCCCTCGCGGGCGAGCCGCTGGCGCAGAGTGTCGCCCTCGAGGAACGGCATGGTGAAGTAGAGCATCCCGTGCGCCTCCCCGGCACCGCTCATGGGGACGACGTTCGGGTGACTCATCTTCTGGAGCACCTGCATTTCGAGCAGGAAGTACTGTGAGCGCGCGGCAGCGGCAGCGCCGCTCTTCATGACCTTCACGACCAGGCGCGGGCCAGCGTCCCCGCGAGTTGCGAGGTATACGCGTGAGGTCGCGCCGGTTCCGAGCTCGCCCGCTATGGACCAGCCCGAACCCAGCCGCGATTCGATTGCGGCGATGAGGTTCATTTAATGTGAAAGGAGTCCGAACGTCCTAGATACAAGGACGATCGAACAGGTCAGACGGCCACGGCTTCTTCCGGCTCCGGGCTTGCTACGTCCCACTCATTCCCGCATTTGACGCACTTCCGGAACTCACCTCGGGTCTTGCTCGACTTCATCTCGGCACCGAGGTAGCCGCATTCCGGGCACTTCTCCGGCACGGGCTTGTCCCAACAGACGAAATCGCAGTTGGGATAATTCGAACAGCCGTAGAACGCCTTCCCCCGCTTCTTCGACCGCCGCTCGGCGATCTCGCCGCCATCCTTCGGGCAGATCACGCCCGTGGGCATGGAGCGCGTGCCACGACACTTCGGGAATCGACTGCAGCCGAGGAAAAAGCCCGAGCGCCCGTGCCGCTTCAACATCATCGCGCCGCACTCGTGGCACGTGTACTCGGTCGGCTCAGCCGGCTTTCGATCACCCTTGAGCGGACGAGTGAACTTACACGTCTTCGGGTGATTTTCACAGGCGACGAAGGGCCCGAAGAAGCCGCCCTTCGCCATGAGCCGCCCGCCGCAATTGGGACATCGCTCCGCCGACAGTCCGGACAAGTCATGCGCCTCGGCGATGAGGCTTTCGACCTGGACGGAGTTCAGCGACTTCTCGAATGGCCGATAGAACTCACTGAGCACCCGCCGCCACGGCATCGCGCCCTCCTCGACCTTATCGAGCTCCCCTTCCATCTCCGACGTAAATCCGACGTTGAAGATGTCCGGGAATTGCTTGACCATCACCCGCTCCACACTTTCGCCCAACGCGGTCGGGAAGAAGCGCCGCTGCTCGAGCTGTGTGTAGTGGCGGTCGACGAGGGTGGAGATGATCTGTGCGTACGTCGACGGGCGTCCGATGCCCAGGCGCTCGAGCTCCTTCACCAGGCTCGCCTCGGAGAATCGCGGCGGTGGCTCGGTGAAGTGCTGCGACGGAACGATCTCGCGTACCGGGACGCGCTCTCCCTTCTCGAGTGGCGGGAGCGCCTGCTCGTCCTCGAGCGCGCGGTGCTCGCCTTCCTCGTGGGCCTCGCGATACAGCGCAAGAAACCCGGGGAACTTGATCACGCTTCCAGTGGAGCGGAACAGGTACGCGCGGGTCGTCTTCACCGCGACCGAGGCCTGCGTGAGGTCGTAGTCCACGGTGGTGGTGTCGAACACCGCCGGCGCCATCTGCGATGCCATGAAGCGCTGCCAGATGAGCTGATACAGCTTGAACTGGTCTTCCTTCAGGTAGCGCCTAACGAGCTCCGGCCGGCGCGCCGGATCGGTCGGGCGGATGCCCTCGTGCGCGTCCTGCGCGTTCTGCGCATTCCTGCCGCCGCCATAGAACATCGGAGTCGCGGCGAGGTAGTCAGCGCCGAAGAGCGTGCGCAGATGGTCGCGCGCCTGCAGCGCCGCGCTCTCGGCCACGCGAGTGGAGTCGGTGCGCATGTACGTGATGAGACCGACCGCGCCCTCCGGGCCAATGTCGATGCCCTCGTAGAGATCCTGCGCGAGGCGCATGGTTCGCTTGGACCCGAACCCGAGCTTCTTGGCCGCTTCCTGCTGTAGCGTACTGGTCGTGAACGGCGGCGCCGGATTCTTCCGGCGTTCGCGCCGCTTTACATCCGTGACTGGAAAAGCTCGGGAATCGGGAATCGGCGGGAGCCCGCCGGAGGCGGGCAGATGGGAATCGCGGGCGACCGCCTCCGCGATCCGTTCCACCTCCGAGACGATCTCGCGCGCGTCGGCCTCCTTTCCGATCTCCGGCTTCTTGCCATCGAGGTGATGCAGCTTGCCCGTGAAGCGCTGCTCGCCCTTCTGCAGCTGCGCCTCGATGGTCCAGTACTCGACGGGCTTGAATGCGCGGATCTCGCGCTCGCGCTCCACGATCAGGCGAAGCGCGACTGTCTGCACACGTCCGGCGGAGATGCCTTTCTTGACGGTCTTCCAGAGGATCGGACTCGCCTTGTATCCCACGAGGCGATCGAGCACGCGACGCGCCTGCTGCGCCTCGACCTTTTTCTCGTCGATGTGGCCGGCGCTGGCGAGCGCACGCTGCACCGCATCCTTGGTGATCTCGTGGAACAGCACACGACGAACGGGCGCGCCACCACGTCGCTTGATCTGCTCCGCGACGTGCCACGCGATCGCTTCTCCCTCGCGATCAGGGTCTGTCGCGAGAAAGACTTCCTTCGAATCGTGCGCGGCGGACTTGAGCTCGGCGAGCGTCTTCTCCTTGCCGGCGATGGTCACATACTCGGGCTCGAAGCCTTTCTCGATATCGATGCCCAGCTTCTTCTCGGGCAGGTCGCGGACGTGACCGACCGTCGCCTTCACGCGATATCCGCGGCCGAGGTACTTGCCGATGGTCTTTGCCTTCGCGGGAGACTCGACGATGACGAGCGAGGTCGAGCCCGCAGGTGCGGGCGGACCTTCGTCCTCGACCACGTTAGGCGCGACCTTACGCGCCCGCGCCTTGGTCGCGGACGTCTTTTTCTTGGCGGCGGACCTACGGCCAGCGGTTTTGGTGCCTGGGCGTGCGGCGCTTCCTCGCCCCGCTATGCGACGGGTGACCGTTTCGTCGATCCCGTCCGACTTCTTTCGGGCCATGCTGCTATTCAGTGAACGGTCGCGTGATCGGACGACGGACCCGACGGGTCATACCCCGCGCCTTCCATGAGTGCCCGCAGGTCATCGAGAGCGATTCTCCCGTCGATCTGCATGAGCGCTCGCTCGATGACATGCTCGAGCTCGGCCGTGGTAAGCGCACCCGAACCGGTGAGCGTCAGGAGATGGCCCCAAGCATCCGGTGCGAACCGGCCGCGCTCGTGTGGGCCCATCACGCGAAAGGTCATATGGTTTTGAACGACCGACTGGTTGCCGGTCGTGTGAATGGGAATCTCTGCGAATAAGAGCGACAGTATCTCACCGATCTGTCGCCGATCGTACCCTTCGTACGATAAAAACGCTTCGACCTCCTCGACGTTCGCGTCTGCGGCGAACCGCTCACGCAACATCGACAGGAGGTCTGCCAACCGATCATCCATGGCCAAACCTATCCGGCCTTTATAGTAGAGGCAAGCTCAGCGAGTTTATCGACAAGTCTTTTCACGTCAAGCACTTCCGCGCTTATCTCGTGATCCGCCTGCGCGTACAGCTGTTCGCGCTCGACGAACAAACGCTTGAGCTCGCCAAGCGGATCCGGTCTCGAAAGTAGCGGCCGAGCCGCCCGGGCGGCCCCCAATCGCTTCAGCGCCGTCTCCGGTTTCACCTTGAGGTAGATGAGCCGCGCCGGTGGTCGGATGATATCGACGACCCCTTTGTTGGTTACCCAACCACCACCGGGCGCCACAACCATATTGCCGCACTGCCGAAGCTCGAGCGTCAGACCAAGCTCCTGCTCGCGGAAATACGCTTCGCCACGGACGCCGAAGATCTCGGCGATCGATGCGCTCTCGCGCCGCTCGATTTCCCGATCGAAGTCGAGAAACGAGCGATTCAGACGCAGGGCAAGGGCCTCACCCACCACGGTCTTTCCGGACCCTGGCAGCCCGACAAAGATCAGGTGCGGCTTCCCGACATCAATGTCGGAGACGATCTGCGACGTGCGAAAGGTAGCTGTCATAGTTCCGCCTCGTTTCCGCGAGCGAGTCGCCGCCGAACTTCTCGAGCGCCGCCTGTGCGAGCACGAACGCCGTCATGGCTTCGGCGATGACGCCCATCGCGGGCACCGCGGTGACATCGCTGCGCTCCGCCGTCGCGGCCGCAGTTTCCCCAGTTGCCACATCCACTGTGCCCAGCGGCCGCATGAGCGTGCTGATCGGCTTCATCGCAACGCGCAGCACGAGCGGCTCACCGGTCGTCATTCCCCCTTCCAATCCTCCAGCGCGATTCGTTTTGCGCCGGACGTTCCCCGATAACGTTCGACCGGGCGCGGGTTCGATCTCGTCGTGCACTTCCGCCCCCGTGCGTCGCGCCGCCTCGAACCCGATTCCAACTTCGACGCCCTTCACCGCCGGGATCGACATCAATGCCGACGCGAGCCGGCCATCGAGCTTGCGATCCCACGATACATGGGATCCCAACCCAACGGGCAACCCGCGACACACGACCTCGCAGATGCCGCCAAGCGTATTGCCGTCGCGCTTGATCGCGTCGATGTGCGCGATCATGGCGCCCTCGGCCTCACGATCGAGCGTCCGCAGCGGCGAGGCATCCGCCGCGGCGTTGATGTCGTCAGGCAGCATGTCACACGGTCTCGCGTCGATGCCGCCGAGGTGCACGAGATGACTACCGATCGACACCTCAAGCTCGGATAACAGGCGCTTGCAGATGGCACCCGCAGCAACGCGGGCCGTCGTCTCGCGCGCCGACGCGCGCTCGAGGATGTCGCGCGCATCGTCTCGATCGTACTTGAGCAGCCCCGTTAGGTCCGCGTGGCCAGGCCGCACGCGGGTCACCGCGCGACGGCGAGGATCCGGGTCACCCTCACGGGGCGCCGGGTCCATCACGTCCTGCCAATTCTTCCAGTCGCGGTTGGCGACCATCATGGCGATCGGCGATCCGAGCGTCTGACCCGCCCGAACGCCGGACAGAAACTCCACCATGTCGCGCTCGATCTGCATTCGGCGCCCGCGACCATACCCTTGCTGACGCCGTGCCAACTCCGTGTTGACGTGGTCGGCCAGCAGTGGCAATCCCGCGGGCATGCCTTCCAGCACGCTGACGAGCGCAGGTCCGTGTGATTCTCCCGCCGTGGTAAAGCGCAACATTCCGATGGTATCACCCCAAATGCGCGAGCCCGACACAAGGTCGGGCTCGCGAGGCTTGTCGATCAGCGAAGGCGTGCGTCGCTACTGAATATCACTCGCGTGCACATCAATCATAACCAGTCCCTCGGGCGTCAAGCCGAACAGCTTCACGGCGAGTGTCGGATCGGCACTGAGCTCCGCCGCCGTCGGATAGACCGCGCGGAGTGGTCCATAGAGGTTGCTCCGAATCGGGATGCGGCCACGCAACCGATAACTGTACGTGTCCACGATCTGGATCGAGTAATCGCCCGACGCAACGAACGCCACGCGCGCCTTCGTGTCCGCGGTGTTCTCGTCCACGTTACCTGGGTGGAAGGCAATGCCCGCGCCCGAGTTGAACGTGGCGAACTTGCCCTGCAGTCGCAGCGACGTATCTGCGAAGAACGTCTCGAAACCGTGAACCGCGATGTTCGTGCTGTTGCCGTTGATCGCGAGGCCAAACACGTGATCCGACGCGTTGTTCGTGAGGTCCTTCACCTGCATCGGCGCCGAGTACTGCTCGCTGAATGCCGGCGTTCCGCTCGGATCGTAGACCATCATCACGCGACCGGCAGCGCCACCGGAGTTGGCTTCGCCGAACGCTACGCGTTTGCGATCGCCGCCGACGGCCACGAAGTTCGTGTCCGGGAGCGCGAGCGAGCTTACGCTGAGATCCTTCACCTCGGCAGCGTTGGCGCCGATTCCGCGGAGCGACGCGATCGCACCAGGAATCGTGAGGTTCTGGAAGCACTGACTGGTGCTCGGATCGGACCCGACCGGGTGATCGCAGATGATGATCTGGTCAGGCACGCCCGTTCCGCCTGGGATGACATCCACGGCGTCGGCATTGAGAATCACCCAGGATCCGCGCGACACCGAGCCGTACTGCCAGATCTGTCGCGGTTCGGCGCGTGGATCGAGGAAGTTGTCGATGCGGCGCAGCGTACCGGGCGTCGCTTCGGTGGTCGGACGCGTCGAGTAGTACAGCGCGCCACTCGCTGATTGCGCGATGAACTGCGGGCGGTCCGAGTAGTCGATTGGCGCGGACACGCTGTACCTGTACCCGCCGCTCGTCAGGTCCTTGCTCCACGCCACATTGTAGATGTAGGCGTTCGCGGTCTTGATGCGTCCCGTCTCGTTGCGCGTGCCGAGGTCGACTCGGCTGATGTTGGTGCCGCCGGAGTTCGCGACGAGGAGGAACGAGCCGCTATTGTCGATCACCATCCCCCACGGCTGCGCCCCGACCGAAACCGGCGGCAGCTGGGAAATCGATTCGCCGTTGTAGTCGAACGCCTCGAGCTGGTTCTTTGTCATGTTCGAGACGTACACGCGCGAGCGCCCGCCCCCGTTGTCGACCGCGATGTCGGCACCGAGGCTGCCGACGGGCAGCGCAGTCGTATGACCGAACGCGTAGACCGTCGGGTCGTGCCTGGCCTCCGCCTCAGCCGAAACCGGGACGTTCGTCCCGCTGGCCACAGCGTAGCCCTTGTGGTTCGCCTGGTCCACCGCATACGCGACCACGAACAGCCCGCGGCCGCGCAGTGTGATCGGAACGCTCCACTCCACGCGACGCACGACCTGCTGCGCCGGCGAGGCGATTGGAATGTCGACGGACGCGACCTCCGCGCCGCTCGAGTCCTTTACGATGTAGCCAATCGCTTTCAGAAGCCCGTCGGAGTCCCGGCCGACGATGTCGAGTGAATCGCCGGTCTCCATTCGCGGCGGAACCGACTGGTAGGCCAGCGGCGTGTTGTTGTCGACGCCCGCCGCCACGACGGTGACTGTTGCTTTGTCGCCCGTGGACCCGAGTCCGTCGCGATTCTGCGCGAACGGCTCGATCGTGAACTGCGTGCCGACCGGAACAGACGCCGGCACGGTGAACGAGAACGTACAGGTGTCGTTCCTGGGGTAGGGTACCGAGAGGAGAAGGCTATCCGAACGCGTCAGCGCGGAAGGGCCAGTCGACCGGTACCCAAGCTTGGTGACCCCGATCGTGTCGGTACCCTGCACACGGAACGTGTAGGTACCGCCGCCGATGACGGCGAGGTCGGGGCTCAGAATCGCAACGCGGGGAACCGTGGGATCGTACGCCATGGCCGAGACCTCGGCGGTTCCCTTGTTGCCGCCGGCGTCATACGCCGTGGCGCGAATGATGATGGTCTGGCCGGTGCGAACGCCGCCGAGGTTCAACGACGCCGTACGCGTCACCGACGTCAGGCCGGTCGTGTACGCGACGCTGTCGGATCGGAGCACCGTTCCGTCGATCACAATGCCGATCACCACCGACTGAATGGACGAGTTGTCCGACGCGTTGATGGAGAGGCTGAGCGACTCCCGCACGTTGACCGAGTCGGTCTTCGACGGCGAGCCGTTGACGCCGTCGACGGAGAGCGACACGGTCGGCACGACTCGGTCGCCTCCCGCTGACGTTAGGCCGTCGCTGCCGCAGGCCGCGAGCGCGGCCGTCAGTGCGCCGACCGACAGCGCACCGGGCACGACGCGACGAAGGAAGTGAATCATAGGAGACATCGAATGAGTGAGTCGGAGATGGTTCAGCGAGCGCCGCCGGGGGGCCGAACCGCCTCCCCTTCGTCGATGATGTGTGGTGTGATCAACACGAGGAGATCACGCTTTTCTTCCCGGGTATCCGTCTGAGAGAACAGCTTGCCGATCAACGGCAGCTCGCTGAGATACGGAATGCCGGAGCGGTTGCGAGAGACGGCCGTCTGCGTGAGGCCGCCGATCACCGCCGTCTCGCCGTCGGACACCAGGAGCTGGTTGTCGGCGCGGCTCTTGTCGAAGAAGAACCCGAGGTCGCCGCCCACGACGTTCAGCTTCGACTGCTCGGCGTGAACGGTCATGCGGATCTGGCGATTGCTCGTGATGTGCGGCGTAACGCGGAGAATGATGCCGCTCTCCTTGAACTGCACGTTGGCGCGAGCCGTGACGCCGACCTGGCCGGCGCTTCCGGCGTCGATCACGCGGACCGGCGTTTCCTGACCCACGAGGATCTCGGCGACGCGATTGTCGAGCGTGACGATGCTCGGCTCGGCCTGGAGGTCGGCCAGCTGATTCTCACGGAGCGCGTCGAGGAATGTCGTTAGGCTGAACTTACCGATCGCGGTCGAGAACAGGAGGTTGAGCGCGGACCCGATCTTGTACTTCCGGTTCGCGTTGGCCACGCCAGCGAGCGCCTCACCACCGAGCTCCACCTGCGACTCGAGCGTGCTGGGGGGGATACCGGGATACGAGTGCGGCGCGAGCGTGTTGAAGAACGCGGACGGGCTCGCGAGGTCGTAGCTGACACCGAGTTGCTCGATCGACGTGCGGTTGACCGAGATGATCTTGGCGCGCAGCGCCACCTGCGGTGTCCGGACGTCGAGGTCCTTGATATAGCTCATCAGGTCCGGCATCCGCGACGCGACCTCGGTGACGAGGAGCGTGTTGGTCGACGTGTCGGCGACGACACCACCGCGGACGATGCACGTCGCGGCAGCATTCTGCATGTTCGCTCCACCCGCCGGGTTGCCATTCGTGCCTGACGCGGCGGTGGTGAGACCAGCCTTCGAGCAATCCTTCGAGAGGAGCGACGCGATCGTCCCGGTGAGCGACGACGCGCTCGCGTAGTTGATCGCGACGAGCTGCGTGGTCAGCGGCTCGTTCGCTTCCTTCGCCAGAATGTTGGCGTAGCTGTCGACCGAGATAATGCCGGTGTTCTCTTCCGAGGCGGCGAGCCCCTGCGCCTGGAGCACCGCCTGGAGGGCGACGTCCCATGGCTGGTCCTTGATCTCGGCGGTGACGGTGCCCTGCACGTCCTTGCCGATCACGATCGTGCGCTGCGAGAACGTCGCGAAGGCCGCGATCACGTCGCGGATATCGGAGCTCTGATAAGTGACGGTGATGCGCGGCTGCTGCGAGCGCTGCGGGTTGAACGTGAGGCGGTCACGCGTGGCGGCCGCGGTGGTCGGCACATTCGCCCGATCGGCGTCGGCGCGCTCGGTGCGTGCGACGGTGCCGGCCGACGTCGCCTGCGTACGGTCACCTGCGTGCCAGGCGGTGAACTTCTCCGTGCCAGTGACGGCGATCCGGATCTCGTTCTCGTTGCGCGTCACTTCGTAATCGCGCGCGCTGTCCAGCTCGAGCACGAGCCGCACGACGTCGGCTTTGTACTGCGCGAGCCGGACGTTCGTGATGCCGGCGCGCGAGACCTTATCGTACATGTGGGCCGGAAGGTTCAGCTTCGCGCCGCTCAGATCCAGCACGACGCGATCAGGGCCTGTCAGAACGAAGTCCGAGACTTCGACCGGGCCGCTCACGACCACGACGACTTCTGCGCGTCCGGAGGACGGCACGATGCTCACCGCGGTGACGGCGTTGACGACGCCCTCACGCGCGGCAGCGGGTGCGGGGGCCGTGACGTGCGCGGCGCTCGCGCGGCCGGCGCTCGCCAGCAGGGCGGCGGCCGTCAGTGCGACCAGCGTACCGATCCGACTCATTTCGTCCTCGCTTGATTTGTTTCATCCATCGCCAGCTCCTGCTGACGGCTATACCCGAATTCTTCGATCGTGAACGTCACCGCCTTCTGGGTGATGCGCGCGACACGCATGCGGCCCAGCTGCTGGCCGACCTTCACGCGGTACTGCTCCTTGCTCGACACGTCGCGAAGCACGGCCACCGAGTTGCGTCCGGTCGGGTCGATCAGGATCCCGCTGATCGCGAGGTCGCTGATCATCGGCCGGAGCTCGCCGACGGTCATGAGCGTGACGAACGGGTCACGCCGTCCGCTCGGTTCATAGGCGAAGACCTCACGACGGAGCACGACCTTGCCTGACGTGTCCATCTCGACGCCTGGCGCGGTGGACGACGGCGCGGCCATCGCGCGAACACCATGCGCGCGGGCCGTGTCGACCGGGCTTTCGACCGGGCGCTTGGCGGCGGAGGCGCCGGTAGGCGCCGGGGCCGCCTTCGCCGCCGGGGCCTTCGCCGCGTTCGCCGCGCTGTCGACATTCGTCATCGCCAGCGTGTGCGCGTTGGTCTTGGCGACCGCGCGGTTCGTGGTCTGCTTGATCCCCGAGACGTTAGGCAGCGACTGTGCGGTCGCTGTGCCGCCCAGGGTGGTGGAGGCAACGGCGAGTACGCCGGCCAGCACGACGAGACGCATTAGGACTTACTCCCACCCGCCGGAGCGGGACGCGGGGCAGCGGTCTTGGCCACGTAGGTCTGCAGCTCGAACCGCGAGTCGAGGACCGAGTTGTTGTTCTTCATGGTCTTCTTGCGCTGCTCGACCGCGGCGGGGTTTCCGAGCGGACCGAGCACGAGGTTCACCGGCGCGACGATGCGCGTCAGGGAGCCAACGTTGGCGAGGAACTCGCCGAGCGAGTGGTAGTCGCCGATCACGGCGACCTGGTAGCGATACGTGTCGAACGTGTCGCCCTCGATCACCGGCTGTGGCTTGACCGTGGACAGGTCGAGGCCGACGCGGCGCGCGGCGGTCGAGACCTGCTCGAGGAGGGCCGGCACTTCGTTGCTCGTGGGCACCAGCTGGCGCATCACCTCGAGGTTCTCCTTCAGCTTCGCTGCCTCGGCCCGGAGCTGCTCGACGTTACCCTTGGCCAGTTCGGCCTTCGCGCGCTGATTGCTCACGTCGAGTGAGTCGACGTGCGCCTGCAGAGCGTCGAGCACGTCGGCCTTCGGCGAGAAGACGTACGTGTAGTAGAGTCCGACAAGAGCGACAGCGACGATGACGAGAAGCACCATCACCTGGTCGCGCTGGTTCTTCGGGAGCAGAGCCATGGGAGCCGCTTACCTCGACGACAGGGTTACGGGGACGGTCGAGATCACCGACGCGTCGGGACGCTCGTACTCGGCCTCGAGCAGGAACTCCTGCACTTCCTTGCCGTCGAGGGACACCAGCTCGGCCTTCGCGATCGTGACGTTCTTCACGAACGGCGAAGCCTCGAGCAGCTTCATGAAGCGCGTGAGCGCCTGGATGTCGACGGTGTTGCCGGCGATCTGGAACTTGAGGCTCGTCGGCGCGGGGACTGGCGGCGGTGGCGGAGCAGCTTTGCCGCTGGGCTTCGCGCCATCCTTCGCCGGTGATGGTGGCGGTGGCGGTGGCGGTGCCGGCGTCGAGGCGGCGGCGAGCACAGCGCTCTGCTGAATGCTCTTGAGCCACGTGTACGGCGGCAGCGCGCGGCTCACTTCATCCATGATGTGCGCCCAGATGAAGCGATCGTTGTCGATGCTCTTGATGACCTCGAGCTGGCGCTGCACCGAGTCGCGCTGCGCGAGGGCGCGATTGCGCTCGCGCAGCACGGCGACGTAGCGGGTGGAGTCCTGCACCGCGCGCCGCTCGCGCTCGGTGAGCTCGTCCGCCTTGGCCGTCTGCGAGACGTGCAGGTAGCCGATCGATACGGTCGCGGCCACGATGCACACGGCCGCCGCGATCATGAACGGATCCTTGACGCGCGCCCCGGCCTGCCCGGCAAAGGCCTTGAGGCTGAAACCGTCGGACCGGGCTTTCTTGCCGCTGCCCGGCAGGAGATTGATTTCGATCATCGGATTTCGGTCGCGGTGGGAGGACGTTAGGCGGCGTGACGCAGTGCGAGCCCGATCGGCAGCATGAGCAGGGGTGCCACCTCGTCGGTCACGAGGGAGTCGAGCGCGCCGTCGCGAACCTTGAGGTTCGCGAGCGGGTTGGCTTGCTCGACGCGTACGCGCAGGCGGTTGGCGAGCGCCTCGGTGAGTCCGGGCACGCGGGCGCCGCCCCCGCACGTATAGACCGCACGCATCTGGTTGCCCGAGCGCGACGACGACGCGAGGAACGCGGCCGCGCGCTCGATACCCACGGCGATCTCCTCACCGCGGCTCTCGATCACGGCGTCGAGGTGCGGCGAGCGATCGTATCCCTGGAGCAGCAGCTCGGCCTCTTCGGCGCCGAGTCCGCGCTCACGCTGGAGATCCTCGCGGAAGCGGCGCGTTCCCACCGTGATGTCACGGGTGAGGATCGGCACGCCGTCGTCGAGGATGTTGATGTTCGTGATTTCGTGTCCGATGTTGATCAGCCCGACGACGCCGGTCATGGCGTCGGGGTGATTCAGCTCGAACGCGTTATGCAGCGCGAACGCATCGACGTCGACCACCGTCGGCGTCAGGCCGGCGTCGGTCAACAGATGCATCTTCGTCTCGATCAGGTCGCGCTTGGCGGCGACGAGCAGGACGCTCATCTCCATGCCATCGGCCTCGGGATCGAGGATCTGGAAATCCAGCTCGACCGATTCCATGTCGAACGGCACGTGCTGTTCGGCTTCCCAGCGCATGAGCTCACGCGCCTGGCTCTCGCGCACGCGCTCGATCTGGATCTTCTTGATGATCACGTCGCGGCCGCCGACGGCGGTCACGACCGCTTTCGACTTGATGCCGGCGGCTTCGATGGCATTCCGCACCGCATCGGTCACGAGGCCCGCGTCCATGATCTCGCCCTCGACAATTGCGTCGGCGATGAGCGGCATGATGGCCACTTTCGTGAGCTCGGGTTCGCCGCGCCCGTGGTCGATGACTGCGACCTTGATCAGGCCCGAGCCGATGTCCAGGCCGATCGTTGTCTTCTTCCGTCCGAAGAGCGCCATAGCGAGGGGAGCCGAGTCGAGGTGGATCGTACCGAACGCCGATCTGGGCGCCGGAGTCGTTGCCTTCGCCCTACATGCGGCGCGGACCCATGCAGCGTCGTCGCGCTACGCTCGAACCGAGCATGCCTAACGTGTCGCGGTCACCCACCTGACGAGTGATCGATGCACAGGCACTTTGACCGTTAGCCCGGTCGAATCTGCCAACTACACGATTGCCCGTCGGCGGCGGTAACAGCGTGTGACGCCGAGTGTTCGGCGCCAGAACATGTGTGTCGAGAGTCACGACTCCACCGTGGGAATTCCCACGTCAGGCATCTCGGTGTCCACCCAAACCGGCGCACAGGAGCGCCGATGTTCTCGACGGATACAGGCGTGTTTCGATCGGGCATTTTGACCGTCAGCGCAGCTCGACCCACCATCGCTCCGGTGTCGCCACGAGCCGCGCGGCGATCATGGACGCGCGTTGCACCGCGCAGGGCTCGAACCGGATCGCGCCGCCATCGGTGATGCGTGACGTCGCCGCGGCGCCCCCAGGCGCCGCGAACACTGCGCCGGCGATCTCCGCGCCTAGCCCTGTGACCGTGACCTCGCCGCGAGCCAGCACGACGCCCACGAATCGCGCGCCGCCTTCCACCCTAACGCTGCCGTCGACGACGAGAATGCCCTGCCCTGTAGACCCTGCGCTCAACACGATGCTGCCACGCACGTGAACTACCGGGAGCCAGTTTACGCAGGGCGACGTCCCACCCGGGTCGCCCCAGTTGAAGGGATCCGTGAGATCGCACAACGCATTCGCGACGGTCGGACGCGGGGCCATCGTACCGCCGGGCAGGTCGATCGAGGCGCGCCTGACGAGTGACGCGATCGTCGCATCCACGACGGCCGCATACGTCGAGTCGGCGACTCCGCTCGAATCGATTGGCGGCAGGCCAAAGACGCCCGAGCCAGGCGAGGTCGCGCACAACGGGCATGTGACACGCGACACGTCCGGCACCCGTATCCCCGCCGCGGACGCAGATGCCGTGCATGTGGTGGTGGAATCCTCCGACGGTCCCGCCGCGCGTCCATCGACGACACCACCATCGACCAGGACCGCTCCGCCCGAGGTGAGCGCGGCGGGCGCGGGAAACGGAGTGTCGACCAGGCGAAGCGATGCCGCGACAGTATGCCGCGCCGGGATCCCTCGCCCATCGCCGCCACGCGTCGCGGTTGCCGTTATCCACACCGACCGACGCTGAAGGCGCGTGGCGAGGACGACCAGTGTGTCGTTAGGCGCGGCGTACTCCGTCATCAGCGTGTCGGTGCGTCCGATGGGCTGCGTGACATTGCGCCGGGAATCCCAGGTGAGGATCGCGCGCTCGAGCGCCCACTCAGCCGCGGCCAGCGCCCGCTGGTCCGCACCATCTCCACGCCCCGCGCGCAGCTCTTCGGTGGCCACGAACAACGCGCCAGCAACAAGCGCCGACACGAGAATCACCGAGAAGATCGCGGCCGGCAGAGCGAATCCACTGCGCGGGTTGCGACGAGGACGCGTCATCGGTTCCGCACGCGAACGCCGACGGCTTGTGAGTCCGTCAGCGGGCGTGTCCCCGACAGCGTCCCCCGCGCCACACCTCGCGCTGCGACGCGCACGCGAGCGATCCGCGCCGGGCCGCCAGAGTCGAACAACTCCGCACCGTTCTCGTCGAAGTACCGAAGCGCAACGCCGCTGGGGCCACGCGCGGAATACGCCGCGAACGGTCCGCCCACCGGCTGAACGACCGTGAAGCCCGCGCCGCTCCACTCAGAGTATCCGAGATACCAATCTCCGGTACCGGCGCGGTAGAAGCGGTACCGAACCCGTCGAAGCAGCCGAACGAAGGCGCCCGGCCGTACCGTTGGCGGAACTCGACTGCCGGCGCCGAAGCGAACGACCATTGGGGGTGTGGAGGCATCCGCACTCGATGCGAATGGTGACCCGACGCACACCGCCGGACTCCAGGCGACGTCCGCGACGGCGAGCGGGAACCAGGCGTCATCGTCGGGACGGTCGCTTTCTCCTGCATCGTAAACGAGGGCGACATCGCCGGCTTGTGGCGCCGCGGTGAACGACGAGAGCGGAGCACGACGACCGGACACCGGTGCGAGCGCGATCCCCCCGCCAACGGCAACCGTGTCACAGGCGATCGCGGTACCGATCGTCGCACGGAGGTCGAGGGCGGAGTCGGAGAACGCCAGCACATCGCCGCCCGCAGGCGAAAGCGCGCGCAGCTCGCCTGGCAGAATTCCGGTGATATCGCGCAGCGCGACGCGCTGCTCGACGAGCGACGCCGCGTTCGTGTAGAAGCGCTGTTGACGGCGAAGCACGGCGCTGATGGCCACCGTCACGATGCCCGCGAGGACGAGCGCGACCATGAGCTCGACCGTCGTGAAGCCGACGCTGTTCAGTCGCGCGCGCATGGGACCACGAGCCTGTAGGCGTCACGCCTCGTGCCGCGCCGCAGCGTCGCGCCGACGGTCAGCTCGACCTGGGCCGCGGAGGAGTCGCGCGAAACAGCCCACTCGACTGCGACCCCATCGCGATTCGCAGACCCACCGACGATCGCCTCGCACCTCCGGGCGCCGAGCGAGTCGAGCACCGTGCGCGCGACGTGGGCGGCGGCCGTCAGCCGCCCGCCGTCTCCGACGTGAGCGGCGACGAGGCCGGATGTGGCGGCGAGCGCAACGAGGCCGATCGTGAAGACGACGACCGCCACGAGCATCTCGACAATCGTGAACGCCGGGCGCATGAGGCAACAACATGGCCGAGGGCCCGGTAGGACCAGCATCGTTCGCGTGCCGGCTCCATCGATCCTACTCGTTATGCAGCGGTCACATGACGCGCGCCGGTAAATCGAAGCAGACGCGGAATGCCTTCGTCGCCGCGTCGCGGTTCGGGTGCGCGCGGTCCTCCAGCGCGTCATCCACCCGCCCGCCCTGCGCCGCAACGGCCGCCGCGAACGCGGCCGGCTCACCAGGGTACGGCAGGTGCATGAGGACCCACCCGCACGGCGCGGCGGCTGCGTGCAGCCGACCGACTTCTCGCGCGGCCCACGCGGTATCCGGCTTCCCGTCGAATCCGGTCACCTCCCTGTACACGACCGACGACGGGTTGCCGACCATCTGACAGCCGCGCGAGCGCCCGGCCGGCCGCGAGCACGTACGGCCCTCGAGCCATTGCGCAGCGGAGTCGCGTTGCACGGGAGCCGGATTGGTGCGCCACGCCGTCGTGTAGAACAGCCACTGCGGCACCGCGCGGGGCGAGACATAGATCGGGTCGCCGGTCGCCTGCTGCTGCGCCTCCAGTGCGCGGATGAGCGGACGGATGTGGGACCGCCGCCAGTACGGGTTTCGCATGCCTAACGCCGCGTCGATGCCCGCCAGCAAGAGGAGACCCGCGATCGCGAGCGCAGTCACCGGTGCCGGACCGGCCCAACGACCGCGCTGCCTGACAGCTCGCGCCACAGTGCTCACTCCGGCCGCTGCGAGGAGCGCCCAGAGAGGCGCAGAGAACGTCCACAGCCGCATGGTGAGCGGATAGAACCGCAGCGTGGATGCGAGCAGCCCGATCGCGATGGGCCCGGACAGCAGCAAGACGCCCGCAGCACCGCGGCGCCGGGCGACCTCCCGCACGCCGAGCACACACAGGACGAGGATCGCGATGGACAACGTGAGCTGCACGCTCTGCGGAAACCGTGCGACCGCGTCACGCCCCATGAATACGTCGGTCGACACGTCCTGCCACAAACGCCACAGACTGACGAGCGCCCCATTCCCCGGGACCAGGAACCGGTCGGCGAAGAAGGTCGTGAGGAACGGGTCGTTCGCCGCGTACCTGATGACGTGGACGTAGGGCGCCGCGAACGCCGCCCCCCACACGACAACGGCCAGTGAAAGCATGAGACGCGCATGGCGGCTCGCGCAGGCATCCGCCGAAGCGACGAGCGCACACCAGCAGCCCGCCAGCGCGAAGGCGGACGGAAAGGCGCTCCACACTCCGCAGACGCCGGCAAGCAGGAGCACGGCCCACCGTGTCGATTGGCTCGGCGCATCGAGCACGCGAATTGTGAGGAGGACGAGGCTGACGCACACGAGGGCGTCGATCCCGTACGGCTTTACCTCGTTGGAGTAATACAGAAGCAGCGGCGAAACCCCCGCGATCGCGGCCGCGACGCCGCCGGTCATGTCATCGAACATCCGCCGCGCTGTGAGCCAGGCGACGTAGGGGATCGCAATGCCCGCCGCGAGCGGCAGGAGTCGGAGCGCGAGCTCGTTAGGACCGGCCACCACGATCGCGGCGCGCTCGCCCAACAAAAAGAGCCATGGCGCGCTCTGGTTTTCGCCGAGCGGCCCAAGCAGCGCGACGAACGTTCGACCAACGATGTTGTTGGCGAGCATGGCCTCGTCGAGCCACAGTGAGCGAGCGGCCAAGTACGCGATCAGGCGCAGCGCCGCGCCGATGAGGATGACTGCCGTTACGGCGCGAGCAGCGCGCGTTCCGCGGTCACCATCGAGAGTTTCATCCACCGTACTGCTTGTCATGCTCGAGAGAAGCGTTGGATCGCGATTCGACAGTGTCGGGCCCGGAGATGGCCGCAGCATCCGTCATTCGACGCAGCACTGTCAGCGCTGGAAACGATCCGGTGGTCCGAAAAGACGAAGGGCGGTGGCCTCGGTGGCCACCGCCCTTCGAACTGGTCTGATTCGGGACCAGCGTTAGTTACACTTCGGCTCCGCTTCGACCGTCGCCGGGGTTACCGCCGCGACGCCGATGAAGATCGCGCAGGTGCGCGTCGTCGCCGAGTGGCCCGCCGTGGCGCTCCAGCCCGTGCCGCCGGTCGCCGCCGCGGTCACCGTCACGCCAGCCGAGGGAACG
>DATCGG010000488.1:0-3655 GCA_036509075.1 Gemmatimonadaceae bacterium
GATCACGCCACGCGCCGCTTCGGTGCCGTAGAGCGTTGCTGCGGCTGGACCCTTCAGCACCTCGATGCTCTCGATCTCGCTCGGGCTGAAGTCGTTGAGGCGCGATATGACACCCGAGCCGAAGTCCTGCACCTCCAGCCCACTGCCCGTCGCGTTGTTCACGCGCACGCCGTCGACGTACACGAGCGGCTGGCTCGAGAGCGAGAGTGTCCCCATGCCGCGAATGCGGATGTTGGCGCCGGCGCCGATCTGCCCGGTGCCCGGGAGCACGACGACGCCCGGGGTCCGGCCGTTGAGCACGGCCTCGACCGACGGGATTGCTGTCTTCGCCACCACGTCGGCGACGTTGACCTGAGCGACCGATGTACCGAGCGAGCGAACCTGCTCGCCGCCGGCGGTGCCAGTCACGACGACCTGATTGAGCTCGACGGCGCGCTCGGACAGGATGATGCGGACGTTGGTGGACCCGACGGCGATGGTCTGGTTCTCGGGCCGATAGCCGAGTGCGCGGACGCTGATCGTGACGTTGGTTCCGGAGAGTCCCGTGAGCCGGAACCGGCCGGAGGCGTCGCTGGTGGTGCCGACGCCAGTCACGCCTTCGACTGTGATCTGGGCGCCGGCGAGGGGGCGCTGCGCGCCTTCGACGAGCACGGTGCCACTGACCGTGCCCGGCTGCGCCTGGGCAAACACAGGCGCGGCGAAGAGCAACGCCGCGAGGGTGAGCGCGAGGTTCGCGACGCGCGGCCACCCACGACGACCTGTGGGGTACCGCTGCCTAACGGCGTGCGTGGCGAACGAGACGAATCCGGTTTGGGTCATCGGTTTCCTCCGATGGATCGGGGATGAACGCCGGCGGAGCGCTGCCATCTGCTGTGCACCGCAACGGTACACCAGTGCACCACAATGGTACACCAGCCAGTGGTCGCGAAGCGCTCGCCGCAATCAGGTGGGTCCTACGCGCGAGGACGGGGTTCTCCGACTACGCCGCAACAGTGCAATCGCCACGCGACGGTCCGCAAGCACGTTGCGACGTCCGGTTTTTGTCAATTGACCGGACAAATCCGGCAGCAGAATTGGTATGACATCGGACCGTCCCGGCAGAGCAGCCTTCTGTCCCCGATGCACGCCCATCATACCAGTTTGACCGCTGGGCAGGCTTCACTTCCTATGATGGTGCGCCAATTTTGAAAGCCTCATGCGGACGTCTCCGGCAGCCCCAACCGACCCCAGGTCGCCCGGCCTCCATCGAACGGCGCGCCTCGCACGCGAGCTCGAGAGCCTCCAGGTGCTCATCGACTCGATGGGGCGCGAAGCCGATCTCGCTCCGCTGCTCACGCGCCTGCTCGATGTCGCCTGTGAGTTGATCGGCGCGGATCACGGCGCGATCGGGCTGGTCGACCCGGCCCGCAACGTCGTTCGGACGGCGGCCGTGCGGAACATGCCGCCTAACGAGCTCGGCGCGGAGATGGGCCCGGGCGTCGGGCTGTCGGGCGAGGTGCTGGCGACCGGCGCCACCGTCTACGCGCGACGGTACGGCGACCTCGCGAATCCCACACAGCCCGCCCTCGTCGAGCACGTCGTGATCGGCGTCCCGATCCGGTGGGGTAACGATCTCATTGGCACCTTCGGCCTTGGCCGAGCGCTCCAGCCCGCCCGGCTGCTGCGGCGGTCTCGACGTCCTCTGTTCGCGCAACGCGACATCAATGCGGTCGAAGAGTTCGCGCGCTACGCCGCAATCGCGGTGCACAACGCGCGTCGCTACGCCGACGAACGTCGTCGCGCGGACCGCCTCGCGGTGGTCGCGCGGGTGGCGCGTCTCATCACCGGCGACCTGAATCTCGACGACCTTCTCGACGGCGCGGCCCAGGCCATTCACGAGCTCCTCGGCTACGAGAATGTCGCGATCGCCCAACTCGCCATCGACGCCCCCGAGACGCTGGTCGTGCGGAGCTTCGGCGGGTCGTACAAGGACCTGATTCAGGGACCCTACCGCATCCCGTTCACACGCGGTCTCATGGGAGCGGCCGCTCGTGGCCGCGAGATCGTCCTCGTGAATGACGTCTCGCTCGACCCGCGCTACCTGCCTACACCCGGGGTCACCGGGACGCACGCGGAGCTCGCGGTTCCCATCCTGCTCGGCTCCGATGTCCTCGGCGTGGTGAACGTCGAGCGCGCTCCACCGTTCGACCAGGATGATGCCGAGGCATTACGCATCGTCGCGGATCAGCTGGCGGTCGCCATAGAAAACGCGAGGTTGTATGAGGCCGCACGGCGCGGTGCTGTCCTCGAGGAACGGCATCGCATCGCGCGCGAGCTGCACGATTCGGTGACGCAGCAGCTGTTCAGCGCGACCCTCGTGGCGCAGTCCGTCGCCCCCGCGTTCGCGCGCGACCCGGCTGAAGGCGAGCGCCGCGCGACGATGATGCTCGACCTGGCGCGCACCGCGCTCGCGGAAATGCGGGGCCTCCTCGCCGAGCTGCGCCCGCACGGTCCGCCCGGGGAGCGGCCGTCAATGCCCCCATTGACCGATCCAGGTCTCACGACCGTCAGCCGGAGCGGTCTCGTGGCCGCGCTCCGGGCCCACTTCGTCTCCGCGATACTGGGCGACCTCCGTGTCCGGCTGGATGCGGATGCCTACGTCGCGCAGCCGCCCGAACGGGAAGAGGCCCTCTACCGCATCATCCGAGAGTCGGTGCATAACGTGATCAAGCACGCGCGAGCAACCGAGGCCGACGTGTGGCTCGGCGCCACACCCGACGGCGTCCAGGTGACGGTGACGGACAACGGCATCGGCTTTGCGAGCGATGCGCGAACCAACTCCGGCCGCTTCCGCGCGGCGCATGGGCTGGGACTCGTCTCCATGCGCGAGCGGGCGACCCAGCAGGGTGGCCAGTTTCGCGTTCACAGCGAGCCTGGTCGCGGCACGCGCGTGGAGGTGACGCTGCCAAGGTCAAACTAGCTACAGGCGTTACCGCCGATTACTGTCCTTCGGGTCGAGTCGAAGCGTACTACGTGACCGCGCGGTTGCAGCGCGGGTTCTAAGCAGCCATATCCTGCTGTGCCTGGCAATGCGTTCACTCCTGGTTCGATGGGCAATTCTCACGGTCGCCGTCTGTTGTTCCGCGCCGGCGGTTTTCGCGCAGCAGCGGCCGAGCCCGCAGGACGCCGAAGCGCTGCTCCGCGCGAATCCCGAGCTCGCGGCGCAGATTCGTGACCGCATCCAGAACAGTGGGCTGACGCCGGACCAGGTTCGAGCTCGGCTTCGGGCTGAGGGCTACCCCGAAAACATGCTCGATGCCTACTTCGGGCCAGCGAACACAGCGGATACAACGGCGGCTTCACCGGCCGCGGTTGCGGCCGCGCTGCGGGTGCTGAACGTCCAACCGGATTCCGGCGACACGGTCGCTCAGCGCGGCCACCCGAATCGTCCATGGGAAGGCACGCCGCGCACCACGGTCAAGTGCGACACGCTCGTGACGCCGGCGCCCGTCGGGGACTCGATGCCGCTCGATGTACGCACCGGGCGCGCCGGCCCCAAAACGATCAAGTGCACGTCCGCGGACGGGACGCCCGTCGCGCCGCCGGACAGTGGTCGCACGATCTTCGGTCGCGATCTGTTCGCGAACGGCTCAACGCAATTCGACGCCAACTTCGC
>DATCGG010000489.1:0-14782 GCA_036509075.1 Gemmatimonadaceae bacterium
CGTGCAACTGACTGTCAACGCCGCTCCGGTCCACGATCGCGTGGTGTGTCGTGGATCCCCAGTAGAAGTACGTGCCTGGTTTGCCCGCGGCGAAGGAGCGCTCGCGTGTCTGGCCCGGCGCGACCTGCATCGTATCGTCCAGGGGGCTCGGTCTCGTCGCCAGTCCATAGACCACAAGCGTCGAATCGTGCAGCGAGTTGCGAACCGATACGCGAATGGTGGTTCCGTCCGGAACGCGGATGAGCGGACCCGGGTTCCGCGGCTCTTTGCCTGCTTCCGCGAAGAACTGCATCACGATCGACGGCCCGCCCTCGCCGTCCGGGTACCAGCGCGCCTCGCGGGCCTCGAGGCGGAGCGTCAGGATACCGTCGCGCAGCGATCCGGCCGGTGCGCGGTTGTCGTTAGGGATGACGCGCGCTTCGTGCGGGACTGCAGGGTGGCAGGCGGACACGGCTAGGCCCAGGCACGTCCAGTATGCCAAACGGCGGAGCACCTGCCACGCTTCGGTCATTGAACGAGATTGTCGGATGTCTCGAACGTGTCACTCATCGGCCTCGGCGTCAAAGGTCGACAGTCTCCCCGTTGCACCTATCGACGCGGGGCGCACGGCGTCGTACACTCGACTCCAGCGCGACCGCGAGGACCGACGTGGCGAACGTCAGACGAACCGTGACGGCGGGGCTGGTTGCCTTTGGCCTGATCGCATGCAATCGTGGCGGCCCGGCCACCGCTGGTGCCCAACGCGGCGTCGACCGGCGGCCGCCCAACGGCAGAAACCAGACACCCGCGTTTCCCGGGCAGACCGACGCGCCCGAGCACAAGTCGAGCGTCGCGTTCGACGTGGTCACCGTAGTGAAAGGCCTCGGAAATCCGTGGGCGCTCGCCTTCCTGCCTAACGGCAAGATGCTCGTCACCGAGAGACCGGGTCGTCTTCGCATCCTCTCGGCCGACGGCACGCTGTCGGATCCGGTGACCGGACTCCCGCCCGTTGACGCGCGCGGGCAGGGCGGCCTGCTCGACGTCGCGCTCGATCCGGCCTTCGCCTCGAATGGCCTCATCTACTGGAGCTATGCCGAGCCTGGCGATGGCGTCAACAACACGGCGGTCGCGCGGGGGAAGCTGGTCGATGGTCCTCCACCTCGACTCGAGAATGTCCAAGTCATCTACCATCAGCAACCGTCGCTCGACTCGCGCCAGCACTTCGGGAGCCGACTCGTCTTCGCCCGCGATGGCAAGCTGTTCGTGACGCAGGGTGACCGCGCGATCATACCCGGCCGCATGCAGGCGCAGAGCATGGATGGTCTGCTTGGCAAGATCGTCCGCCTGAATCCCGACGGATCGGTGCCGCCGGACAATCCGTTCGTGGGTCGCGATGGCGTACGTCCGGAGATCTGGTCGATCGGCCACCGCAACATCCAGGGAGCCACACTCCACCCCGTGACGGGCGAGCTCTGGGAGGTGGAGCACGGCACGCGGGGTGGCGACGAGCTGAACGTCGTGCGCAAGGGCAAGGACTACGGATGGCCGACGATCGCCTACGGCATCGAATACGAAGGCGGACCTATTACCGAAGGCATCACACAGCAAGCCGGCATGGAGCAGCCGCTTTACTACTGGGACCCGGTGATTGCGCCGAGCGGGATGGCCTTCTATACGGCGGATCTGTTTCCGGCGTGGAGAGGCAACCTCTTCATCGGCGGTCACGGCACCAAGGATCTCGTTAGGCTCGAGCTCGATGGTGAGAAGGTCGTGGGCGAGGAACGTCTACTGAAAGGGGTGGGCGATCCAGTTCGCGACGTCCGCCAGGGGCCCGACGGCGCGCTGTACGTCGTGACGGACGACAAGTCGGACGGTCGCGTGCTGAAGCTCGTACCGAAACGCCGGACTCAGTGAGCTAGCGCGTGGCGACCGATCCGACCGCCGCTGCGACGACCTTGATTCCGATGCTGTCTCGAGCGCTACCTGAACTGCCGCGAATATACGCGTTCCCGGCGCTCACGCCCGTCACCAGTCCGGTTGACGAGACCATTGCGACGCCTGGATCGCTGCTCGCGAACTCAAGGCCCGGAGCGCAGAACTCGTACTCGCCCCGCGCGTTGACTGCAAACGCGATAAGTTGGACGGTGAGCCCGACGCGGAGAGTGGAATCCGGCGCCTGCATCGAGACCCCCCTGGCAGCTACAGGCGATGGGCAGAGCTCGATGTTCTCCAGATCCGAAGCGGTCGGCATCCCGCATGCGGCCGCCGCGAGGACGCCCGCCGTAAGAGCCACGAGAGTTAAACCGCGTAAGCCAGCGTGTGGGGTTAGCATTGTCTTGCTCAGTGGATGTGTTGGCCAGCTGAAAGCGTGGCGCAACTTCGCGCTCGCCGCAGTGCCAAACTGCAACCACCAGCGAAGGACACCCATACGTCGCGTGACGTAGGCGACCGCCGATTCTCCACGACACCCGGACGTCGACGGTCCGTGCTACTGCGCCAGGTGGGCCTTGAGGAACCGCCCCGTATGCGACGCCTTGCACTTTGCGATGTCCTCCGGCGTCCCTGTCACAACCACCTCCCCACCCGCGTGCCCACCCTCCGGCCCCAGATCGATCACGTGATCCGCCGTCTTGACCACATCCAGATGGTGCTCGATCAGAATCACCGTGTGCCCCGCATCCACGAGCTTGTTGAGCGACATGAGCAGCCGCTCCACATCCGACAGGTGCAGGCCCGTCGTCGGCTCATCGAGGATGTACACCGTGTGCTTCGCTCGCTGGAGCTTACTCATCTCCGACGCGATCTTGATGCGCTGCGCTTCGCCGCCGCTGAGCGTCGTGGCCGACTGGCCTAACGTCAGGTAGCCCAGTCCCAGGTCATTCAGCACCTCGATCCGCTTGCCGATCACTGGCTCGCTCGCGAAGAACGTCACCCCCTCCTCGATCGACATGTTCAGCACGTCGTCGATCGTCTTGCCGCGCACGGTCACCTCCAGCGTCTCGGCATTGAACCGCGCGCCCTTGCACGCACCGCACGTCACCTCGACGTCGGGCATGAAGTAGAGCTGCGTTCGGATTACACCTTCGCCCTGGCACTCCTCGCAGCGTCCGCCCTTCACGTTGAAGCTGAATCGCCCGGCCTTGTAACCGCGCTCGACCGAGAGCGGCGCCTCGGTGAACAGATCGCGGATGTTGTCATAGAACCCGATGTACGTCGCCGGATTCGACCGGCTGTTCCGGCCGATCGGCTGCTGGTCGATGTTCACCACCTTGTGCACCAGCTCCATGCCCTCGACTGCGTCGTGATCGCCGGGCAGCGTTCGCGTGTCGACCAGCCGCTTCCACAGTGCCTTGTACAGGATCTCGTTGATCAACGTGCTCTTCCCTGATCCCGACGCGCCCGTGATCGCGACGAGCCTGCCTAACGGGATCTCGACGTCGATGCTCTTGAGATTGTTCTCGCGCGCGCCGCGGATGGTCAGTGCCTTCCCATTCCCGTTGCGGCGCGACGATGGCGTCGCGATGGAGCGCTTGCCCGACAGAAACTGGCCCGTTGGCGACGCCTTGCACGTGAGCACGTCCTCCAGCGAGCCACGAACGACCACCTCGCCGCCGTGCACGCCGGGCCCCGGACCCATCTCCACCAGGTAGTCCGCCGCCCGGATCGTGTCCTCGTCGTGCTCGACGACGATCACCGTGTTGCCGATGTCGCGCAGGCTCTCGAGCGTCGCGATCATCTTCACGTTGTCCTTGGGGTGCAGCCCGATGCTCGGCTCATCCAGCACGTAGAGCATTCCCATGAGCCCCGACCCGATCTGCGTCGACAACCGAATGCGCTGCGACTCCCCGCCCGACAGCGTCCCTGACCGCCGGTTGAGGTTCAGGTAATCGAGCCCGATACCTAACAACAGCTCGAGCCGCCCGCGAACCTCCTTGAGCACCTGCTGCCCCGCCGCGGCTCCCCGGCCCGTCGGCTTCACCGTCCCGAGGAACGCGTGCAGTTCGTCGAAGTGCAGCTGGCCGATGTCGAAGATCGTCTTCCCCGCAACGGTGAACGTGAGTCGCGTGGCACGGACGCGGGCGCCATTGCAGTCGGGACAGGTGTGCTCGACCATGACCTTGTCGAGCCACTCCTCCATGTTCGAGCTGGCCTCGCCTCGCTGCCGATACCGCCGGTAATGTCGCTCGATACGCCGCGCGATGCCGTGAAAGCCAATGGGATGGCCTTCCCACTTCCCGCGGTTCGCCTTCGCCTCGGGCGGAGACGTCATCACGACCTTCTCGTCAATCCCATTCAGGAGCTGGTCGCGAATCTTCTGCGGCAGATCCTTCCATGGCGTGTCGAGCGAGAAGCCTAACGTTTTGCTCAGGCTGTACATCAGCACGCCATCCCACGTATCCGGGTTGTACCGGTACGCCTCCTTCACGAAGCAGCCGGCGCGAATGCTGCGCGCCGGGTCGGGTAGCAGGAGATCGGGGTGCGTGAGCTTGTGAACCCCGAGGCCGCCGCACGTCCGGCACGCGCTCTCGGGGTTGTTGAACATGAAGTAGTCGGGCAGGATGTCGCCGTAGACGAAATGGTGCGTCGGGCTCGTGAGCGCCTTGTAGAACCGGTCGGTCTCCGCCTTCGACACCCCTTTCACGACCTGCACCTGCAAGAGCCCATCGCCAACGAGCAGCGTGGCGGCGATGCCGGCCTTGATCGCCTTCTCGTGCGCGCGCCCCACGACGAGCCGGTCGACGATCGCGTCCATGTGCTTCACCTTCGCCTCGTCGAGCTCCACCTGCTCGGAGATGTCGACGGTCTTCCCATCGACGATGACCTTCCGGCAGCCCTTCTTCCGGATTTCGGTGAAGACGAAGTCGAGGTCTTCCCCGTACACCTTGAACACCGGCGCCCTGAGCTCGATTTCGGCGCCGTTAGGCAGCGACAGAATCGCCTCCAGGATCTGGCTGGCCGAGCGACTGGGGGTGAGCTCGCCCGTGCGCGGGCAGTGCGGCTCGCCGATCGTCGCGAACAGGAGATTCAGGTAGCTCGCGATGTCCGTCATCGTGCCGACGGTCGACCGAGGGTTGCTTCCGATCGTTTTCTGCTCGATCGAGATTACGGGCGAGAGACCGAAGACGAAGTCGACGTCCGGCTTCGCGACCTGCGACACGAACCGTTTCGCGAAGCTCGAGAGCGATTCCATGTACCGCCGCTGCCCTTCGGCGTAGATGGTGTCGAACGCGAGGCTCGACTTCCCTGAGCCCGAGAGTCCGGTGACGACGATCAGCTTGTCGCGCGGGATCTCGAGCGAAACGTTCTTGAGGTTGTGCACGCGCGCGCCTCGCACGGCGATCGTCGTGCGCGGGGCGGCCTCGTGGCGCGTGGGCCTGGCGGCGGAGCGCTTCCGCGGGGTTGGGCTCACGAGCCCATCATTAGCGCGCGCGGCCGCGTTGTCCAGCGTGCGGGCGGCCAGGTGCAGCGGGTGGCGCCGACGGTGCAGCCGGCGGCGCAGTCGCCGGCTGCCTCGGACCGCCTTCGTTACGTCGGTTCCCGCCTAACGGCGATCGCCACTCGGCCCAATACGTGGTCGTCGAGACGCCGGTGCGCATCGGCCGCGCGCGCCAGCGGAAACGTGGCGGCGATCGGCACCCGGAGCCGCGCGCGCTCCGCCGCCCGGCCCAGCTGCAGGAATTCTTCGGCGCCGGTCGCCGCGTCGTATGCCTTCATCCTCACGCCCGGTCGCTTCTCCGGCTCGGGGTCCACGCCGTTCGGATAGACGACGCGGGCGCCGCGCGGCACCAGATCGAGCAGCCGCTCGAGCCCACGACCACCCGCAAAGGCGAGTACCACGTCGATGCCCTCCGGCGCCGCCGCGGCGAGTTTGTCGGCCGCATCGCGATCGCGCGCGTCGATCGTGGCCTTCGCGCCGAGCCGACGCACGAGGTCTCTCGCCTTCTTGCCGGTTGCCGTGGCGATGACGCGCGCTCCCCGCGAGGCGGCGAACTGCACGGCGAGCGTCCCGACGGCACCCGTGGCGCCGAACACCAGCACCGTCTCGCCGCGTCGTACACGTGCGTGATCGACCACACCTTGCAGGGCAGTCAGACCCGTCACCGCTCCCGTCCCGGCCTCGCGCAGCGACAACCGCTTTGGCACTCGGCCAGCGCTGTCAGCGTCGATGGCCACGTATTGCGCCTCGAACCCCGCGTTGTCGTAGTCGTACGCCCATACGCGGTCGCCGACGGAGAACCGTCGCACGTTCTTTCCTTTCGCCGCGACAACGCCAGCGCCATCCAACCCGAGCACGCGCGGGAAACGAACGCGTCCGGGCGGACGCCACTCTCCCGCGCGCATCTCTGCATCCCAACTCCCGACGCCCGCCGTATGAAGCGCGATCAGAATTTGATTGGCGTCAGGCTCGGGCGTTGGCAACTCGTGAAGCTTCAACACCGACGGCGGCCCGAACCGATCGATCGCCGCGGCTTTCATGGTCGATGGAACTCGATCGACAGTCTGTGCGCCCATCGGTGCCTCCCTGCGTGTAACGGATCGCCTCGCCAACGTCCAACGGCAGATCGTACGACGCACGATGAGCACCAGCCCGCACGCCCGACGCCGGCATTCGGGTCTTCGGTTGTGCGTCAAAGGACCGCCGTGGCGGCGAGTTTATTCCCGCCGGAATAACTCTGCGGAGCGCGAGGTCTCCGTCATTGAAGCACTGACATCGCACTTTCGCTTGAGGAACATCGCATATGCAATCCACGAACGCTCTACAGTCGCAGACCGCCGCCGGGGTCGTGTTCGCAGCCCTGACCCTCGCTGCGGCGCCCGCAGTGCATACCCGCCGTGACCCGGCTACCGTCGACGTTAGGCTTTCCGAGTGGAAGGTCGAGCTGACCCAGCGTCCGATCGCCGCGGGCAGCGTCACGTTCGCCGTTACAAACACCGGCAGCATCCCGCACGCATTCGAGGTAGAGGGCCAGGGCATCGAGAAGGCGACCGACGTCATCATGCCGGGGTCGTCCGCAACGCTGAAGCTCACGCTCAAGCCTGGGAATTACGACCTGTACTGCCCGGTTGGCGGTGACTCGCACAAGCACCTGGGCATGGAAGCTCACCTGCGAGTTGGCAACGCGTCGAGCGCCGGCGGGTCGAGCCAGGCCGCTCGAACGAGCAGCGAATCACACGAGCACGAGATGGAGAAGCCCGACCCCAAGGGCAAGATGATCCGGGTGACCGGCGGAGGGCCGGTGATCCAGATCCTCCCCGGGCCGTTCCCGTTTCCCGACAGCGCCGCCCCGATTCTCAAGCAATTCGGCGACGAGCGCGAAGGACTCGAGTCACAGGTGAAAGACGGCCCCTACTCGAACAACGTATCCCCGATCTCAGGCACGTTCAGGTTTAGCGCGTGGGACAAGGGCGCGGTTCGCGACTCCGTGGACGGCGTCGCCGAATTCGCGACGCAGGACGGCGCGCGCTGGAAGCTGGCGCTCGACCGCGTGCAGACCAAAGACGTGCCGCATCACCCGCGCTTCGGTGGAGTGATCCTGGGCCTGTACTACCACGGAAACACCGCCGTGCACACGCCACTCGTGCCGACGATCAACAGCGCCGTCGCGCTGTGGGCGGTAGGCCACCTCTACAAGAACGACGCACTGGTGACCGACAACGCGATGGTGCACGTGATGTTACTGTCGCACACCCGCCGCCCGAGCGATTTCGCGCTCGACTGCTGGGACTGCTCAAAGAACAAGATCGACGAGCTGCAGTTGCAGATCCTCCCCGGACCTAACGAGCCTAAGCTGGACGCGCCCGGTGGATTCCTGTTCGTCAACTGGGAGAAGTCCAGCTCCGTCGCGCCGGCGAACCGGGGAGAATGACCGAAATGAACTTCCGCACAGCGGTCATCGGCTGCCTCGCGCTCGCATCACTCGTGGGGTGCAGCGGCAACACGTCGACCGGACTTTACGGAGGCGGCGGAGCCAGAGGAGGGGGCGGTGGCCCCGTTGGGGCAGTCACCGTCGGGTCAGGTATTCAGTTCGTGAGTAGCCACAACGGAAGCCAGAATCCAGCCGTGGACACCATCCCTGTTGGCAGCACCGTGACCTGGACCTGGACGGGTTCGCTGCCGCACGGTGTCCATTCAACCGGATCGACGAGCTTCACCAGCAGCGGCATCAAGACCGGTAGCGGGACGCATGCGGTCACCTTCACTGCACCGGGCACCTACCAGTACGACTGCGCCGTGCACGGCACGGCGATGAGAGGCACCATCGTCGTTCAGTAACGCCGCCGCTGATATCTCACAGAAAACAGAAACGCTGTCGTGACACCCGGGGGTCGCGACAGCGTTCATGCTCGATCACCCTGCTTTTTTCTGGTCGGTGCCTCGGCCCCGACTGCGCACGACTAGTTCTTCGTCATCGTTAGGCCACTCACCGTCGCCTCGGTGTTGTGCCCGAAGCGAATGCCGTACACGCCGTCGGTCGACTTGAGCTTCCCTGCACCGACGACGTCGGCCTTCTTGTACGTTCCCACCACCGTGCCGTTGATCGCGCACGTGACGTCGCCGCCCTTCACCGACACGGCGATCTCCTGGCTGACCGGCTGACCCGTGCCAGCCGCCTTGTGCACCGCGTCGTTCGCCTCGCCCCGCCCGTTGAGCTGGAACGGCGCCGGCCCGAACCCGCGGACGATGAACTTGCCGTTTCCGTACGCCGTGCAATACAGGTAGGTCTGGTTGTCGGTGCCCGCGTCGTTGAGGCCGATGACGATGCCGTAGGGGTGCGGGTGATCGTTGAGGCCCATGTACTTCGCTTCGGTGAACGTCGCCTTCACGGTATAGTTGCCCGACGCCTTGTTGGCGGGGTTCCAATACGCGACGGCGGGACCGGTCGTGACGTGGAGGTTGTTCCCTTCCTTGGCGAGCTTCGAGTCCTCGAGCTTGCCGCCTCGACCGGCTTCCGACGGATCGATCTTCCCCTGCCAACCCGGAACCGAGATTCCGCCGCCAGAGACGGCGCGAGCAGCATCCTGTGCGACGGCGGTGGTCGCCGCGGAAACGAGCATGATGGTACCGGCGGTAACGGCCGGAACGAACGTGCGACGCATGGTTGTGTCCCCTCTGTTGGAAGTGAGCTACCGATGACTATAGCGCCCCGTATGCCGTCCGCGCGACTGCCGACGTGAGGAGTTGGTGAGGTCGTATGACCTCTCGCGGACGGTTCACTTACGTCGGACATTGTTGGCGGCCGCACGGGCTGGCCACTCAGACGAAGGGGTGTTCGGATTCGTAGATGCCTGCCATAGGAGACCTGATGCAAAACCGACTCGAGCTCGAATTCCTCGACAACGTTCAGGACGAAGCCGAGTTCCTGGCCGAGGAGGCCGAGGAGGTCATGGGAATGGATCGACGCGAGTTCGTCTTTCTGTCCCTCATGACCGCCGCGGCGAGCACGTTCGGGTTTGGCGCTCGTGCCCTCGCGCAGGGCACACCCGCGCAAGCGCCCCAGGCACCACCTCTCCCGCCACTCGGCAACGGCGAAGCGATGTCGTGGACGTTCCAGCCGTACCCTGGCGGAACGGGTGCGCTCATGGAGAAGCTCGTGCGCGAGCACGGTGCGGCGGCGTTCCAGCGCGCGACGTTCACCGTGCCGAAGTGGACCGGTCCCGTGCCTAACGACCCGGAGACCATTGCGTTCCTGCCCGCCCACCGGCTCTCCGCCCTGATCAGAGACCGTAAGCTCACGTCCACGCAGCTCACGCGCATCTACCTCGACCGCATCAAGCGGCTCGACCCGCAACTGCTCTGCGCTGTGACGATCATGGAAGAGCAAGCGATGGGCGAAGCCGCGAAGGCCGACGCGGACATCACGGCCGGGAAGTATCGTGGGCCACTCCACGGCATCCCGTACGGCGTGAAGGACCTCTTCTCCACGAAAGGCGTGCGCACCACCTGGGGCTCGGCGGACTTCGAGAATCGGACCATCGACGAGGACGCCGAGGTGGTCGTTAGGCTGCGCGATGCGGGTGCCGTGTTGATGGCGAAGCTCGCGACCGGCCTCTTCGCCCAGGGCGACCAGTGGTATCGCGGCCGCACGAACAACCCGTGGGACCTGCGCCGCGGGTCGAGCGGGTCGTCGGCGGGACCCTCGTCGGCGACGGCGGCCGGTTGTGTCGCGTTCGGCATCGGCACGGAGACGTCCGGCTCGATCGTATCGCCCGCGCGCGAGTGCGGCGTCAGCGCGCTTCGACCGACGTTCGGACGCGTGAGCCGCTACGGCGGGATGGTGCTGGCGTGGTCGCAGGATCGCGTCGGGCCGATCTGCCGCACGATCGAGGATTGCGCCATGGTCTTCAACGCCATCCATGGCGTCGACCCGAACGATCCGTCGACCGTGATGACGCCGTTCCATTTCGATCGCGACATCAGGTTGGCCGCGCTGCGCATCGGCGTGGACGCGAATGCGCCCAAGGAGTTCGTCGACAAGCTGCGCGAGCTCGGCGCCGACCCGAAGCCGATCGCCCCGCGACCGCAGTTGCAGGGTGGCGCGTTAGGCGTCGAGTCGGCGGCGGCGTTCGACTCGTACGTGCAGGCGAAGGCCAAGGAGCTGGGGATCGACCTGGCCACGATCCCCGAGCCGCCGCCGAACCGCGGCCCCGGTGGCGGCGGTGGTGCGAGCGCGGGTGGTGCGGGAACGTCAGCCGGAGGCACACCCGGCGGCCCTCCGCCCAATCCCGGAAACCCTACAGGCATGGCAGCGGTCACGCGCTGGACGAACGGCCGCTTCCCCCGCGCCTTCGAGTTCGTGCAGCAGCAGCGGCGCCGCTACATCCTCATCACGCAGATGGCGGAGCTGCTCAAGGACTTCGACATGTATGTGCCGGGCGGAGGCAACGGGCAGGGTCAGTGGGACATTGGCCTTCACGCGCAGACGGGCCACCCGTGTGCCGTGGTGCCGTACAAGTTCGAACCGCAGACGACGCGGCCGTTCACTGGCGGTCGGCCCGACACCACCGCGTCGCCGGTTGCCTACAACGCGCAGCCGATCTGTGCGGTGCTTGCGGGGAACCTGTATAACGACGATCTCATTCTCTCAGTCGCGAACAAGTATCAGCTGGCGACGGACTGGCACACCCGTCATCCCAAGCTTTAGCTGCAAGCAAATTCGGTCTCTCGAGTCTGCATCCAGAAAACAGGGAAACGGATCATACGGAAACAGCGGATGATACTGATTGCCTTCGGGTGAGAAATGACCGCGATTGCCTCGGTTCGATCCGTTCGATCAGCTGTTTCCGTGTGATCCGCGGCCCTTCATTTTGGATGCCTGCCTGGTGCAACGGGAGCATGTCTTGTGAATAAGCGAGAGTTCGTCAAGACGTTAGGCGGCGCATCGCTCGGGCTCATGTTCAGCCCATCGGTCCTGTCGCGATACATGGCCATGCCACACGCCGAGCTCGCCCAGGACGAAGCCTTCTGGGCCACGATCCGCGGGAAGTACAAGCTCACGCCCGAGTACATCAACCTCGAGAACGGCTACTACAGCATGCAGGCCGAGCCCGTGCTCGAGGCGTTCATTGGCCACGTGCGAAGTATCAACGTCCAAGCGTCCCGCTACATGCGCACGCGCCAGCCCGACGACAAGCTGCGCGTCCGCACCCGTCTCGCGAAGATGGCGGGCGTCAGCCCCGAAGAGCTCATCATCACCCGCAACACCACCGAGTCGCTCGACACCGTGATCAGCGGCTACGACTGGAAACCGGGCGACGAAGCCGTGATGGCCGCGCAGGACTACGGCGCCATGCTCGACATGTTCAAGCTCCAGGCGCGTCGCCACGGCATCGTCAATCGCGTCGTGTCACTGCCGCTCGACCCGCAGTCGGACGACGAGCTCGTGCAGCTCTACGCGAGCGCCATCACGCCGAAGACGCGGCTCCTGATGGTCGGCCACATGGTGAACATCACCGGCCACATCCTGCCGGTTCGCAAGATTGCCGACATGGCACATGCCCGTGGCGTCGACGTCATGTGCGATGGCGCCCACGCGTTCGGCCAGCTCGCGTTCCGCATCCCCGACCTCGGCTGCGACTACTACGGAGCGTCGCTCCACAAATGGTTAGGCACGCCGCTCGGCGCCGGCATCCTGTACGTGCGTCAGGACAAGATCGCGGGGCTCTGGCCGATCTACGCGGACGAGAGCATGGCCGACACCGACATCCGGAAGCTGAATCACACCGGGACGCACCCGGTGCACACGGATCTCGGGATCGACGACGCCATCGACTTCCACGAGAGCATCGGAGCCGAGCGGAAGGAGGCGCGCCTCAGGTACGTGCAGCGGTACTGGACGAGCCGCGTGCGCGACGTCCCGAACATCCTGGTCAATACGCCCACTGATCCCAAGCGGTCGTGCGCGATCGCGAACGTCGGGGTCCGCGGGATGACGCCGGCCGATCTGGCGAAGACGTTGTTCGAGCGCTACAAGGTATTCACGGTGGCGATCGACACGGCAAACGTGCACGGCGTCCGGGTCACGCCACAACTCTTCACCACGCCGAAGGAGCTCGACGTGCTGGTCCGCGCACTCAAGGAGCTCGCGGCCGCCGCCTAACGCTGGTGCGGTATTCACCTCGTCAGGGGAATCAGCGATGAATACGAGGCGGTGGGCGCTCGTGCTGGCGATGCTCGCGGTTGGAGCGCGTGCCGACGGACAGGCGCCGCAAGGTCTGCGGGCCGACATCGCGGCCGCCGATAGTGCCCTCTTCGGCGCGTTCAACCAGCGCGACCTGACGAAGCTCATGTCCTTCTTCACACGCGACCTGGAGTTCTATCAGGACAACGAGGGCGTCGCGAGCTACGCGCAGACCGAGAAGGACTTTGGCGAGATGTTCGGGCAGGCGGCACGGATTCGTCGAGAGCTCGTGCCAGGCAGTCTCGAGGTCTTCCCGATCAAGAACTACGGCGCGATGCAAGTCGGTCGGCATCGGTTCTGCCACGTCGAGAATGGGAAGGAGGAGTGTGGCACGTTCAGCTTCGTCCACGTCTGGCGACGGACCGATCGGGGGTGGCAGATCGCGCGCGCCATCAGCTACGGACACTAGCCGAGGCTCCGGTTGCGGATTGCCAACCGCGCTCCAGATTCATCCCTCCGCAATCACCTTGACCGGAGGTAGTCTCATGGCTGCCGAGCGAGCTGCATTCGTCACCACGTGGTTCGACGAGATCTGGAACAAGGGCCGGCTGGATGCGATCGACGAGTTGTTGGCCGAGGATGGCATCGTGCACGGACTCGGCGAGGCCGGTGGTGAAGTGAGCGGGCCGGCCGCGTTCAGGCCGTTCGTCGAGCGTCTGCGCGGAGCGTTTCCGGACATCGAGGTGAAGGTCGAGCAGGTGGTCGATGACGGCGACCTGATTGCCGCACGATGGGTCGCGACCATGACGCACATGGGCGATCACCTTGGGATGCCAGCATCGGGTAAGCGTGTAACCGTCACTGGTATGTCGATGACGCGCCTTCGCGACGGGAAGTTGGTGGAGGGATGGAACAACTGGGACATGCTGTCCCTCATGCAGCAGGTCGATGCGATCCAGCCCGCGGCGCAACTGCTGCCGTAGTCGGGAGAGGGTGCCGCTCGCATTCGACACACTGGCCGGCGGCACCTAACGCCTGTGCGGATTGCAGTATCAGGAGCTCACGGAACCGGGAAGTCCACGCTGATCGCGGACCTCGCCCGGAATCTGCCCGGCTACGCCGTCGCGGAAGAGTCGTACCATGCCCTCATGGCAGAGGGCCACGTGTTCGCGGCGCTGCCGTCCCGCGATGACTACGAGCTGATGCTCGAGCGGTCGTGCCTCACGCTGATCACGAACGACTCGCCGAACCTGCTCCTCGACCGCTGCCCCGCCGACTACCTCGGCTACCTCGTCGCGAGCCCCGGGCCGCTGTCGGAGGTGCTCGATCGCTGGTTCGAGCGGGTGGCGGAGGCCATGCGAACACTCGACCTCGTGATCTTCGTGCCGATCGAGCACCCGGAGCGCATCGACCCGTCGGTGTTCGAGCGGCCGAGATTGCGACGACGAGCGGACGATGCGCTTCGCGAGATCGTGGTCGAGGACACCTGGGGGTTCATCCCTGACGCGATCGAAGTCTCCGGTACGACCGACGAGCGTGTGAGTCAGGTGCTCACGCGGTTCGCGCGCGGCGCTGCATCGCGGTAGGGTTCCCGCCGCGCCGGGCAAAGCGTGCTCATCGACGCATTTGAGGCCGTCACCTCGAGGTAACGCCGTCTCGCCAGTTGCGCGGATTCGGGTGGAAGGCTACGCGGCGCGCGGCGAGCTGCGGCAAGGCTTTGTGCTCGATCGGGCGGGCAAGCCGATGAAGGTGAGTTACGAGGTCCATCACGGCATCGCCATCTGGCAGGGCGACATCGCGCTCGGGCGCGCACGGGATATCGCCACCACGCCCGAGACCGCGCGCCCGTTCGTTCGATCCGGCGGCATGGGCGCCCCCATCAGCGGTCCGATAAACGCACAGGCGACCGTCATCCGCGATGGCGACACCTTCCGCTGGCCGGACGGTGTCGTGCCGTACGTCATCGACGATGCCGTGATCGACCAGTCGCGGATCACCGACGGTATCACGATGATCGAGTCGACCACGGGTGGCGTGACGTTCGTCCCGCGAACGAACCAGGCCGACTACGTGAAATTCATAACGAGCGATGGCTGCTCATCGCCGATCGGCCGCCAGGGCGGCGAGCAGACGATCGGCTTCGGGGATGACTGCAGCAAAGGAAACGCTGCCCACGAGATGAT
>DATCGG010000490.1:0-3542 GCA_036509075.1 Gemmatimonadaceae bacterium
TCACCGCTACCCCCACGGTCGAGACCGAACCGTACTTCTCACCAGACGGCTCGAAGATCGCGTTCACCGCGACCGTGGGCGGCAACACCGATGCGTACGTCATGCCAGCGGCGGGGGGTGACCCGACACGCCTGACGTATCATCCGGGGTTGGACCGCGTGCGCGGCTGGACGCCGGATGGAAAGAAGGTGGTGTTCGCTTCCGCGCGAGTAAGCCCACCACACAACTCGTACTTCCGGCTGTTCACCATCGGATTCGATGGCGGACTCCCCGAACTGCTCCCCATGCCGCGTGCGTACACCGGCACGCTCTCGGCTGACGGGAAGCGCGTCGCCTACGAGGAAGTCTCCACGGTGATGTTCCCGGGATGGATCGAGGCGAGCGGATGGCGTCACTACCGGGGCGGCCGCACGCACCCCATCAGCGTGATGAACCTCGCCGACCACTCCGTCACGAAGCTGCCGTGGACCGACAGCAACGACTCGTACCCCGGGTGGATCGGGAACACCGTGTACTTCCTGTCCGACCGCTCCTTCACCACGAACCTGTTCTCGTATAACGCCGACACGAAGGAGCTGAAGCAGCTCACGCATCACGACGACTTCGACATCGCGAATGCGAGCGCCGGACCTGATGCGGTCGTGTACGAGCAGGCCGGCTACATCCACCTGGTCGATGCGAAGACCGGCCAGTCACGCCAGCTGAACATTGACGCGACGGGCGATTTGCCGTGGGCGCGCGCGGGGTACAGGAAGGTGGCCGGCATGATCCGTAGCGCGTCGCTCTCGCCGGCCGGCGTGCGCGTCGCGATCGAAGCCCGCGGCGACATCTTCACCGTGCCGGTGGAGAAGGGCGACTACCGGAACCTGACGCACAGCACCGCCGTCAACGACCGCAGCCCGGTCTGGTCGCCGGACGGGACGCAGCTCGCCTGGGTTTCGGACGCGAGCGGCGAGTATCAGCTCATGATCGCCGAGCAGACGGGTGTCACCAAGCCACGCGCGATCTCGCTGCCGTCGGCCGCATTCTACTCCGAGCTCGCGTGGTCGCCCGACTGCAAGCAGCTGCTCTTCCAGGACAACCATCTGAACCTGTGGACGATCGACGTCGCGAGCGGCAAGGCGACGAAGATCGACTCTGAAACATTCAGCGACCCAAGCCGGTCGATCGATCCGGTGTGGTCGCCGGATTCGCGGTGGATCGCGTACTCGAAGAATCTCAGCAACGCCATGCGGGCGATCTTCGCGTACTCGATCGCCGACAGAAAGTCGCATCAGATCACCGACGGCTTGTCGGACGCGATCTCGCCCGCGTTCGACGCGAGCGGCAAGTACCTCTACTTCCTCGCGAGCACGAATTACGGGCCTAACGTGGGCTGGCTCGAGATGAGCTCGGAGGAGCGGCCGATTCGGCGTTCCATCTATCTCGCGGTGTTGTCGGCGACCGAACCGTCACCGCTTCTACCGGAGGCCGGTGACGAGCCCGGCCCGCCACCCGCTCCCGCCGCCGCCGCGCCCGGCGCCGCTGCCGCAGCCGGCGGTGCGGCGCGCCCCAAGCCCGACTCCACGACGCGCATCGACGTCGCGGGGCTGAGTCAGCGTGTGCTTTCGCTGCCCGTACCGGCGGCCGAGCTCTCGAACCTAACGGGAGGCCTGGCCGACACGATCTTCTACGCGGACCCGATGCCCGGTGGGGGTCCGGGAGCGCTCCGGGTCAACCGATACGTGCTCAAGGATCGTGCGGGCACTCCGTTCATCGAGGGGGTCCGCTCGTACTCGCTTTCGGCGGATCGCAAGAAGCTGCTGTACCAGGCGGGCGGCGGCGAGGACGGCGGACGCTGGGGCGTCGTCGGCACCGATAAGCCCGCGAAGGTGGGCGATGGCGCGATCAACGTCGCACAGCTCGAGGCGTGGGTGGACCCGCGCGCGGAGTGGGCGCAGATCGCCCGGGAGACGTGGCGCTTCCAGCGTGACTTCTTCTACGACGCGAAGATGCACGGGGCCGACTGGAACGCGGTGTGGGCGAAGTACAGCCCACTCATCCCGTACATCGGGCATCGCGATGACCTGGGTTACCTGGTCGAGACGATCGGGGGCGAGCTCGTGGTCGGGCACTCGTACCTGACGGGTCCGGGCGACCAGCCCGAAGACACGCCGGTATCGGTCGGCATGCTGGGCGCTGACTACTCGATCGAGAACGGGCGCTATCGCATCAAGAAGGTCCTGACGGGTGAGAACTGGAATCCCGATCTGCGCGCCCCGCTCAGCGCACCCGGCATCCAGGTGGCCGAGGGCGACTACATACTCGAGGTGAACGGCGTGCCGCTCGCGGCGCCGACGAACATCTACAAGGCGTTCGAGGGTACGGCGGATCGTCAGACGATCATCCGCGTGAGCAAGACGCCGTCCGCCGACGGGTCTCGACTCGTGACGGTGGTGCCGGTCCCGAGCGAGGACGCGCTCCGCAGTCGCGCGTGGGTCGAGCACAATCGTCGAACCGTCGACTCGCTGTCGAACGGGCGACTCGCCTACGTGTGGCTGCCTAACACGGCCGGCGGCGGATACACCTACTTCACGCGCTACTTCTACGCACAGCAGCAGAAGGAAGGCTCGATCATCGACGAGCGCTACAACCAGGGCGGCCAGGTGGCCGACTACATCGTGAACGAGCTCGATCGGAAGCTCATGGGTTACTTCGCGATGCGCGACGGCAAGACGGTCACGTCGCCAATGGCGGGGATCTTCGGCCCGAAGGTGATGATCGTCAACGAGTCGGCGGGCTCCGGTGGTGACGCGCTTCCGTACATGTTCAAGCAGCGGAAGCTCGGGCCCCTGGTCGGCACGCGCACGTGGGGTGGCCTCGTCGGCACGATCGGCGTTCCGACGACGATCGACGGCGGCGGCATCACGGCGCCGGGGCTCGCGTTCTACGACACGAACGGCAAGTGGGCGGTCGAGAACGAGGGCATCACGCCGGACGTCGAGGTCGAGTACTCTGCCGATGAGGTGCTGAAGGGCAGGGACCCGCAGCTCGACCGTGCGGTGCAGGAGGCGATGAAGCTGCTCGAGCAGCAGCCGGTCAAGAGGGTTGGACGGCCGGCACCGATCGATCGGGCGTCGAAGAAGCCCTAACGCGAACGGAACAGGTACCCAGTTCTATTAGCCAATTGCCAGTGTTCCTGCTGCCTAACGTCGTGGCGGGACGCTGGCGGTCGGCTCCGGGCCCGCCTCGAGCCCGAGGCGTCGCATGAGCGCTCGGAATCGAGCACTCTGGCGCACGCTGTCAAAGATCGGATCGAGGGTCGACTCGATGGTCGCCCATTCTTCCTTCGCGTCCACCGTGCGTTCCAGCGCGGCCAGCGCCTCGGCGGTATCTCCCTTTCCCAACATGGCGTACGCGGTCCACAAATTCAGACCCCGAGGGCGCGGAATCGTCCGTTGAGCCGCACGAAGGCGTGACATTGCCTCGGCGGTGTCGCCGACGGCGGCCAGTGGAAAGAGCGTGCTCCCCGGGGGAGAGCGCCGGAGCAATGCTCGCATCTC
>DATCGG010000491.1:0-6442 GCA_036509075.1 Gemmatimonadaceae bacterium
GAGACGAACTACATCAACTCTATGGGCCGGCTCGCCGAGTCCGAGGGCGAGAAAGAGATCTGGCGTGATCTCCGAATGAAGTTGTTCATCGATCCCGACAGCATGAAGGCGAAGTACGAGGCGAGCGAGCCATGGCTCAAGTCACTCATGGTCGCGTGGGCCGACGGACTGAACTTCTACCTCGCGAAGCACCCCAACGTGAAGCCAAAAGTCATCACGCGCTTCGAGCCGTGGATGGCGATCACGTTCAGCGAGGGTAGCATCGGCGGCGACATCGAGCGCGTGAACCTGCGCGAGCTCCAGGCGTTCTACGGCGGCAAGCGCGAGGAGCCGAAGACGATCTCGGAAGTCGCAAGCAGCATTCCGCCGGAGCCCACGGGCTCGAATGGGATTGCGATCGCGCCGTCCAACACGACGAACAAGCACGCACTGCTGCTCATCAACCCCCACACATCGTTCTTCTTCCGCTCGGAGGTTCAGGTCTCGAGCGACGAGGGGCTCAACGCGTACGGGGCGGTGACGTGGGGCCAGTTCTTCGTCTACCAGGGCTTCAACGATCGCGTCGGCTGGATGCACACCTCGAGCAGCGTCGACAACATCGACGAGTACGCCGAGTCGATCGTGAAGAAGGGCGCCGGCCTCTTCTATCAATACGGCAAGGATCTGCGTCCGCTCGTGTCGCAAAAGATCACGGTGCCGTACAAGACCGCGAGCGGGACGGCGACCAGGCAGTTCACGGTGTACCGGACGCAGCATGGCCCGATCGTTCGGAGCGCCGACGGTAAATGGATCAGCGTTAGGCTCATGGAGGAGCCGGTGAAGGCGCTCACGCAGTCCTACAGCCGCACGAAGGCGAAGAGCTATGCCGAGTTCCGCAAGGTGATGGACCTGCACACGAACTCGTCGAACAACACGATCTTCGCGAGCGCGGACGGGGACATCGCGTATTTCCACGCGAACTTCATCCCGAAGCGCGATCCGAAATTCGACTGGTCCAAGCCGGTGGATGGCAGCAATCCGGCGACCGAGTGGGGCACGCTCCTGACAGTCGAGGAAAGCCCGTTCGTGCACAACCCGAAGAGCGGCTGGCTGTACAACACGAACAATTGGCCATACTCCGCCGCCGGCCCCGATAGCCCGAAGGAGAAGGATTATCCGCTGTACGTGGATCCGGGCGGCGAGAATGCGCGGGGCGTTCACGCCGTCCGCGTGCTCCAGGGCCGGAAGGACTTCACGTTAGGCGGGCTCCTCTCCGCCGCATTCGACAGCTACCTCCCGGCTTTCGACGTGCTGCTCCCGCCGTTGCTGCAGGCGTACGACAGGACGCCCGTGGGGAATCCTACGAAGGCAAAGGTGGCGGAGCAGATCGATTCGCTCAGGAAGTGGGACAAGCGATGGTCGGCGACCTCAGTGCCCACGACGATCGCGGTGTTCTGGGGCGACGAGATCACCCGGCGTGTGCGGCTGGACGCCAGTGAGGAGAACGTGAACGTCGACACCTACATCGCCAAGCGGACGACGCCGGCGCAGCTGCTCGACGCGCTCGCCGCGGCGTCGGACTCGCTCACGGCGGACTTCGGCTCGTGGAAAACGCCCTGGGGGAACATCAACCGCTTCCAGCGCCTGAACGACGAAATAGCGCCGACGTTCGACGACGCCGGGGCGAGCATCCCGGTCGCGTTTACGTCATCGCGATGGGGCTCGCTGGCGTCATTTGGCGCGCGCCCGTATCCCAACACCAAGAAGTGGTACGGTACGAGCGGCAACAGCTTCGTCGCCGTCGTCGAGTTTGGCGATAGCGTCCGCGCGCGGGCCGTGACAGCCGGCGGTGAGAGCGGTGATCCGAAGTCGAAACACTTCAACGATCAGGCGGAGCGCTACGCGACCGGCAACCTCCGCGACGTGTACTTCTATCCGAGCCAGCTCAAAGGCCACATCGAACGACAGTATTCACCGGGGAATTGAACGGCGTAACAGAACAGGTTACAGGTTACTGGAATTGGTAATTCGCTATTTGAACCCTCGGGATGTCTCTCGCAGCGAAATGCGCAGCCGAGGGTTCAAATCACTGATAACCAGTCCCAGTAACCAATTACCTGTTTAGTTTGCGCCTTTTTCGCGCCGGTTATCGAGCCGGGAACAACGCCCGGAAATCTTCTCTTGATTTGAGCGGCGCGAACACGGCCTCGTTCTGCACATCGGGCGGCAGGAACCGGGTCGGAATCGTCTTGAGCCAGCCGATCGCGGCGTCGGCGTCTCCCTTCAGCATGCACGCGCGCGCGGCGGGAAGCCCCAGATCGCGCGGGCCGAGGCCCTTGCCCTTCAACTTCTCGAGCTCCCCGCACGCCTCGGCGTACTGGGTGTTGCCGAGGAGCGCCTCACCGTACGAGAGGCGAAGCCGCGCGTCATCCGGTCGCGCGGCAACGAGGTCGGCATAGATCGGCACCGCCTTGGCGAAGTCGCGCACCTGCACATGGCCCGCCGCCGTCGCCTCCGGGACCCCTCGACGGATCGCGGCCTGAAACTCCGGCGAGGTCGCGCGCCTAACGAACGCGATCGTCTGCTCCATCACCTCGCGCGTGGCGTCGTCATCGTTGAACATCTCGAACCCGTGGTAGCCCGACGCGTGATTCACGAGCGTGACCGGCGCGTTCTGCGCGACCGCCAGCGTCGCGAGCTTCGCGATCTCCTCGTTCACGCTCGGCCGGTCCAGGCCGGCCCGCACGTAGAGCACGGGAAGATCGCGCCGAAACTCCGTGATCGGCGCCTCGCCGTAGTACATCACGGCCGCCTTGACCATAGTGAGCTTCGGGTCCTCCACCAACGGCAACGCCGTGAACACGTTGCCGGAGCCCGCGTAGACGGCAATGGCGTCCTTGTTCACGCCGACCGTCGCGCCGCGCGACGTGAGATACGCCATGAGCGCCTGAAAGTCCGACGCCTCGCTCCCGAATCGGAGGTCGAACACGACCGCCACCAGGCCGCGGGACGCCGCAGCTCGCGCCCACGCGTCGTAGAAGAACCAGCGCCGGTCCGCCCCGGTCGCGTGATTGAAGAAGATGAGCGTCGGGCCGGTCCCGGAGGATCCAGCGGACCGGTAGACGTCCATCCGAAGCGCGACCGTATCTGACCGGCCGTACTCCACATCCTTCGTGATCGTGACGTTCGGCGAGGCCGGCTGAAGCGCGAACTTCTGCCCCTGGGGGTGCGCTGATGTGAACGGCCCCGCGAGCGCCGCGCCTGCGACGAGAAGCGTGAGAGATCGAGTCATGACCGAATCTTTCTCGCCACGGTCCGCCGGCCGCCAGATCCACTTGATGAAAGTGCCGAGTCCGGGGACGATACGAACCTTCAGGGCGATCCGCCCGTCCAATTGAACGGGCCAGGCAAACCTCGGTTCCCAGTCTTGCGCCCGACGTTTCTACATTGTAGAAACAAAAGACATTCGACTTCCGTTGTACCGGAATGGTCAGCCACTCACCCGCGCAGCCACCAACACCACCGCGCGTCCCCGTCGCGATCCTTGGCGCGCTCCTCCCGTTTGCGGAGCGCTCCGAGGTGCTCGCTGACCTGGCAGCGGAGTTCGCCTACCGCGCCGCGACGTTCGGAAAGCCGGCAGCGACCCGCTGGTACTGGCGTCAACTCGCGTCGTCGGCTCCGTCGCTTACCCGCCGCATCTGGTGGCGCGGGTGGAGCGGCTTCGAGCCGAACGCCAACCGCATGCGACCCGGAGGCCCCTCAATGGAAAGCTGGATCATGGATGCGCGGTACGCGGCGCGCCGGCTCGTCCGCCGCCCGCTGTACACGCTGCTCTCGGTGCTCACGCTGGCGCTGGGCATTGGTGGAACTGCGGCCGTTTACGCGATTGCGCGGCCCATCCTGCTGGACCCGCTGCCCTACAAGGCGGAACAAGGGCTCGCCGCCTTCTGGATGCCGTTCGACTGGTCGGAGCAGGAGTTCCTTTACCTGCGCGGGCGCGTACCGGGGTTCTCAGAGGTCGCCGCCTATCGCAGGGACAACGTCCTCCTCGACCGTGGCGACGGACAGGTTCGCCTCTTGCCCAGCGTCTTCAGCTCCGTCGAGCTGTTCTCCGTGCTTGGAACGAAGCCCGCGTTAGGCCGGTGGTTCCAGAAAGGCGAGGACGAACGAGGCGCGGAGGCGGTCGCGGTGCTGAGCTACGGCCTCTGGCAGGAGCTGGGTGGCGACCGTTCCATCGTCGGCCAGCGGCTCCGCATCGACGGCCAGCCGCGAACCGTCGTCGGCGTCATGCCACCCGGCTTCTGGTTTCCGGATCCCACAACGCGCATCTGGATTCCGCAGCCACTCAGGCCGGAGAACCGCTCCGGTAACTATGCGTTCCTCGGACGGATCGCACCGCAATTCACCCTCGACCGGATGTCGGGACCGATCGCCGAGTTCGTCCGCATCCTCGGTGAGCGCTTCCAGTATCCGGCGCAATGGGACAAGACGAAGTCTCCGGTGCTCACGCCCCTCCGCAAATACCTCGTCGGCTCACTCACGCCGGCGCTCGTGGCCACGTTCGTCGCCATGGGGCTCATCCTCCTCATCGCCTGCGCGAACGTCGCCGCCCTCATGCTCGGCCAGGTAGAAGGCCGGACGACCGAGTTGGCCGTGCGGTCCGCGTTAGGTGCGAATCGTGTGCGGTTGACGCAGCAGCTCGTTGCCGAGGCCGCCTTGCTTGGCGTGGGCGCCGGGATCGTCGGCGCGCTGCTCGCGGCGCTGGCCTTCCGCGGCCTCGTCGCCGCCCTTCCACTCGGCGCGTGGGGCGAGGCGGCCACGCTGAGCTGGAGCCTCTTCGTGGCGGCGATGATCGCCGCGGTCCTCGCCGCGGCCATGGTCGCCATCGCGCCGGGCGTCGCCATGTGGCGCGGGAACCTGCGCGCGGTCATTGGCAGCTCGCGCACAGGTGGAATTGCCGGCCGCGGAGGGCGCCTCGAGGGATCGCTCGTGGTGGCCGAGGTCGCGCTCGCAGTCGTGATGGCTGCCGGCGCGGGGCTGCTCGTCCGCAGCGTGGCGAAGCTGTATGCCATCGACCCGGGAATCGACACGCGGAACGTCGGGGTGCTGGACATCGTGCTGCCTAACGAAATGCAGCTGCCGCGTCGCTTCCAGGCGTTGCGCGAGGTCACTGCCGCCTTGACCACACTGCCCGGGGTCACGACGGCCGGAGTTGCGCAGGTCCTTCCGATTCGCAATGGAGGGTGGAGCTCCGACATTCGGGTGCAGGGCGACGCGAACCCGGAGGTCACGACGACGTTCGTGCGGTTCGTGACGCCAACGTACCTGCAGACGTTGGGGGTCGAGCTGCGGGACGGGCGGATGTTCACGGACGCGGACCGGGCGTCGGTCGGTGTCTCGACGGCGGTGATCGTGAACGAATCGCTCGTGAAGAAGTACTTTCCCGGCGTGAACCCCATCGGACGCCGCATCTCGACCGGATTCGGCGACTCGTTAGGTGTAGTGGTCGGCGTCGTCGACGATGTGGCCGAGGGGCATCTGACGGATGCGGCGGCCCCGGCGCGATACATGCTCCCCGAGACGCTGCCGTTCATGGCAGCCGGGCAAGGGGTCGTGTTCCGCACGAGCGGCCGCAATCCCGCCGCAATCCTCGAGGAAGCACGCCAGCTGGTGCGCCGGACCATTCCCGGTGTGGGGGTCGAACATGTCTCAACGATGGAGCAGGAGTTCGCCACTGCCGTTGGCCCAGCCCGGCAGGTGATGATGCTGCTCGCCATTCTCGCGGCCCTCGCGCTGGCGTTGGGTGCGGTCGGCGTGTACGGCGTGATCTCGCACTTCGTGAACCGCCGAAGCCGCGATTGGGGCGTCCGCTTGGCGCTGGGGATGATGCCATCGAAAGTCGTACGCATGATCGTCATGCGCGGGACGGCCCTGGTCGGGCTGGGCATCGTCCTGGGTATCGCAGCGTTCTTCGCGCTCGCGCGGCTCCTGGGGTCGCTGCTCTACGGTGTGGGTGCCAGCGACCCGTTCGCGATGGCCTCGGCCACCGCGGTGCTGCTCGTCGTCGGCGTCCTCGCGGCAGTCATCCCCGGCATGCGCGCGAGTCGCACGGACCCCGCCATCGTGCTTCGCGAACAATGAGCTCCGACAATTCCCTCGGCGTCTTCGAAGAGCAGGTGATGCTCGCGGTGCTCCACGCGCGCGAGGACGCGTATGGGATGAACGTGCGTCGCGAGATCGAGACCCGCACCGATCGCGACGTCGCGATCGGTGCGGTCTACGCGACGCTCGATCGCCTGGAGCAGAAGGGTCTCATCGCATCCACGCGTGTGGCTGGCGACGGTGGCTCGCGGCGCGTGTTCTCCGTGACCGCTGCTGGCACACGCGCGCTGTACGAGACGCGCGCGATGCGAGACCGACTCTGGGAGGGCCTCGATCCGCGGTTGCTCGGTGCGAAGTCGCG
>DATCGG010000492.1:0-6181 GCA_036509075.1 Gemmatimonadaceae bacterium
TGCTAGCTGCGGGAGACGGGGTCGGATACGAATCCGACCCCGCTTTTTTCGCCCGTCGCCAGCCGCCCGTCGCCAGTCGCCAACGAGGGCCTTGCCTATCCGAGTTCCCGATGTGAGCTTCCCCGGAGCTACTCCGGGGAAGCTTATGGGAACGACTGGCCCTACCGAACCGATGCTCCTGCAGGGGACGCTGGACCTGCTTGTCCTGCGCACCCTCGCTTGGGGTCCGCGTCACGGCTACGCCGTGGCCCGCTGGATCCGCGAGACGAGCGATGATGTCATCCTCGTCGAAGATCGCGCGCTCTACCTCGCCCTCCATCGCCTCGAGGAGAATGGCCTCATCGAGAGCGAGTGGGGCCTCTCGGAGAACAACCGGCGCGCGCGCTACTATCAGCTGACGACCTCGGGCAAGCGTCAACTCCAGAACAAGGCCGCGAGCTGGACGCGCTACGTCGAGGCGGTGTTTCGTATCCTCGAGTCGGCCGAAGGAAGGGCACCAGCATGAGCCGCGAGAAACGGGTGACCGGCATTCGCCGTCTGTTCAGCCTCCCGGAGTCCGGCCGCCGCGTGCAGCACGACGTCGACGACGAGATCCGTTTCCATCTCGAAAGCCGGATCGCGGAGCTCATCGCGCAAGGCACCGCGGCCAACGTCGCCCGCGACATCGCGGCGCGCGAGTTCGGCGACGTCGCCGAGGCACGGTCGGAGATCGCGCGCGTGGACCGTCGCCGTCTGACGCGCGAGCGCCGCCAGTCGTGGTGGGAGACCTTCGGTCAGGATGTCACATACTCTGCGCGGTCGCTCCGATCGCAGCCCGCCTTCGCCGCGGTCGTCGTCCTCGTTCTGGCGTTAGGCATTGGCGCCAACGTCACGATGTTCGGCATCGTTGACCGGCTGCTGCTCCGTGCCCCGTCACACGTCACGGATCCGCAGCGCGTCGTGACCATCGCGACGGGACAGAAAGTCGACGGCGGCGATCGTCTGCAGCGAATCCTGTCGTATCCGATCTACCGCGACATGCGATCCGCCACCCAGGCCTTCGAGCAGGTGGCGGCGTATTCCTCTGACGACATGGCGTTCGGCCGAGGCCGCGAGGCCCACGCGCTGCGCGGCATGCGAGTGTCCGCGAATTATTTCGCGGCGCTCGGAGTTCGCCCCGCAGTCGGCCGATTCTTCCTCCCCGAAGAGGATGGCAACCCGACGGCGCCGCGCGTCCTCGTCCTTGGCTACGGCTTCTGGCAGCGCCAGTTCGAAGGTAACCCGTCGGCGATCGGACGCACGATCACGATCGGCGACGACGGGTACACCATCGTCGGCGTGGCGCCTCAGGGATTTACCGGCGTCACGGACGATGTCGTCGACGCCTGGGCGCCGCTGACCGCCGGTGTCACGACACAGGAGTATGCCGGATGGCTCCGCAGTCGTCAGGCATACTGGCTTCACCTCGTGGCGCGTGTCCGTGGTGGCCTGACGCCAGACCGGGCATCGGCGATCGCGACCGCCGCGCTCCGCTCTGGCTCAATTCGCGATGGCGAGTCGCCGAAGGAGGTCGAGTCGTCGAGTCCGAGCGTGCACCTCGCGTCTGTCCTGCCGCGCGAGGCTCGCGCCGACAGCACCGAGGCGAAAGTCGCCGTCCTGCTTGGCGCGGTCTCGCTCCTCGTGCTGCTCATCACGTGCGCGAACGTCGCGAATCTCCAGCTGGCGCGCGGCGTCGCTCGGCAGCGCGAGGTCGCCGTGAGAATCGCGCTCGGGATCGACCGCGCGAGGCTCGTCAGACAGCTCGTTTGCGAGACGGTGCTGCTCGCGCTGGCGGCCGGTGTCGCCGCGATTCTCGTCACGATCTGGGGGGGCGGCCTCGTCCGGCGGGTTCTGTTCACGTCCGACCTTGCTGGCGTAGCAACGGTCGATCTGCGCCTCGTCGGTTACACGGCCCTCGCCGCCGTCCTCGCTGGAGTCGTGAGTGGTCTCCTTCCAGCGCTGCAATCGAGTCGCCCCGCGGTTTCGGACGCATTGCGCGCTGGGCCGAGGGCCGGCGGTCCCGTGCGTTCGCGCACGCGCACTGCGCTCCTCGTGACGCAGACGGCACTGACCGTCGTATTCCTGGTGGGTGCGGTGCTCTTCGTGCGAAGCCTTCGACGCATCCAGTCCTTGCCGTTAGGCCTCGAGCCCGACCGGGTTCTGGTCGTCAAAGCACGGACGTCCGGGATGCGAATGGCCGAAGGTGATGTCGATGCACTGTACGCCCGGTTGCTCGACGTGGCGCGCGCCGCACCGGGCATCGAGAGCGCGGCTGTCGCCGGCGGGCTCCCGTTCTCGACATTGTGGGCCGAAGAAGTGAAAGTACCCGGTCGTGACTCGGTGCCCCTGACGCAAGCGGGTGGGCCATACTTCAACGCCGTATCGAGCGACTTCTTCCGCACAATGGGAATCCGCGTCCTGCGCGGGCGCGGCTTCACGGAAGCCGATCGCGGCACATCGTCGCGCACGGTCATCGTGAACAAGACGCTTGCAGACCTCTGGTGGCCTAACGAGGATGCCGTCGGCCATTGCATGAAGGTAGGCGGTGACACGATGCCCTGTGCACAGGTGGTCGGCGTGGTGGAGAATACTCGACGGTTCCGGCTGATCGAGGATCCCGCCGTGCATTTCTATGTGCCGCGTGAGCAGGCGCCGCGGTGGTCGCACACCGGTGTGCTGGTGGCCAGGCCGCGGGGCGACGCCGCCCAGTCCATCGAGTCGCTACGGCGCGAGCTGCAAACGCGAGTGCCCGACGCGCCGTTCATCGATGTGAGTCGACTCGACGATCTCGTGAACCCGCAGATGCGCGCGTGGCGGCTCGGTGCGACCGCCTTCGGCGTGTTCGGGCTGCTGGCCGTCGTCGTCGCGGCGTTAGGCCTCTACAGTGTCCTCGCCTACGACGTGTCTCGCCGCCTCCGCGAACTCGGCATTCGTGTCGCGCTGGGGGCGGGAAGCAGCGACCTGCGGCGGATGGTGGTTGGCCGCGCCATCCAGGTGGCTGTCGTTGGAGCGCTCGTTGGCTTCGCGATCGTGATCGCCGCCGGGCCAACGGTCGCGTCGCTTTTGTTTCAAACGTCGTCGCGCGACCCTTCGGCGTTTCTGGTCTCGGCGACAGTGCTCTTCACAGTGTCGCTATTGGCGGCAATCGTGCCCATGCGCCGCGCGACGCGCGTGGATCCCATCGTCGCGCTCCGCGCCGATTGAACGGTCACTTTCAACTCTGGACCGGGAGGGCGATGCAACGCTGTCATCCGAAAATGAAGTACGCCGCGAATCCTGTCGCCGTGGCGTACATCAGCGGATGCACGCTCTGCCACTTGGCCGAGAACACCTTGATGACCACGAAGGTGATGAACCCGTAGCCTATACCGTGGGAGATGGAGTACGTGAACGGGACCGTGACCATCAGCACGAAGGCCGGCAGCGCAATCTCCAGATCCTGGAAGTCGATCCGCGTGATCTGCTCGCACATGAGAAACCCGACCGCGATGAGCGCCGGCGCCGTCGCCGCTGCCGGAACGATCGAGAACACCGGTGTCAGGAAGAGCGCGGTTCCGAAGAGCAATCCCACCACGACGGAATGCAGCCCTGTCCGGGCTCCCTCCGCGACGCCGGCGGCGGATTCGATATAGCTCGTCACCGAGCTCGCACCGAAAAAGCCGCCAACCGCCGCGCTCAACGAGTCGACCGCAAGCACGTTTCGAATACCAGGAATTCCACCTCGTCGCTCGGCAAGCCCTGCCGCATCGGCGACGGCCGTCGCCGTGCCGATGGTATCGAAGAAGTCAACGAGCAGCACCGGAAGTAGCATGGGAAGCGCGCTCGATCTGATCGCCCCCATCACATCTGCCTGCCCTACCGTTGCAAAGCTCGGCAACGATACCCATGACGTTGTGGGAAGCGCGGCCACTCCGATTACCAGCGCGAGCGCCGTGCTTGCCACGATCCCGATGACGATCGCGCCCGAAACCCTGCGCGCGATCAGCACGGACGTGATGAGCAGACCGATGAGAGCAACCAGCGCTTCCGGCGTTCGAAGGGACCCGTGCACGACCGGCGGCATCACCACGAGTGGATTTTTCGCGAGCGCCGCCAGCGTCCCCGCCGGAACGATGACGAGCTTCGCGTTCACTAGTCCGATGAACGCGATGAAGAGCCCGATCCCGACGCTGATCGCGCGCCGAAGATCGCGTGGAATCGCGGTCATGACTGCCTCGCGCAGCCCCAACACCACGAGGGCGAACGCCACGATGCCATCGAGCACGACGATGCCCATCGCGACCTGCCAACTGCCGGCCGCCGGCGCCACCTGATAGGCGATGACCGCGTTGAGCCCCATGCCCGAGGCGAGTGCGATCGGAAAGTTCGCGACCACTCCCATCAGGATGGAACAGATCGCGGCTGCCGCTGCCGTCGCCGCCACGGCGGGCGCGAACGGAACGCCCGCCATCGCAAGGATGGACGGGTTCGCGAACAGGATGTACGACATCGTCAGAAACGTGGCGACCGCGCCGCGAACCTCGGCCGCCGGCGTCGAGCCTCGTTCCGCGATATCGAATCGGCGAAGCATCGATACGAGCACGAGCGGCTAGAGCTGCGCGACCATCTCTTTGAGCGACGTTAGGCGTTGTTGCAGTGGTCCGCGCCCGCCGGCGCGCCCGACTTCGTCGGCGATCGGTTTCGGCAGGAACTCGCGATCGGTGCACTCGATGATCGCCGCGACCTCCTGCAGCTCCTTCTCCATCCCCTGCGTGGATGGAAGGAACTGCGCCATGACGTCGGCCAGCGATTCCGGCGTCACGACCTTCGCCCCCGACAGGAGCGATCGCCGCCACGCACGCGCCACGATCCCTTCGATGTCAGCGCCTGACAGCAGGCCTTTGTGCTCCGTGGGGACCGGCGGCACATCCTCCTCACGCAGCGTCGTTCCCAGCTTCTTCGCCAGCATGACGAACATCTTTCGCAGCTCGTCGTCCTCGAACGGATAGAACAGCGGAATGTGCACCTCGGCCCGACCCTGGCGCTTGATGTCGATCGGCAGGAGATCCGGCCGCGCGGTGAGAAGCATCCACAGGATCTTTCCGCGATACCGCGTGTCGCCCATTTGCGTGGCGATCATCCCGAAGACGCGGCTCGATGTCCCGGAATCGCCCTCCGTATCCCGATCGCCTAACGCCGCATCGGCTTCGTCGATGACCACCATCACCGGCCCCATCGCCCGGAGCACCGAGAGCACGCGCTCCAGATTACCCTCCGTCTCGCCGACGTATTTCGAGCGGAAGTTCTTGAGCATCACGCACGGGATGCCGATCTCGCCGGCGGCGCACATGGCAAGGAACGACTTGCCCGTTCCAACCGGGCCGCAGAGCAGATAGCCCATCGGAACGCAATCCAGCGCGCCGCGCGCGAGCAACGCCGCATCATCGCGCAGCCGTTGCTTCGCCGCTTCGTGGCCGATCACGGTGTCGAGCTTCCACTTTGGCTCGATGAACTCCAGCAGCCCTTGCCCCTGACGTTCCAGGAGGCGCTTCTTGAGGTCACGGAACACCCGGGAATCGAGCCGTGGACCTCCGCGCGTCGCCGCGCGCACAACGGTTCCGAGATCGTTGAGTGACATCCCGGCGCTGAGCGTCGCGAGCTGCTCCACCGTGTAATCCGATACGCGTGACCAGTCGCCGCTGCCGGATCCGTTCGCGCCGCGTGAGGCGACGTCGCGAAGAAACGCGAGGCGTTCGGCTTCTGACGGCAAGGGCACCTCCACCGTCGCGACATGCGGGTTGCCCGTGACACGATCGCTCACGTCGCTCCTTCGCTCGTCGATCAGCACGCATGCCATCTCGAGGTGCTTCACGTGTGTGCTCGTCGCCCAGTTGAGCAGCGTCACGAGCATGCCGGCCGCGGCGAAGTTGGTTCGACCGGGCTCGCCCGCGGGAAAGAGGAACGAAGCCTGGTTGATGAGGATCGCGATCTTGAGGCGCTTCTCCGGCGCCGCCATGACGTTTTCGCGAACCAGCAGGTCCAGCAGCCCGATGACAATCGCCGGATCGTTCTTCACCGTCGAGAGGTCGCCGATACGGCGCGTCGCCAGTGCAACCATCTCCTTGAGGCGTTTCTCGCTGCGCCCGGTGAACGAGCGCAGGCCGCGTCCGAGGTCGTAGTGGAG
>DATCGG010000493.1:0-13158 GCA_036509075.1 Gemmatimonadaceae bacterium
AGTGCGCAGATCGAGCCCTTCGCGCCAGGGTTTCGCGATCTGGTGCTGGCGCGGCACGTGATGGGTCCGGGGGCGCTGGAAGCGAGAAACCCCAACCAAAGTCGGAGGCGACATTGGCGATGGCGCGGATACCCTGCGACAGCTGTTCCTGCGCCCGGTGGCGCGCTGGCGCCCACATACGACGCCAGTGCGCGGACTCTATCTCTGCTCGGCAGCGACGCCGCCGGGAGGTGGCGTGCATGGGATGTGCGGCTTCTACGCGGCGAGGGCGGCGCTGCGCGACGTGTTCGGCCTGGCCACCTAACGGGCCTCGCGACGTGTTAACGCCGCGGACGTACCTTGGGGGCTGCAGACAGAGTGTGTCCCGACAGCGTCCAATCGAAACGGGTAATGCCATCCGCGACTTCTGAATCCGACACTACGACAGAGCCTGAGGTGGCGTCCCCGTTTGGACCGCGTCCGCCGATCGGGACCGCCGCCACCGCCACGGCCTGACCCGATTTCGTCGCGAGGTCTGTTGGCACGTGAAATCGCGCCTGCCGGAATGCCTGGACGTGTCCAACGAGCCACCGCCTGTCCCCCGCGTAGACGAAAACGCGCACCTCATCCTCTGTATCGTTTCGGAACACGAGATACGCGCCGTCGTCAGGCGGAGCAGCACCGCCAGCATTTCTCCCTGCACAGTCCGTTGCCACGACGAGTGCTACCACCGCGACGGCGACTCGCGCCGACCACTGGCGGCATGATGATGGATGAGCCATGACGGCCTGGGCTCGGGGTGCCTTATAACAGCGGCGTCGCCTACCGCCTCGTCGCGGCCCTTGCCTCGATCGGTCCAGACGTGACTCGAACCGCACTGGCGCCTGACCATCCTGACCTACCGTCTGGTCGCGATAGATCGAATCGTTAGGCGCCAGTGCTGCTGGCATTGCGCCGTTGCATCACTTCAATACGAATGGCTCGTGGCCATTGACGTCGTGCGCGAGCGCCCATCCAGCTACGGTGCGTCCAAGCGCCAGCCCCACCTCGGAGTCGAAGCGATAGTGGATGCCTGCGTAAACGCGCGAGATCGCGGCTTCCTCGGCCAGCGAGTCAAGCCGCTCGCGCTCGGCCGGGAAGCTCGTGCCTAGGATTTTCATCATGCCTGCCGAGATCACCGCGTGGTTTGACGTGTACGAGGGGAAGTTCGGCATCGGGATCGCGAGCTTGATGAGCGGATCGGCCATCACGGGCCGCAGCAGCCAGTAGTAAAACTTCGCGTCGTGCGAAACGATGATGCAGTCGAACGCCGTCATGTTCATGAGCGCCAGCAGATGGGCACTCTCGCGCTCGGTCCGGTGATACTGAACGGCCAGCGTCGATGCCTGCACATTGTAGAATCCCGGCCCGTTGGCGGCCCAGAACTTCGCGATGCGCTCCTGTTCCGCAGTCCGCGTGTCGGCAATCTGCCGAACCTCGGCGAGCGCCGCCAGGAACTCCGGCGACCCGAACGCGGGTGGTGGCGGGGGTCGGAACTGGTCGCCCGAGAGCAGAAAGTAGGGCTTCATCTGGCCCCACATCGGCCCGACCGGGGGAGTCGCGCTGAACCAGATGCCCGGGCCGGTCGGCACCGTACCGGTCCACGGCGCGAAGAACCTGTCCCCCTGGGCCCGCGTCACGACTTGTGCGGCAATGTCACGTCCAATGGCTTCGCCTGACGCGACATCGGTGTTGCGGTTACCCGGCCAACCATCGGCAGCGAGGTACTCATCCAAGCGTGTTTCCAGCGCAGCCGCCTCACCCGGAAACAGGTACGTCAGCGCAACTGTTGATGCAGCACTGATTGCGGCATGCGCCGACGGGTGTACTGCGCCAGTCGCCGCCTTCTCGGCGGCAACGGCAGCGTTGTATCCAGCAACGCTCACGATCCCGAAATTGTGGATCGTCTCGAACGGATTCTTGGCGTACTTCACGGCGAGGCTGTTGGCGACACCATTCCAGTACACGGCGGCGTTGTCGTCCCAGAACTTGACGGCGCTCGCGGTGGGCGAGGTGGGAATTGGGCCGGTGGCGGTGGGTCGGTCCGAGCACGCCACCAAAGCGAAGGTCATGGCGAAAAGGCGAGGGATTGGGCGCTGCATCGAGAGCCTCCTGTAGGTAGCTCCTGCGGTGAAGAGCGCTGAAGCCTTCGCGTGCGAAGGCCTCCCTTCCGCCAGTAGCGGAGGGTTCATGTCTCTAGCCCGGGCGATGCCGCCGGCGTAGAGTAGGTGGTAGCGACGCTGCTCGGCTCATGTCACCTCGCCGTGATCTATGCGCAACCTGGAACGGAGGCGCGTGTGACCGAGCATCTGACTGGCCGTGTGCGTCTCCTGGTCCTCGGGCCGTTGGACGTGCGCTCCCCCGACGGTCGCGAGCTGCGAGCGCCGATCGCGCAGTCGAAGCGCCTGGCGCTCCTGTCCTACCTTGCGTTGGCGGGTCGTGACCGTTTCCGGCGACGCGACACGATCGTCGGACTGTTTTGGCCCGAGGCAGACCAACGGGCGGCACGCGCTTCCCTGCGTCAGGCATTGAGCTGGCTACGCCATGAGCTGGGCGGCGGCGTGTTCAGCCATCGTGGCGAGGAGGAGATCGGTGTCGCCGGAGAGCACGTCTGGTGTGACGCCGTTGCGTTCGACGAGACGATCGCCGACGAGGCTCCGGAGCAGGCGCTCACGCTCTTTCGCGGCGACCTGCTCGAGGGTGTGTTCGTGGCGGGCGCTGCACCGGAGCTCGAGCGATGGCTGGATGCCGAGCGCGTTTGTCGCCGCCAGCAGGCCACACGGGCCGCAAGTACCCTGGCCCAACGCGACGCGGGCTTCGGTCGGCTGGACTCGGCGGTGGCGTGGGCGCGACGGGCGGTGTCCCTATCGCCTAACGACGAATCGAACCACCGGCTGTTGATTCAGCTGCTCGCGGCCGCCGGCGATCGCGCGGGCGCGCTCGAGGCGTACTCCGGGCTACGCGAGCGGCTCGTCGCGGATTACGGCGCCGAACCGTCCGCGGAGACGGCCCGGCTCGTCTTCGAGATGCGAACCCACAGGCCAAGGGAACGGCGTTCTCACTCCACGGCGTCCAATGGCAGTTCGCCTCCAAGCCGGCCACCCGGAAGCGTCGCACGTTCGTCTACGTCGAACCCTGATGCCTATCTCCTGCTGGTGAAGGCGGAGTACTACCTCGCGAAGCGGACCACTGAGGCGTTCGCCCGGGCGCAAGGACTGGTCAGGGAGGCGCTCGAGCTCGATCCGTTGTACGCCGACGCGTACGCCGTATTGGCCAACACGTACCAGGGATTCGCCTGGTACGGCCGGATGCCGGCAGACGAGGCGCTCGCCACTGCCGAGACCGCGGCGAAGAAAGCGGTGGCGCTCGACTCCGCATCTGCGTTTGGCCATGCCATGCTCGGGGCGACGCTCTCGTTCTACCATTACCGGTGGGTGGACGGGGAGGAAGAGTTTCGGAGAGCGATCGCGCTCGATCCCGACGACGGGTCTATCCGGAACTGGTACGCGCTCCATCTTCGAACGTTAGGCATGGTGCCGGAGGCGCTGACGGAGATTCGCCGCGCCCACGAGCTGGACCAACTCTACCGTCACTACTACTGGGCGATCGGCTACACGCTGACGCTCGCACGCAGGGACGACGACGCGATCGTAGAGCTGGGCCGGGCATTGCGGCTGGACCCGTCGTATTGGCGTGCGCGCGAGGAGCTGGCCGCTGCGCTCGCGCGGCGCAGCCGCTACGACGCCGCCCTCCATGAACTGGGCGTGGGATTCGAGATCGCGGGAGATACCGAAAAGGCCCAGGTCGTCGCCGCCGCCCGAGGTCAGTCGGGATACCGCGACGCGCAGCGGCGACTGGGCGAGATCGAGCGCGAGCGCCTCCGCGTCCGCGCTCGCGAGGGCCAATACGTGCCCGCGTTCGACCAGGCCTTGGTGTTCCTCGACCTCGGGGATCACGAGGCCGCAGTCGCGCAGTTGGAACGCGCCTACGCCGTCCGCGACCCCAGACTGACCTTCGTTAGGTTCGGTCCGAAGTACCGCGCCATCGCGAAACATCCCGGTGTTCTGTCACTGATGCGCGTGATGAACCTGCCGTGAGACCGAACACGCTGTGCCGCCCGCCGACTATCGTCTCGCCATACGCCGCCATAACGCGTACACGGGCAGCCCGATCAGCGTGAGCACGATCCCCCCGAGCGTCGTCACCGGGCGCGCCACGAGCGCGCTCCCGACGACCCACAGCGTACCGCCGATGAAGATGAACGGCACCACGGGGTACCATGGCGTGCGGTAGGGGCGCGCGAGCTCCGGATGCCGGCGGCGCAGTATGATCACGCCCGCAACGGCGAGCGCCAGGAACGGCCAGACGCCTAACACGAACGCTTCAGCGAGCTGCTCGAAGCTGCGCGACCAGACCCCAACGACCGCGACCGCCGAGTAAGCGACGATCGCGACGTGCGGCGTCGCGAAGCGTGGGTGTACGCGCGCCAGCGGTCGGAAGAGGAGCCCGGCGTCGGCCATCGCGTAGAACACGCGTGGCTGCGTGAGCGCGAGAGCGTTCACCGTGCCGAACGTCGAGACGATCACCGCCAATGCCACAGCGGCGGCGCCGATCGGGCCGACGACGCGCACCATCGCGTCAGTCGCGACGAGCGGCGAAGAGCGGAGGGCCGCGTACGGCAGCACGTACAGATACGCAGCGTTCGCCAAGAGGTAAACGGCGACGACAATTCCGGTACCAACGAGCAGCGCGCGCGGGAGGGCACGCCCCGGCTCGCGCACTTCACCGGCCACCGGCAACATGTCTTGGAACCCGTTGTACGCCCACAACGCCGCAACGAGACCGAGACCAACCCCGCTCCAATGCGCGTCCGCCGGCGCGGGGGCGCCGGCCGCGAACGCGCCCGCGCCTCCATTGCCGAAGAGAAACGCCGTGACGACAATCGCAGCGAGCGCGGCCACCTTGCCTAACGTCGCTGCGCCCTGCATCGCGCTGGCAGCGCGTACGGAGCGATAGCTCGCCGCTGCGGCAAACACGATCGCCCCGGCCGCCGCGAACCTAACGCCCATCGGAGAGAGCCCGACAAGTCGGCCAAGATACTCACCAAATGCGACCGCCACGGCCGCGATCCCGGTCGGTCCAACGAAGAGGTACATCCAGCCGAACAAAAAGGCGACGGCGGGTCCATACACCTCTCGAAGGTAGACGAATATCCCGCCCGGCTCCGGAAACGCCGCCGCGAGCTCAGCCAACGCGAGCGCGGCGCACAGCGAGATGACGCCGCCGGCGATCCACACCGCCGCGACACCCCCGGGGGAGCCCACCGTGTCGGCTACCGAGGCCGGCACGCGGAAGATCCCGCTCCCGATCGTGACACCGATGACGATCAGCGTCGTTTCCCAGAAGCCGAGACGCCGAGGGAGCTCCGTGCGCACGCGCGCCGTCGCGGATCCCGACGAGAGGTCCGCCGCTGGAGTCGGTGGAGACAAGGTAGGTTCGGGCGTGCGGGAGACGTCTGTCGCCATGTAACCGCCACGGAAGAGGAAGACCCACGACAAGAAGCTGCACCCGAGCGCAAGAAGTCGATAGCAGGGAGCACGCACCGATGACAGAATTGCCAGGTTCCTCCGACGGCGGCCACCGTTTCCCATGCGCGATGTGAAAGACGTTCTCGTGTCTCGCCGAACCATGCTCGGCGCAATGGCGTCGATCGCTCCGGCGTCGCTCGCCGGCCGGCTGGAGGCGATCATGCGCCGACTCGCGACCACGGTCGAGCAACCGAGCGACGAACTGCTCGAGATGAGCGCCCGCGATGCGGTCGAGCGCATTCATTCCGGCGATCTCTCGGCCGAAGCGTACGTCGCCCGCCTGCTCCGGCAGCACGAACGCTGCAAGCCCCTCAACCTCGTCACCGCGATCGATGGCGAGCGTGTGAAGGAGGCGGCGCGCGCCGTCGATGTGGCGCGCGCACGCGGTGCCAGGCTGGGTCCCGCCGCCGGGCTGTCGTTCGGGGTGAAGGGCCAGATCTCCGTCGCCGGATATCCGACGACGGCCGGCAATGGAGCGCTGCGGGGATACGTGCCGACGCGCCATGCTGCGGTGGTCGACGCACTCGTTAGGGCCGGCGCCATCCCGTTCTGCATGACAGCCGTTCCCGACATGACGATTTCGGATGGCATCATGCATCAGGTCTCCTCGCACAGCGATGTGTTCGGCGCGGTCCACAATCCATACGATCCCAGTCGCATTCCCGGCGGCAGCAGCGGTGGCAGCGCCGGGGTGCTCGCGGCCCGCATCGTTCCGGCGGCGTTAGGTCTCGACACCAACGGCTCCATTCGGTGCCCCGCCGCGTTCAGCGGCGTTGCCGGTCTCCGGCCGTCGACGTGGACGATCGACAACGCCCTGAACGGCACTCGGCGAAAGCGCTACTCGGAGGACGGCGTGCTTCTTCCTCCGCTCACTCGGCTCGACACTGTCGGACCGATGGCGCGCACCGTCGCCGACGTGGCGTTCCTCGACGCGTTGATCAGCGGCGAGCGTGCACCAGCCGTCGACCTGCGTCACGTGCGCATCGCGATTCCGGGCGACGATTTCTGGCAGCAGGAGCCGGTCGATCCGGGCGTGGCCGCAGTCGTTAGGGAGGCGTTCGCCAAGCTTCGTGACGCAGGGTGCACACTGATCGAGATCGACTTCGACCGCGAGGTGCGGAGCCTCGTGGGCACGATCGACACGCCGAGCCAGGCGAGCATGTTCGGCGCGCAGGGAATGGACGCGCCGCTGCAGTCATCGGAAACGATGGCAGCGTGGCTCCGGGAGAACGCGCCCGACGTGACCGTCGAGCAGATGTACCACGGCCGCCCGATCCGTAATCGCAAGCCTACGCTTCCATCAGAAGCAGAGCAGGTCGCGGTCCTGCGCGAGACGAATCGTCGGTACGCCGACGTGTACGCCTCGCACGGCGTGGCGGCGATCGCCTACCCGACAGTACCGCTGGTCGCCACGCCGATTCGCGCTCAGGGTCCCCTCGAACCACTAGGCGAGATGCTCACGCTCAACGGCGTGACGATCGCTGAAGGATTGGCAATCGCACGCAATCTGTTCATGGCCCCGCGCCTCGGCGTGGCCGCGCTGAACGTTCCCGCCGGAATGTTCAACGGCTTACCGGTTGGATTGCAGCTCGATGCGCCGCCCGGTCACGACAGTGAGCTGCTGGGTCTGGGGATTGCCGTCGAAAGAGTGCTTGGGCGAATCCCGGCCCCTTGATGCAGTCCTCGATGCATCGCACTCGGTGAGGAGAGAACGATGACACGAACCTTGTTGATCACGTCGCTGATCGCCATCGGCGGCGCCACCGTCGTTTCAGCGCAGGAGCCACCAGCCGGGTCGGAGCTCGGCGCTCCGGAGCTCGCGTTCGTGAACCTCCCGGCGAAAGGAGGTGCGAAGCTCACCGTCAGCTCGCCGGCTTTCAAACCCGGCGGCGACATCCCGTTCGAGAACACCCAATACCGCGGCAACGTGTTCCCCGGCCTCTCGTGGACCGCCGGCCCGCCGGGAACAAAGTCCTACGCGGTCATCATGCAGGACGCCGACGCCATCCGCTCCGACATGCCGATTCTGCATTGGACCATGGTCAACATCCCGTCGACGATCACGAAGCTCGACGCCGGGATGGTCGATCCACCGGCTGGCGCGCAGGATGGCCCGAACATCCGCGGGCCGAACCATCCGTACTTGGGACCGCATACCCCCGCGGGCCCGAAGCATCGCTATCACTTCCAGGTCTTCGCCCTCGACACCACCCTGCCCGACGCGCTGCCGACATACGACGCGCTGGTCGCCGCGATGAAGGGTCATGTGCTCGCGAGCGGTCAAGTGATCGGGCTTGGGCAGGTCGCACCGCCGGCCGGATCGGAGGAGTGATGGGCGCGCGGGGCACGTTTCAGCCGCCGGCGGCCCACGGGAGCGTCCGCATGGCGAAGCCCACGTGCCCGCGCACCAGGTGAAACACGAACGTGCCGACGCAGAATCCAGCGAGCATCGTGACTGTCCCCGCGATCAGGAAGCCTTCGAGGACCACTGCGGTCATCCGAAAGCCCATGGTCAGCGACACCGCGATCGCGAGACAGAACGCGCCGCCGAGGAACTGCGAAAACCGGCGCGGCGCGGGTGACGGCGTCAGGGTGATGCCGGTGAACGGCCCCAGCGCGCCGTTGTACAGCGCGTTGAACGGGTTGAACCGCGGAGCCATCACGCAAAACCAGAGTATTGCGCCGAGCGTGAAGAACACGGTTGGCCGCTGCAGGGCTGAGCCCACGACGAACACAAGGCCGAGTAGCCGGGGCTGGAAGAGTATCGCGGAGTACTGACGGTCGCGCGTCGCCACCGTGGGCTCCGGAAAGCCTTGCTGCAGGATGAAGTTGTTCTTGCTCTGGGCAGCACGAGACAGGTGTGGCGCCGATTGCGCCTTGGCGTACGAAGTCATGGGACGTCTCACGTCATGATTGGTTTGTGTGCCTAACGCCAGCAAGACCCGGGGGGGCCGCGGCGCTTTACCATAGACTGCCTGCCGCCAGCACCTGCCATTCGAACGTTGGGACTCGCTTGGCATGCTCGTCGCTCGTCGCGTCGTTTGCGTCCTTCGCGTCCTTCACGTCCGTGACGGTCGGTTGTTTGTCGCTGCTTTCTTCCCTACTTCTTTCCGAGAGAGTGCGAAGCCAGGCGTCGCCAGCCCATGGCAGCGTGCGCATCGCGACATCCGGGCGCCCACGGAGGATGTGGAACAGGAAAGAACCGAGGCAAAAACCGCCGAACACCACCGCGGAGACCGCAGCGAGCAAGATGGCCTGGAGCACGAGCGCGGTGGTGTGAGCGCCGGCCGCTAGCGACGCGGCGATCGCTAGCGCGAACGACCCTCCCAGGAACTGGGAAAACCTGCGCGGCGCGGGCGCCGGCGTTAGGGTAATGCCACTCACGGGCGCCAGGATCCAGTTGTACAGCGCATTGAGTGGGTTGAAACGCGGCGCCACAACACACCACCAGAGCAGCACGCCGAGCGAGAAGAACATGGTCGGCAGCTTCAGGACGGCAGCGGTGATGAATGCGAGACCGAGCAGCCGCGGCATGAAGAGGAGCGCGGAATACTGCAGGTCGCACGTCGTCAGGCACGACGGAGCGAAGCCCTGCTGAACAATGAAGTTTCTCTTGGCTCGGCCGACGCGATACAGGAATGGCGCGGCTTGCGGCGTGGCGTACGTAATCATGGAACCTCCCACGACGGTGTTATTCGGCGCTGGTCCTACTTCGCGAACTGGAAGTTGAGCGTTCGCTCCGTCCCATCGACGAGCTTCACGGTGAGCTGGCGGCATGTGCCAGCCCACGACTTGTCGGTCGTCCAATCGTAGCTGTAAGTGTCGGTCCGGTCGTTGTACGACAGGTCGCTCGCGGCGACGGCCGGAGCCTTGAGCGACTTGACAGCCGCCGTTGCTGCGCCGCAGCTCATCGCTTGCGACGTCGGCGATCCGGCCGCGAGGATCGCGAGGCCGCGATTGCCGCCAAGACTGAACTTGACCTGAATCGAGCCGCCGGTCTTCGCTGGGTTCAGCGCAGGCGCCGCGTTGAGTCCGACGAAACCGGTGAACGGCCAGGCAACGATATACTCGACGAGCCGCGACGTCTCGTTGCCGGCGCCGTCAAGCGCGAAGCAGCCGACGGACTTGCGGCCGACCGAGCTCGTTTCGACGGGACGGCACCCAGCGGAACCGACACCCGCGAGCGCGTCGCTCGCGTTAGGCGAAACCGTGGCCGTGCCGTTGAGCAACACCGGGTTGGGCGACACCGTCGGCGCGAGCGTCGGCGGTGTCTTGTCGATATTGATCGAGCCGGACACCTGGTCCCGGGCGATGTTGCCTGCCTTGTCACGACAGGTCGCCACGAGCTCCTGATTCACACCTTCGGCGGACAGCGTCCGCGTTGAGGAGCTTTCCACGACGCCGGATTCGTAGTCGGGTTCCCAGCACGCCCAGCGTGCCGAGACGTCGGTGTTGAACCACCCCGGCGCACTCTGAGCGGTTGAAATGAAGGACTCTCTGACTCTCGGCGGGACCGCGTCGATGTAGACATTTATATCGACGGTGCTCGTCCCGCCGGCGCTCGTGGTACTGCACAGGATCCCGTTTCTCGCAGTAGTCCACCCCGGCGTGCTCAGCTCCACCGGGGGACAGTCGTCGACACGTACGGGGGATTCGAGATCGGTGATCGAGAATTCGATCTTCACCGGCTCCGTGACGTACCAGCCGTTCTGCCCCAACGTCCCACCGCTGAGTGTGTAGGTGATCACGGGGGGCGTTGTATCGACGACTACTTGAGGGGGTCCCTCGGGTGGCGGAGTGGTGGTGTCCGAGGTGTCCCTAACCCCCGCAACCGGAGTGGTGGTGGGACGCACGATTGCGCTGGGCGGTGTGGCATCTTCGCAACCAGTCAACGTGCTCGCAGCGAGGCACGTGACGACTAGATGAGTGAAGGGGCGACGCATCATAAGCCTCCCGAGTTGGGCGCCGCGCGAGGGCAGGCGCCGCGGTGTTCTCGGGAGACTCTATCGCGGTTCGCTCACGGCACTGAGCAACCGGGTTGCGACTTCAGGCGAGAGGAGTTGCACGCAACCAGAGTGACGTCCGCGCAACGTGGGTGCCGCCTGCCGCCTGCCGCCAGTCGCCAGTTTAGCGCTCGACGACTACTCGACTCCGATATGCGGCCGGCGTGACGCCGTAGGCGTCCTGGAAGCAGCGACAAAAGTACGACAGGCTGTTGAACCCCACCGCGTACGCCACGTCGGTCACCGTTCCGGAATCCTCGACGAGGAGTCGCGCGCCCTGCTCGAGACGCATGCGCTTGATCAGATCCGACGGCGACTCGCCGAACACCTGTCGCACTCGGCGGAACAGATGCGATCGGTCCTGTGCGACTTCATCCGCGAGCTGGCCGACGCCGAAGTCCGGATCGGCCAGGCGCCGTTGGATCGCGTCCCGAATGCGCGCGGCATAGGCCTCCTCGGCGGGAATCAATCCAACCGAGACGGGAGGCGCCTCCATTGGCGCGCTTGCGAATCGCTCGCGCAGCCGGCGGCGCGAGGCAATGAGGTTGCGCACACGCACGTCGAGCTCGCGCATCTCGAACGGTTTGACCATGTACTCGTCAGCCCCGTGTTCGAGTCCCTCGATGCGCTGCTCGTCTTCTGCTCTCGCCGTGAGGAGGACGATGGCGAGGAAATCCGTTTCCGGGCTCGCGCGCAGCGTGCGAACCAGCTCGTGTCCGTCGGTGCCAGGCATCATCACGTCGGAGATGACGACGTCCGGCAGGTGTTCGCGTGCGAGCGTGATTCCGTCCGCGCCGTCTCCAGCCTCGAGGACACGGAAGCGCGCGGTGAAGTGGTCGCGGATGTAGTCGCGGAGGTCGGCGCTGTCGTCCACGACAAGGAGGGTGGGAACGTCCTGGGCGCGATCGTCCTGCTCGGACGATTCGGCCAGGGATGCCGATCGCTCCGCCGTGACTGCCGTCGCGAGCGAGGCAGCCGCGGGTAGTTGAGTGACGTCAGGCAATGCAACGACCTCGGGGACATCACGGGACGGAATGGTGGCCGTGAACGTTGTGCCGCTGCTGCCGCTCTCCACGGTGACACGGCCGCCGTGCAGCTCGACGAGCTCCTTCACGAGCGAGAGTCCGATTCCCGTTCCCAGGTGCGCGCGCGTGGTGGACTCGTCCACCTGATAGAATCGCTCGAACACGTGCGGCAGCTGATCGGGAGGAATTCCGGGACCCGAGTCCCCGACGAGCAACCGCGCCACATCGCCGTCGCGCGCGAGGACCACTCGCACCGTTCCCCCGTTGGGAGTGAACTTGATCGCGTTGGAGACGAGGTTGGTCAGGATCTTCTCCACCGCGTCGGCGTCGAACGCGCCGGCCAGCGCGTCCGGCGTCACCGTGGTCAGGCTTATGCCTTTGCGTTCCGCCACTGGGGCGAACGCGGCGACGACGCCACGTGTGAACGGAGCCAGGTCGAGTGGGCGAGGTGTGAGGTGCATGGCGCCTGCCTCGAGCTTCGCGACGTCGAGGATCTGGTTCACGAGCCGGAGCAGGCGGCGCGCGTTCCGGAGCGCAATGTCGAGCCAGCGTTCGACCTTCGGATCGCCACCGGCGTGCGCGCGCAAGTCTTCCAGCGGGCCAATCGTGAGCGTGAGGGGCGTACGGAACTCATGGCTCACATTGGCAAAGAAGCGCGTCTTCGCATGATCGAGCGATTGCAGCTGCGCGTTCCGTTGGGCGAGCTCAGTCTCCCGCTCGCGCAACGCCCACGTGCGCTCATCCACCACCTGTTCGAGCTCCAGCGCGCGGGCACGCAAGCGCGCCTCGCGGAACCGGAACGCTGCCAGGACGAGCGCACCTAACGCGAGCACCGACGCCCAGCGAAAGAATCCCGTCTCCCAGAAGCGCGGGACGACGCGCACGACCAGCACCGCCCCCGGCTCATGCCAGCCGCCCGCTGCGTCGCTCGCCTCGACGCGGAACGTGTACCGCCCGGGCGGCAGCTTGGTGTAGAACGCGGTGCGCCGGCTGCCTGCGTCCACCCATGCAGCATCATACCGGTCGAGACGGTACCGGAAGCGCACGTTCGCCGGCTCGAGGAACGTGAGCGCGGTGTATTCGATCTGCACGTCGCGTTGATCGGGCGCGAGCGCGATCGAGTCGCGCTCCGGCCGAAGGGGTCCTCGGGTCGTCACGACCTGCTCCACCACCAGTGGAGGTGCACCCCGGTCGCCGCTCACCTTCGCGGGATCGACCACGACGACGCCATCTTGCGTGGGGAACCAGAGCCGTCCATCAAGCCCCTTCGCTCCGGCCGGCTGTACTCCGCCGTTTCCCTCACGGTTGCGCATCCCGTCACGCTCGGAGTACGCCGTCGAGTGAATGCTGGAGATCCGCCCGTCGGCGAAGGTGTTGAGCTCCGCGCGGGCCACCCAGAAGATCCCGCGGTTCGTGTTCATCCAGAGGCGACCGAACTGGTCCTCGAGGATCTGATGAATGACCTCGTCGTAGAGCCCGTCGTTCGAGGTGATGCGGACGATTCGCGCCGCGCTGGTTTTCGTG
>DATCGG010000494.1:0-10967 GCA_036509075.1 Gemmatimonadaceae bacterium
ACTCACCGACCCGCCGCGCCCGCTCACGTTTGCGTGGAACGGCGGCCCAGGATCCAACGCCGCACTCGTCCACCTGATCGGGTTCGGCCCGAAGCGGATCGCACCGCCGTCCGGTGCGAAGCCTGGTGACGGCACACGATGGATCGTCGAGCCGAATCCCGGATCGTGGCTCGAGACGACTGACCTCGTGTTCGTCGACCCGATCGGCACGGGCTACAGCCGGCCCACGCGCGCCGAATACGGCGCCGAGTTCTATCAGACTCGGGGCGACGCGGAGTCGGTCGCCGAATTCATTCGCGTCTATCGGACCCGATTCGACACCTTCGACGCCCCGTTGTTCCTCGCCGGCGAGAGCTACGGAGTCACGCGCGCGGCGGGTGTCGCCGCGGCGCTCGAGACGCGCGGCACGGAGGTTCGCGGCGTGATTTTGCTCGGGCTGGCCGTGCCGCTCGGATCGATGTCACCGGCGACGCAAACCGCGTTAGGTCTTCCAAGCCTCGCGGTAGCAGCGTTCACGAACGGAAAGCTCGCGCCGGACCTCCAACGCGACGTCGCGGCAACGATGAAGCAGGCCGAATCGTGGGCCACGACGGTCTACGCCGGCGCCCTCGCGCGGAGCGACAGCCTCGGCGCCGCGGAGCGCGATTCCATCGTGCGCGGCGTGTCTCGGTTCACCGGGCTCGATCCGGCGCTCGTCGACCGAAAAACGCTGACGGTGGATCGCATGCAGCTCGGCAACTATCTGCTTCGACGCGAGGGAAAATTCATCGGTCAGTACGACACGCGCATGCTCGGACCGCTCGATACGACGCAAGTGCCATACGATCCAACGAAGGACCCGAGCCTCCAGAACCTGCTCGACGATGTGACGGTGCTTCGCTACCTCCGCACCGAGCTCGGATACCGAAGCGATCTGAGATACCAGGGACCGTTTGGTGGTGGCTATCCGCCGCCCACAGCGTTCCGCGGAGACTGGATGTCCGTGAAGTGGAAGCGCGTGCCTGGCGATTCGGTGGCGGGCGAACGAGCGCTCGAACAAGCCATCCGGCTGAACCCGACGCTGCGCGTGCTTTCGGGGTGCGGGATCTACGACCTCCTGTGCGACTACTACGGCAACGTCTGGAGCGCGAGCCACCTGGAGGAGGCCGTCAGGCGCAACGTGATCGTGTACAGCTACCCTGGCGGCCACGCGATGTACACTGACGCGCGAGCCCATCTGCAGCTGAAAGCCAACGTTGCCGATTTCATTCGCAGCGCGGCGGCGCCACCACCACGGCCGAATTGACGGCGCATCGCGTTAGGTTCGGCGCGCTCGCGACGGCCGCTACGCTGGCCGTGCCGACACAGGTAAGCCGCGCGGGTACATCTTCTTCGTGGCCTACACGCTGGACCGCGCGCCTCGTGAGGCGCCCCGCCCGCTGACGTTCGCGTGGAACGGTGGTCCCGGGTCAAATTCGCTGCTCCTGCACCTCAGCGCGCTCGGACCGCGCCGGCTCACTGGCGACGGCGAACGCGGTGACCACGCCGGACTGATCGCGCTCGAGGACAATGAGGCCACGTGGCTGGATGCGACTGACCTCGTCTTCGTCGACCCAATCGGTACAGGATTCAGCCGTCCGAGCCGGCCCGAATACGCCGACGACTTCTACGGCGTGCTCGGCGACATCGCCACGACCGTCGAATTCATACGGACCTACCGCACGCGATTCGACGCGTGGGATGCGCCGGTGTACCTCGCTGGAGAGAGCTACGGCGTGTGGCGCGCCGCCGGCGCGGCCGAATCGATGGAAAGAGCAGGGCAGCGCGTAGCCGGACTCGTTCTGATCTCGGGTGGCATTCCGCTCGGTCCCGTGGTGCCTGACGAGATGCGAACCGCGATGTTCCTCCCCGCACGAACGGCCACCGCGTTCTACCATCGCAAGCTGCCGGCCGACCTGCAGACCGATCGCAATCGCGCCGTTGCGGAATCGGAGCGCTGGGCTCGCGCGGTATACGCCCCGGCGCTCGGGCGGCTGGATTCGCTCACGAGGGAGGAGCGCGCAGCGATCGCCGCGCGGCTCGGGCGGTTCACGGGCCTGGACGTGGCTCGCATCGACCAGAAGACACTCATCGTCGACCGACAGTTCCTGTTGGACAGCCTCCTTGGCGCCGGCCGTGGCTCGTTAGGCCGGTTCGACACGCGTCAGGTCGGCGCTGGCCCGATCGATCCCGCAGCAGACGCGCGGCGGCGTGCGCTCGTGAACCGGTATCTGCGAAACGAGCTGGGATTCAAGACGGACCTGGTATATCAGGGGCTGGAATCGGGATACTCGACCGCGGCGAATCCGCCGAGCGTCAACGAGCGGTGGAAGTATGATCAGGGAGATCCGAACGTTCCCGTCGTCGTACGGAATACAGACGGGCCGCCGGGCGGCACGCCGCCATGGCTGCGACGTGCGATGGACCTCGATCCAGCGCTGAGGACGTTCGTCGCGACGGGCATGTTCGACTCGCTCAACAGTTGCCCGGCGAATTCCTATCTCCTGAGCCGCCTCGCCCCGCGCGACGCCGGGCGCATCACGTTTCGATGCTACGAGGGCGGCCACATGATGTACGAGGACCGTCAGCCTCGTCTGGATCTCGCGCGCGACATGCGGCGCTTCTATGGCGACCGCGGCAGGTGGTAGCGACGTCAACATCCCGACGACGGCGACTGGACCGTAACGTTCTTTCCTGCCGCGCTTGCCTTGCGCACCGGAACCATTGAACAATTGAGCGAGAGGGGCGGTTTCTTTGGATTCAAACCGTCCAGCGCACCATGGGTCGCGGGCACGCCCGAGCCCAGCAGCGAGGAGCAGTACCGTGCGAGAAGTACCGGAGTCGACACCAGCGCGTCCGAATCGGTTTCCGGACGCGGGCGGGTACCCTGACGAGCGCGACCGTCGCGTGAAGTCGCCCCGCGAGATCGATTGCTCCGTAGCGCATGCGGAGCGCACGCCCTCACGGAAATCCACGAACGGTGCGCGGGCACACCGAGTCAAAACCGACGAGTCCGACCGCGAGCGCTGAACGTCCCGCGGGGGCTACCTCGCCGGACGGACGGGCTCGGGATCTTCGCGTAATAGCGACGCGATGGTCTCGAGTGCGGTCGCGAGCGCCGGCCGGCTTGGCGCCGCCCCGAGGCTCACCCGAACCGCCCGCACCGGCTGCGTCGCGTCAACGGCGAACGCATCGCCGCTCGTGACCAGCACACCGCGACGGCGAAGCGTATCGACGAAGTCCGATGCGCGCTCCCACTGACGCGGCAATTCCAGCCAATGATGGAGCGCGTGCGGAGAGCCCACGTTCCGCGACAACCCGAGCGAGTCGCGGAGCAGGGTCTGGCGCGCCTCGGCTTCGCGCCGCCGATCCGCAACGATCGTGGTCGTTGTGCCGGACGAGATCCAGCGGGCCGCGACCTCCGTCATGATTGGAGACGCGAGCCAGCCGGTTGCCTGCACGTGTCGGGAGACCCTGATGGCGTGGGCCGAGGTGGGCGCGACCATGAACGCGATGCGGAGCGCCGGGCTCACCGCCTTCGAGAAGCTGCTGACATAATACGACAGCTCCGGGACGACGGCGGCGATCGGGCGTGGCGCGTTAGGCGCGAGCGGTCCGTACGTGTCATCCTCGACGACCACAAGCCCGCGGTCACGAACGATGGATGCGATCCGCCGTCGCCGGCCCACCGACATGACCCCCGCCGTTGGATTCTGCAGCGTCGGGGTCGTGAGCAGGACCTTCGGCCGGTGTGCCTTGCACGCGCGCAGGAGGTCGTCGGGGATGATCCCATCGCCGTCGATCGCTACCCCGACGACCCGAAGCCTGAGCATGCGCGCCGCAGCGAGGAAGCCGGGGTACGTCAGGTCCTCGGCGAGCACCGTGTCCCCCGGCTCGCAGTGCGTTGACAGGATCGCGGCGAGGGCCTGCTGGGCGCCGCCGCAGACGAGCACGCGTTCGATCGTTGCCGTGACGCCTCGTTCGGCGCACCAAACGCGCCCCGCTTCGCGATGCTCGCGGCTTCCGCCGGCTGGCGCATACGCGAGGAGTGGGGCGATCGCGGGTGCCTGCGCGAGCTCGGCGAGCGACTGGCGCATCGCCTCGTCGCACACGTCGCTCGGCTCGGGCGGCAGGTTCACCGTCAGATCGATCAGGGCTGGCGGGGCAGGTACCAGGGCAGGGGAGCGGCCGCCGCGGACGTAGGTGCCTCGGCCGACGTGTCCGACGACGAGCCCGCGCCGGTGTGCCTCCGCGTAGGCACGCGAGACGGTCGTCACATCGACGCCGAGCGTTGCGGCGAGCGCCCGGTGGGTGGGCAATCGGGTGCCGGGCGCGAGCCGTCCGTTTTCGGCGTCGGCGGCGATTGCATCGGCGATCGCGATGTACAGCGGGGAGGTTTCGTTGGCGATCCGCGGGTTCCAAGGCATGCGGCTGTCCTCCGGGGCCAATCCATACAATCCGTGGCCCATACAACTAGGCTACAAGTCCATACAATCTACGAACAATTGGGGCATTGTCGAGGTTAATTGGATAGCCCTTGAAAGGCCGCGGCGAGCCGTCTGGTGCGGTGAAAAAAAGGAACGTCCCCGGTCGCGAAGCCCGGTTCGACCCGGCTCAGCGCCTGGTGGCCGCCAGGGCAATTCGCTCGCGAAACGACTCGTCGGGCATGGGACCGAACGCCGCCTGCATGTTGTCCCGGAGGTGGTCCGGGTTGGCCGTGGCGGGAATGGCGCACGTCACCGCCGGGTGCGACACGACGAACTTGAGCAGCAGCTGCGACCACGTCGTGCAGCCAAGCTCCGACGCCCAGTCCGGCACGGGCCGCCCGCGAAGCGCGCCTAACGCGGCACCGGCGGCGAGCGGCCGGTTCGCGATCACCGCGACGCCGCGGTCGGCCGCGAGTGGCAGGATCGACTGCTCGGCCGCGCGCTCCACCACCGAGTAGTTGATCTGCACGAAATCCAGAGGCTCCTGGCGCAGCACGCGAGCGACATCGGGATGCGCTCGGTCGGCGTAGTGCGTGACCCCGATGTAGCGAACCAGGCCCTCCGCTTTCCACTGCCGCAGGGTTTCCAGGTGCGCCGTCGTATCGACCAGATTGTGGACCTGCATGAGGTCGATCCGGTCCACGCACAGCTTCCGCATCGAGCTCCGCATCTGTTCGAGGCCGCGCTCCTTCCCCGCCGCCCAGACCTTCGTCGCGATGAACGTCCGGTCGCGGATACCGAGCGACGCCAGGATCTCTCCCACCACTTCCTCGGCCCAGCCGTACATGGGCGACGAGTCAATGACGCAACCACCCAGTGACTCGAATGCCGCGACGCACTGCTCGCGAGTCGCCAGCGCCGGTTGGCGGTGTCCCACATCGAAGGCGCGCCACGTTCCCAACCCGATGACGGGAATTCGCTCGCCCGTCGACGGAATAGGACGCGTAAGTGGGAACGCAGTGCTGATGGGCATCACTCGGTTCGCGGGCATGTCGCCACGTGTGCGTCGGCGGCGTATCACCCGGCCAGCGCTCGTATCGTGCCACCATGCGGACCGGGGAATGAATGCTAGTCCGTCGAGCCTTTCTGAACAGGCTTCGTGTAAGACCCCACAGGACACCACTCGTCACACGGCACTGGCTCGCCAGGCTCGCCGTGCGATTCTTTTCACGCGGGTCGTCGTGTCTCGCGCCAACGTCCGAGGACCAACATGCTGCTGAAGCGCTACGCACGGTTTGCGGGTGCGATCATGCTGGTCGCGTCGGAAACCTCCATTGCCTCGCTGGCGCATGCGCAGGCGGGGGCCACCTCGAGCTCACTGCCTCCACGAGCGGATTCGGCACAGCGTGCGAGGGCGTCCTTTCGCCTCGCCATGGCGGCGTATGAGCAGCACGACCTCGCGACCGCTCGACGCGAAATGCTGCGCGCCGCCGATGTGTGGCCAACGCAACAGGTCTACCTCGAGGCCGCCGCGAAGCTTGCCGCGATGACCGGTGACACGGCCGACGCCGCGCGGTGGCTCGATCGGCTCGCGGCGCTCGGGATAGGTAGCGCAGTCCGAACCGACACAGCGTTTCGTGTGCTGGGTACTGCCCCTGCGTTCGTTGCCGCGGCTGCCCGCCTCGACAGCGCGACCGTGCCGGTGGTACGGAGCCGCGTTAGGCTGACCGTCGACGATACGACGCTGCATCCGGAGGGCGTCGCCTTCGACCCGCGGCACCAGCGCTGGTTCGTTGGAAGCGTGCGGCAGCGCCGCATCGTCGCAGTGGAGCGCGACGGTCGCGCGCACGATTTCGTCCCCCGGCAGTCTGATGGTCTCGCGGGCGTCTTCGGCATGGCGATCGACTCCGTTCGGCGCGTGCTCTGGGTTGCGACGACCACGTCGCCGCGCATGGAAGGATTCACGCCGACCGACGGTGGGCGCGTCGGCGTATTCGGCTACGACCTCGACACCGGTCGGCTGGTGCGCAGCGCCTGGGCACCGCGTGACTCGTCGACCGCTCACACCTTCGGTGATGTCGCGGTCGCGCCGAATGGCGACGTTTATGCCTCCGACAGCGAAGCGCCGTGGATTTTCCGACTGGCGACGGGCAGCGACTCCCTCGAGCGCTTCGTCTCCCACCCGTTGTTTCGATCGCTCCAGGGCATGGCGTTCACTCCGGACGGAGCCACCATGTACGTGGCCGATTACTCACACGGACTGTTGGCGGTGTCTCTCGTGTCGCGGACCGTGACTCCGCTCGGCGCACCGCAAACCATGACACTCCTGGGTGTCGACGGGTTGTACTGGCATCGCGGGGCGCTGGTTGGCGTGCAGAACGGCGTTATCCCAGCGCGCGTCGTGAGATTTTGCCTGGACCCGAGCGGTCGGTCCGTTCGCCGCCTCGAGATGCTCGATCGAAACCCAGCGGTTGCCGACGAGCCCACCCTCGCGACAGTGGTGGGTGACTCGCTGTTCTATGTCGCAACGAGTGAGTGGGAGAAGTACGACGACACCGGGAAGCGCATCGCGAGCACCCGTCTCCGTCCGGCAACAGTGCTTGGGCTCGCGCTCGACCTTCGGTCGGCCTGTCAATAGAGCGGGGACGGGAAACGGGCGGCGGGCGACGGCGAAAAAGCGAGAACCCTCGGGATGCTCATCTCACTGCGAGATGCATCCCGAGAGTTTCCGCCTCTTAACCGTCGCCCGCCGCCCGTCGCCCGTCCCCGGCAGTTCGTCGCCCGTTGTGACGCGCGCGTCAACGCGAGGGTATCACACAATGCCTGACACGCGGAGCGTTCAGTCGTGCTGCCTAACGGGATGCGGATCGTCCTCACTATTTCGCTGTCCGTCACTGTCGTCGCGTGTCGGAGCGACGCACCGACGGCCATCGGTCACCCGGCGTCGCTCGTGCGCGTGAGCGGCGATGGGCAGAGCGCGCCGCCCGGCGAAGCGCTCGACCGCCCGCTCGTCGCACGTCTCGTCGACGCCGACGGGCGTCCGGTGCGGCGCGTCGACGTCACGTGGAGCGCGAGCGCGGGCGAGATCACGCCACAGATCTCCGCGACCGATGCCAACGGAGAAGCCAGGGCCGTGTGGAAGCTCGGCACCGAGCCGGGGCCGCAGAGCGCGACTGCCATCGCCGACGGGCTCGACGCCGTCGTGTTCGTGGCGTTCGTCGACCCCAACGTGCTGCCGGATCGAGTACCGCTCCACGCGATCGACCTCACCACCTATGACGGATCGGGGCAGGTCGTGCATCCGGATATCGTGTCACCAACGCCGGACGGCCTCGATGCAAAGCCCAGGCTCGCGATCACCCCGTATCCATGGGGCAACGCGAAATACGAGAACCCATCGCTCTTTTTGGGCAGCGGCCGCGACTCGTGGACCGTCCCGGACGGCGTCACCAATCCGCTCGTGAAGCCGTCCGACGGATACTTGTCGGATCCAGACATCCTTTGGGTCGCCGAAGAGCGCCAGCTCTGGCTCTACTATCGGCACGTGGCCGAGGGCAACGAGATCCTCGTGAGCCAGTCGCCGGACGGGTTGCAATGGAATCCGCCGCGAGTCGTGGTGAGTGTGCCTAACCACCAGGCGGTCTCGCCGACCGTGGTTCGTCGCTCCGCGACCGACTGGCTCATGTGGACGGTGAACTCCGGTGGTGCGGGATGCACCAGCAACCAGACCACCGTGGAGCTGCGACGATCGGTGGATGGACTGACGTGGACGTCGCCACAGACCGTCACGCTCGTACAACCCGGCGTCTACCCTTGGCACCTCGAGGTGCAGTGGATTTCTGCGCGCCAGGAGTACTGGGCACTCTTCAACGGAAAGACCGCCGGCTCGTGCACAACGGAGGCGCTATTCTTGGCGACGAGCGCCGACGGCGTGAAATGGAAGACGTATCCGGCACCGGTGCTGCGTCGGGGCGCGATCCCTGAGCTGGCCGACATCGTCTATCGAGCGACGTTCTCGTACGACCCACAACGCGACGTCGTGTCCCTCTGGCATTCCGGCGCCCGTTACACGAGCCGAGGCTATGAATGGCACGCCGCGTTCGAGCGGCGGCCGCGTGCCGATCTGTTCCAGGATGCCGCGCGCTTGCAGGTGACGTTTGCCCAAGCGTCCAGCGCGCCTCCACTGACGAACGCGACGGCACCCTGAGGCGCCGCTCCCGTCGCCGCGGCCGGATTATTGCCCGTCATCTTTGGCTCGGTATTACCCAAAAATTGACGGGGGCAGAAAATGGCTTCGAAGAAGCAGGGAAATGGCGCTCGGCAGGCCACTGCCGACACACGTGGCGTCTCGCAGCTGGCGCAACAGGCGGCGGAAGGAACGCTTCTCTACCAGACGAAGAACCCGCTGCCTGGCGAAACACGGGCGCGTGCGGTCGAGCTCCTGAATCACCGCCTCGCTGACTGCATCGATCTCCAGTCGCAGACGAAGCAGGCCCATTGGAACGTGAAGGGCCCGCACTTCATCGGGTTGCACAAGCTCTTCGATGAGATCTACGAGGCCACAGAGGAATACGTGGACCTCATCGCCGAGCGCGTCGTGCAACTCGGCGGCATCGCCGAGGGCACGGTGCGTGTGTGCGCCGAGCGGTCGACGCTGAGCGAGTATCCGCTCGTGCTGTCCTCGGGGGAGGAGCACGTCGCCGCGCTCTCCGATGTGCTCGCGCAGTTCAGCGGCAAGGCGCGTGAAGCGATCGAGGAGCTGGACGATCTCGGGGATCCGGATAGCATGGATATCCTGACGGAGGTGTCACGCGGCGTGGATAAATGGCTGTGGTTCGTCGAGGCTCATGAGCAGACGCGGCCGGTGTCGACAGGAAGTGCTCGCTCGCAGCGTTAACGCTGGATGGTCGGTAGCCGTACTCCTCAATGACGGGAGACGCCATGCGCACAGGGCACAGCATCGTCCGCGAAGGCCTGATCGCCGGGTTTCTTGGAGCGACGGCGGTCGCAGTCTGGTTTTTCGTCGTGGATCTCATTGGCGGCCGTCCGCTGTTCACGCCAAACGTCCTCGGCGAAGGCTTGCTGAGTGTCTTTGGCCGATCGCCCGAGCCGCGCGCTCTGAACATCATCGGATACACGATCTTCCACTACGCCGCGTTCACGCTCGTGGGGATGCTTGCGGTCGTGTTGGTGCACGCTGGCGAGCGGATTCCGTCGGTGCTCGCGGGGTCGATGATCCTGTTTGTAGCGATCGAACTCGGGTTCTATGGCCTCGTTGCTTTGCTGCAGCAGACGGTCCTTGGCAACTTCGCCTGGTATCAGATCCTGGCGGGTAACCTGTTGGCGGCTCTGTTGATGGGAACCTACTTGTGGCGCTCGCACCCAGCGATGCGGGAGGGATTGGTGCGGGCGCTGGAGGGTACTGCGGAATAGCGGTCCCTGGCCTAGTTTTCGCTAGCCCGGTAGAGCCCGCAAGCAAGGAGCAAGGTCATGCGCTCGTTATGGCGCGGAGTGCCGCTCGTCCACGCCGTGCTGTTAGGCAGTGCGTGTAGCGTGGGTGACAGCCACTCGCCCACGCCCGTCGAATCGGTCGTCGTCACGCCGCAGTCGCTCCAGCTGGTCGCGGGCGCCGCGGGTGCGCTCATCGCGGAGGTCAAGGACGGCTCCGGGAACGTGCTGCGAGATCGGCGCATCGTATGGGCAAGCGCCAATCCGGCCATCGCGACCGTGTCGGACAACGGGGTGGTCACCGGCGTAAGCGCTGGCAGCGTGGACATTGCCGCGACGTCCGAGGGCAAGTCCTCGGTCGCCTCCGTGACGGTTGTGCCGATGCCCCCACAGGTATCCAGCGTTCGCATCGATCCCGACAACGTGTATCTGTTCGTCGCGGCGGGTGAGGATCTCGTCGCGACTCCGTATGACCCCAATAACGTCGCGATCGGCGGACGGAGTGTGGTCTGGACCACGAACAATGCGAGCGTCGCGTCCATCTCGCAGACGGGCCATGTGACGGGGCTGGTGCCGGGCACCGCAGTCATCACGGCGGTGGTCGATGGTGTCACGGGCAACGCGAACGTCACGGTTCGCATCGTGCCGGTCGCGAAGGTCACGATCATGCCCACCGGGGCGTCCGTGGGCGAAGGGAAAAAGATCACGCTCGTCGCACGGGTAACCGATGCGGTTGGCAACGTGCTCGCCAATCGATCGGTGACCTGGGCGAGCAGCAACCCCGGAATCGCGACGGTCGAGGCATCGGGCGATCAATCCGCCGTCGTTCGCGGAATCCGCAAGGGAACGGTCACGATCACCGCGACGTCGGAAGGAAAGTTTGGCACCGCGTCGGTTCGCGTGAACTGAGCGCTCGAGGCTGGCGGCATGCCGAACGGAACGGTTCGTGCGGGCGTCTGAGCCCGTCGAAATTCCGCGAGGTATACGATGGGCCTGCTCGACAACATCTTCGACAAGGACAAGGACGCCGAGAAGAAGAAAGCCGACTTCTCGGACGTCGTGGCCGGTGGGTCG
>DATCGG010000495.1:0-2739 GCA_036509075.1 Gemmatimonadaceae bacterium
TCGCTCGTGAAACGAATGTCGGACGTCCTGACGGTGGTCACGCGCGAAGCGCTTGCCACACGACAGTGGCGTGAGGCCGCCCGTCTTGCCGAGCGCTGGGTGGCGGTGGCGCCGCTGTCGGCCGCATCCAATTCGGCAAGAATCGAGGCGCTGTTCATGGCCGGCGACCGGGAGCTCGCGCTCGACGCGTTCGGCGACTACAGAACACGGCTCGCCAAAGAGACTGGCCAGCCTCCCGAGCGGGAGCTGCTCGAGCTGGCCGAGCGAATTCGCGCGTCGAAGTCGAGCACGCCGAAGCGGCAGGCGACCGAGGAGTGGTATGCGAATGCCCCATCCTTCGAGGGCAGCCTGGTGGGCCGCGATCGCGAATGGGACGCGCTGATGCAGGTCTGGAGAACGGCGGCCGGCGGCAAGGGTCGTGTCGCGCTCATCGAGGGTGATGCCGGGGTCGGGAAGACCCGGCTCGCCGAGGACCTGATTCGATGGGTGAGCGCGAACGGAGGCACCGTGCTTCGCGGACGCGCGTACGACGTGCGAGGCGGCGCCCCGTTCGGCACGATCATCGAGGCGTTGCGTTCCGGGATCGACGCGCCCGGACTCGCAGGCACCGACCCGCAATGGCTGGCCGAAGTCGCGCGCGTGGTCCCCGAGCTCCGCACGCGGTTCCCGGCACTCGCGACCGTGAGCGCGCCAACGAGTGCGGACGGCTGGCGGCTCTTCGAGGGAATCGCGCAACTGCTCATCGCACTCACCGAGGAAGCTCCGGTCGCGGTGGTGGTCGATGACCTCCAGTGGTGTGACGCGGACGGCTGCGCGCTGCTGCACTCCCTCATCCGGCGGCTCGACGGCGTGCCGGTCTTCTGGTGCCTAACGTTTTCCCCGGGGGCGGTGGAACGCGATACGCCGGCCGCGCGACTGGTCCGGGCGCTTCGCGCCATTCCGCAGGCGCTCGCGATCGTCCTTCGTCCGCTCAGCGAGGACGACGTGTGGCGGCTCGTGCGCGGGCTGGGGCGCGTGAGCACCCCCACGGGTGCTCGTCGACTCGCCGCGCGGATCCACGAGGTGACGACCGGATACCCATTCTACGTTGTGGAGCTGCTGAAGACGCTGTTCGCGCAGGGCTGGCTGACGGTCGACGCGAATACCGGCGAATGGATCGTGCGCCAGCACGAATCCACGGACACGGCGGTCCTGACGCTGGCGCCGACCGTTCATGACGCCATCGCGGAGCGCATCGAGTGTCTGCCTGACGAGTTGAGCGCGGTGCTGATATCGATCGCGGTGTCCGCCCGCGGGTGTCGTGCGGACGTCCTGTCGCATGTGCACGGGATCTCGCGGCTGCGCGCCGCGGCGGCCGGTGATGCGCTCGTGGAGCGGCACCTCGCGGTCGAGGACGACGGCATGTATCGCTGCGCGCACCCGGTGATCGCGCGCGTCGTGAGCGATGCGCTCGGCAATGCGCGGCGGCGCGAGGTGCATCGGGGGCTGGCACTCGCGCTCGAGGTTTCGGCCAACGGCGCGGTGAGCGACCCCGGTGAGGTCGCGCGGCACGCCGAGCAGGGTGGTGAGCGAGCGATGGCGTACCGCTACGCGATGGTCGCGGCGGCCGAGTGTGAGGCGCAGTTCGCGTATGCGGAGGCACTCGGCTGGCTCGACATGGCGGCCGCGTCATCTGGTAGCCTGGCGGAAACCGACGCAGTGAACGCGATCACCGCGCGATTGCTCGACGCTGCTGGTTGGCACGACACTCCGCGGCTCCAGCGCCAGCCGGCGCGGGGCGGGCTTGCCGCGTCGGACTTCGATCTTCCCGCACGAGTGTAAACGGTCGCGGATTAACAACCGTCCGCCGCGAGCGTCTCGCATTGTATGAGCGCTGAGAGGACGAGGCTTCGAGCCCTGGCGGCCGCGGTCTGCGTGATCTCGGTCGTGCCGGCGGCTCTCGTCGCACAGCAGACCGTAACGCTGGGTGGGCGTGAAGTCGTGGTGTGGTCGCCACCGGCTTCGCGGAGTGGTCGCCAGCCCGTGCTCATCTTCTCGCATGGATTCGGCGGATGCGCGAAGCAGTCGAAGTTTCTGACCGAGGCGCTCGCGGCACACGGGTACTGGGTGTTCGCGCCCAACCACAATGATGCTCGCTGCAGCCGCGGTCAGTCCGGCGGTGGCGGGCGACCGCAGGAGCCGTTCGGCAACCCACTGAGCTGGTCCGACAAGACGTTCGCCGACCGGCGAGATGACATCCGCGCGATCCAGCAGGCGCTGGCGACGAGCCCGGAGTTCGCGGGGCGTGTCGACCTCACCCGGCTGGGGTATGTCGGTCACTCGCTAGGTGGGTATACAGTCGTCGGGCTGGCGGGCGGGTGGCCGTCATGGAGAACGCCGGGTGCGAGGGCCGTGCTCGCCTTGTCGCCCTACACGCAGCCGTATCTGGTCCACAAGACGTTAGGCGGGCTGTCGGCGCCGGTGATGTATCAGGGTGGGACGCTCGACGTCGGGATCACGCCTTCGCTCGGCCGCGCGGGCGGCGTGTACGACGCATCCCCAGCGCCGAAATATTTCGTCGAGCTCGAGGGTGCCGGCCATCTCGCGTGGACCGATCTTCGAGCCGCTGCCCACGGAGCCATCAACGCCTACGCGATCGCGTTCCTCGATCACTACGTTCTTGGCGCCGCCGCTGCACCGACGCTGACACAGGCGCTGTCTCGGGTCTCCGAGGTCCGGTACGACTCGGAGCTCGGGCAC
>DATCGG010000496.1:0-16031 GCA_036509075.1 Gemmatimonadaceae bacterium
GGGACATCGGGACATCGGGACATCGGGACATCGGGACATCGGGACATCGGGACATCGGGGGCCGGCTCCGATGCCACGCAACACTCCGAAAAAAGGGGAAACGGAAACGGCCGGAAACTACTGATCGAGCGGATCGCTCCGAGGGCGGGACGATTCCAATTGCAACGAGCTGATTTTGATAGGGGAACACCCTCGGGACGCTCATTTCATGCCTCCCGAGGGTGTTCCCAAGAAATCACGGCTCGTTGCGAGTGGAGTTTTCTTTCAAGCGGAGCGATCCGCAAAATCCGTTGTTTCCGGCCGTTTCCGTTTCCCCTTTTCTTGGATGCTAGACCAAGCGGGGAGGCAGACGCTGGTCGGCGCCTGGCCTAACGCGTAGCCGCCAGTGCCTCCGGTGGAGACTGGGGAGTGAGGACTCGTCCGCCGCGAGCCACGTTCGCGTCGTAGAACCGCCGGATGTTCGTCGCGATGTAGTCGAGATGATCTTCCACGGCGAAATGCCCCGCCTGCAGCCGATGCATCTCCGCCGACGGCAGGTCCACAAGATAGGCTTCGCCGCCTTCGCGGGTGAAGAAGATGTCGTCCTGCCCCCAGAAGATGATCGTCTTCGGCTGCCGCTCGCGAAGGAACCGCTGCCACTTCGGATACTGCGGCACGTTCGTGCGGTAGTCGTAGAAGAGATCGAGGTGCAACCGAACCGCGTTAGGCCGCGCGAGAAACGCGATGTCCGATTCCCACGCGTCCGGGCTCACGAGCTCCGGCTGCTTCGCACCGTGCAGGTAGATCGTCTTGACCGTCTCCCGAGTCAGAAACCCGAGCAGCGCCTCCTCCGTTTCCGGCGAACGCTTCTTCCACAGCGCGTTGCGCAGCCCGTCCCACGCGGCCGTAAACCCCACTTCGTACGCGTTCGAGTTCTGGATGATGAGCCACTCGAGCCGCTCCGGCCGTCGATCCACGAGACGGAATCCCACTGGGCCACCGTAGTCCTGCACAAACAGACCGTACGTCTCGAATCCCTTGACCTCGAGAAAGCGCTCGATGACGTCGGCGATTCGATCGAACGTGTACGCAAACGTCTCCGGATCCGGCGTGTCACTCAGCCCGAAACCCGGATAGTCCGGCGCGAGGACGTGAAATCGGTCCGACAGCGCAGGAACGAGATCGCGGTACTGATGGGACGACGATGGGAAGCCGTGCAGCAGCACGAGCTTGGGATTCGCCCGACTGCCGGCTTCGCGAAAGGCGATGTTCAGTCCGTCGACCTGGATGCTCCCGTAGGTCACGGACGTAGACGCATTGGACATCTGAAGACTCCCGACGTGGCCACGGACGAGCCGCTGTCATCCGTCGCTCGAGTTAGGGGCCCGAGTCCAGCGCGGCCGCCCCGAGAAAGCTGCTTCTCGAGTTAGCGGCGCGAACCAACGAGATCTTACCTCCGGCTTCGATCCTGCTGCTCGCGAACGACGGCGAGCAGGCCTTCAGTATCCTCGCGACACGCTCGACAGTTGCCGAGGTGCGTGACGAAATCGGCGAATCGGTCGGGCACCATATCGCCGCTCGCGACGATGTCACAGTACTCGTCGATGAAGTCCAATCCCGCTTCGCATCCAGGATCTCGGCCTGTGGTGCCGAGGATCTGGTCGAGTCGATGGTCAGTCATTGCGCTGCTCCGCGTAGCCTGCGTCGGTCAATGCGCGGCGGAGCTTCGCGCGCGCATCGTGAAGGGTCTTGTAGATCGCCCCACGCGTCGAGCCGAGTCGTTCCGCGAGCACGTCGATGGGAACGTCGTCCATGGTGACGCTTTGAAAAATCAGCCGTTGGCGCTCCGTGAGGTGCGCGTCGACGGCACGGTGGAGTGCTCCGATCAACTGGTCGTCCTCGAGCCGTTTGAGTACCGGTGGGGCCTGATCGGAGAGACGATCCCAGATCGTGTCGTCGAGCTCCACCTTGCGCTCGCGCCAGGCGTGGCGTCTCAAGCGGGCCGATGCCTCCAGGATCACGAACTTGCAGGCCCACGTCGTGAACCGCGCGGCGCCTCGATACGTGACGAGCTTCGAGAGAATGGCCATGAGCGCGTCGTTGGCGGCCTGAACGCACAGGTCATCCACCTCCTCCGCCGCTCGCGCCGGCAGGGTCGTGCGACGTCGCACCGCTTCGCCTCGCGCTACCCTAACGAGCATCGCATGGAGCCGAGCGATGGCATCATCGCGCGCCCCGCCTTCGTCCTGCAGGTCGCGCAGCCAGCTTGCGGATTCCGTATCGAGCGCGAGTGTGTCCATCACGGCAATCTAGTGGACGAATCCTGAGGTCGTTCAATCATTGCCCTCACCGGCGACGAAAAGCATCATCCCGGCAACGGTGTCCTGAGTTCCGGGTGACTCACCCGTGAACGGCAATAGGATCGAGGAAACCGAGGATACCTCCGTGACCGACTGGTTTCTCGAGGGCGTAGCCGACGCGCGCATCGCCATCCGATCGTACCGCCGGCAGCCGCGATTCACGATCGTTGCTCTCCTCACTCTCGCGCTCGGCATTGGCGGAACGACGGCCATGTTCAGCGTCGTGAACGCTGTCCTCCTTCGCCCGCCACCGTTGCCCGCGCCGGAGCGACTGGTTCTCGTGCGCGAGTCGCACGCGAGCGACATTCGCACCAATCCGACCGCGTCCTATCCGGACTACCAGGATCTCCGGTCGAGGCGCGACCTCTTCGCGAGCATGGAGGGGTACGACGGCACGAACGTCACCGTCAGTAACGCGGGTGTGGCCGACATGGTTCGCGGCGCGCGAATCACGTGGGGATTCTTCGACATGCTCGGCGTCCGGCCGGCGCGCGGGCGGTCATTTACCGTCGACGATGACGTCCCAGGCGGAACGAACGCGGTCATCCTCACCGACGGCTTCTGGCGTCGCCGTTTCGGAGCCGCCCCCGACGTGGTCGGACGCACCATGACGATCAACGGAGTTTCCTACGTCATTCGTGGCGTGCTTCCACAGGGATTTTACTTTGCGCCCGCCGGTGACGCCGACCTCTGGCTTCCGATCGACCGCAGCGCGGAGGTGCGGACACAGCGCTTCAACCGCTGGCTGAACCTCGTCGCGCGACTTCGCGAGGGTGTTACGGTCGACGTCGCGCGATCCCGCACGGCCGACGTCATGCGTGCGCTCGAGGCGCAGTACCCGGAAACGAATACCGGACGCGGAGCGATCGTCACATCGCTCCACGAGGACGCGGTCGCGGAAATCGGGCGTCCCGTCGTCGTGCTGTTCGGCGCGGTCGCGCTAGTGCTGCTCATCGCCTGCGCGAACGTCGCGAGCCTCACGGTGGCGCGCTCGCTCGAGCGCGCCCGCGAGATTGCCATTCGCGCCGCGATTGGTGCCACACGCGCTCGGATCGTTAGGCAGCTCCTGGTCGAGCACGTCGTGCTCGCACTCGCCGGTGGCGCATTGGGCGCGTGGCTGGCCGCGGCGCTCATCCCGATCCTGTTGGTGAAGATCCCCGACGCGATGTTCGATCGAGCCCCGGCCCTCCGGGTCGTGCAGGTGGACTTCGCGGCGTTCGCCTTTGCCGCTGGCACCGCCGTCCTCACGGCGGTCGCGTTCGGCCTGGCGCCAGCGGTGGTCGCATCAGGCAAGTCCGTGAACGAGACGCTCCGCACAGGCGGGCGCACCGGCACCGGTCGTGCGCATCACCGGCTTCGCGATTCCATCGTGACCGCGGAGATCGGCATGACGTTCGTGATCCTCGTGGCCGCGATGCTCATGGGGCGCAGCGTTGCCGCACTCCTCGATCTCAATGCCGGATTCACCGCCGAACACGTCGCCACGGTGCGCGTCGCGCTCAGCGGGCCGGCGTATGAGAGCGGTCAACGCCAGCAGCAATTCTTCGAGAACGCACTCGAGCGCGTGCGTGCGCTTCCGGGTGTCGAGGGTGCTGGCGCGATCTCTCAGCCGCCGCTCGGGGGCAGCGGCACGAACTGGTTCCGCATCGATGGCGAACCAGTCCCGGCGCCGAGCGAGCGGCCCGAAGCCAAGCTGCGGGCGGTCGCCGGCGACTACTTCCGCACCCTGCGCATCCCGATTCTTCATGGACGTCCGCTCACGGCGCGCGACGACACGACGTCCGCGTGCGCGCTGGTGATCAACGAGTCGCTGGCGCGGCGGCTGTTCGGCTCACCCGTGAGCGCGTTAGGCAGGCGGCTTCGCATCTACGGGTGGCAGGACAGCGCGTGGACGATCGTCGGGGTCGCGGGCGATGTGAAAACCGACCAGCTGGACAAGCCGGCGTCGCCAACGATGTACTACTCGCATTTGCAGGGTCCGGCAAACCGCATGACGGTGCTCGCGCGCATCACCGGCGATCGTCAGGCGATCGCCGCCCTGCGACGCACGATCAACGAGGTCGATCCGGTCGCCGCGGTGTACGGCGGCGGCACCATGGGTGACCTCGTGCAGCGTTCGCCGGCCGTTGCGTCGCGTCGCTCGGTGATGGTGGTGTTCACGACGTTCGCGCTCACCGCGCTTGGCCTGGCGCTCGTCGGCGTCTATGGCGTGCTGACGCACGGCGTGTCGCAACGGTCGCGCGAGATCGCGATCCGCGGCGCGCTCGGCGCGACCCACGCCGATGTGATCGCGCTGGTCGTACGCGACGCGGTGCGCCTCGCGATCGCCGGAATCGCGCTAGGCGGCGCCGCGGCGCTCGCGATCACGCGGTCGCTGTCCGCCCTGCTCTACGGTGTCACGTCTGCCGATGCGGTGACATACGGTCTCGTCGCGCTCGTGCTGGCGATCGTGTGCGTGACCGTGAGCTGGCTGCCTGCGCGACGCGCTGCCCGCGTGGATCCGGCGATCGCGCTGCGGGCGGACTAAGAATGCGCGACCTTCGCGTGGCAACCGTACAGTTCCAGCACGCGCCCGGCGACAAGACATACAATCTCGCGCGCGTGCGCGATTTCGTCGTCGAGGGTTCGCGACAGAGCGTGGAGATGATTGCGTTCCCCGAGATGTGCCTCACCGGTTACTGGCACGTCCGCAACCTATCGCGCGACGCATTCGCGGCGCTCGCCGAACCCGTGCCGGATGGCCCGTCGACTGAGGCGCTGCGTCGCCTCGCCCGCGAGTACGGGATGACCATTGGGGCCGGCCTCATCGAGCGCGCAGACGATGGCCGGTTCTACAATGCCTATGTCGTGGCAATGCCCGACGGCACGTGGGCCGTGCACCGCAAGTTGCACGTGTTCGTCAGCCCGTTCCTGTCGCCTGGCGATCGCTACACGGTCTTCGACACGCCGCACGGCTGCCGCGTCGGTGTTCTGATCTGCTACGACAACAACATCATCGAGAACGCTCGTGCGACAGCGCTCCTCGGAGCCGAGATCCTGCTCGCTCCGCACCAGACCGGCGGTTGCAACTCGGTAAGCCCGCGCGCAATGAAGCCGGTGGATCCGGCCATCTGGGCGCGCCGGCACGAAGACCCGGCCGCAATTCGCGCGGAGCTCTGTGGGATCAAGGGCCGCGCGTGGCTCATGCGGTGGCTGCCGAGCCGCGCGCACGACAACGGAATGTTCCTCCTGTTCAGCAACGGCATTGGTCCCGACGACGACGAGATCCGCACGGGCAACGCGATGGTGCTCGACCCGTACGGTGAGGTGATCGTCGAGACGTGTGAGCCTGGTGACGCGATGGTCGTGGCGGACCTGGACGCGTCGCTCCTGCCCACATCGTCCGGGCGGCGATGGCTCAGGGCGCGTCGCCCCGAGCTCTATGGAGGCCTAACGCGACCGACGGGGCAGGAGATGGAAACCCGACGCGTGCGTTTTGGGGAACACAAAGAACCCTCGGGAAGGCAGGCGCCTCCCGAGGGTTCTAACCAGTAACCAGTTCAAGCAACCAGTTACCAGTGGTGTTCGCCGTCTGAATCAGCTCGCGACGTTCGCGAGATCCTTCACGGCGTTCGAGAGCTTCTGCACCTTCGCGCCGTCGCATGAGCCGCTCGCTTCACCGCTCAGCTGCGTCGACAGCGCGGTCAACGCATCCTTGCGCGCCGAGCCCGACGCCTTCTCCGCCGACGACAGCGCGGAGCGCGCGGCCGAAATCTGCGACGACGACAGGCACTTGCTGCGCTCGAGCTGATCGACGTACGCACGCGCCAGCGCGAACGACGGCGGCCACACGAACTTCGGCTGACCCTGCGTGTTCAGGTAATCCATGTGCACCGTCTTCGCCGCATCGATCTCGTTCTGCGAGATGAACTCGCTCGGCGTGAGCTCGGCAACGTCGAGCCCGCGGGCAATCTCGGAGCTCACGATCGAGCCGTTGTACCAGTACACCGACCACGAGCCGCCCATCGAGAACTTCGTCGAGTCGATCGGCCCACGGTCGAAGAACGCGATCTCCTTCGGATGATCCGGGTCCGTCCAGTCGAACACCGAGATGCCGCCCTGATACCAGGCCTGCACCATGACGTCGCGACCCGGGATCGGAATCAGCGATCCGTTGTGCGCGACGCAATTCTCCTTGTCCGTCTGCGGGGCCGGCAGCTTGTAGTAGCTGTGGAACTTGAGCTTCCCGTTGTCGATCGTGAAGATCGCGTCGGCACCCCATTCCTTGGGGTCCGAAGCACGGCACTTCGGCGCGCCGCCGCCGCCCCACTCGTCCGAGAACAGCAGCTTCGTGCCGTCATTGTTGAAGGTCGCGGAGTGCCAGTACGAGAAGTTCGTGTCGGCCGCCGCGTCGATGCGGACCGGGTTCGCCGGGTTCTTGATGTCGAGCAGCAGACCGTAGCCGCCGCACGCGCCACCAGCCAGACCGATCGCCGGGTACACCGTGATGTCGTGGCACTGATCGGGGCCCGGGCGCGGACCGTTCGTCGGGCCACTCGCCCCCATCATCTTCGCGACCATCCCCGGAATGGCCGCGCGCAGCGCGGCGCTGTCCGCACCCGTCGGGTTGCCCGTACCGTTGCGGGCCTTCACGATGCTGTCGAGCATCGGCTTCGTGAACTGCGGCGGCAGCACCATCTGCTGGCCACCAATATCGGCAATGAAATCGCCACGGGCCTTCGCGGCGTTGATCTCGGCGATGTCGGCAGGCGCGGCACCGTGCGAATGCGGCATGGTCAGGTTCTCGAAGATGCGCGCACCGTTCACGATCTTCGCGGCCGCCGGATTCGCGAGCGGAACCTGGATGACCTCGATGCGGAAACGCGACGAGTTCTGATCCTGCCCCGAATCCGTGCACCCCTGCAGTTCCTCCGCCGAGCGAACGCCGGCCTGGCCGGAGACGTAGACGTAGACGTTGTCCTTGTCGCGCGGGTCCTCGACCACCGTGTGCGTGTGCGAGCCGCGGCACGTCTGCACGTTCGCGATGTACTTCGGGTTCGTGATGTCGGTAATGTCGAAGATTCGGATGCCGCGCAGGCGATCCTTGCTGACCTGCTCCTTCACACCCTCGCCGCCGCAATCGAGCCGGCCGCCGTTACCCTCGCCCGACACGAACAGGAGGTTCTTGTAGACCGACACGTCGCTCTGCGATGCCGGGCAGAAGTACGCGGTCGTGAGGACGGGCTTGGACGGGTTCGAGATGTCCCAGACCTGGAAGCCGTTGTAGTTGCCCTGGATCGCGTATTTCCCGCTGAACGCCAGGTCCGAGTTCGTCGACCCGACGAACTTCTCCGGCGGTCGGGTCTCGGAGACAACCTTCAGGTTCCACTGGCTCTGTTGAGCATCCCACAGGCCGGCCTTGAGTCCAACACGCGGATCGGCTTTGGGCGTCGCGCTCTGGCTCGTCTTGGGCGTCGACGAGCACGCCGCCGCCGAGACGAGCCCCGCGGCAAGCGAAACCTTGACGAAGTGACCTGCAGTGCGACGCACTGACGGTCGAGTGAAGCGGTACACGAGTGACATGGTCATGCCTCTGAAGAACGGAAATGAGGAAGACGAACCTGAACCCAAACGGTGGATCACTGTGGTTTGTTTTGGACCATCAGGTCGAACAGCATGCGCTGCATGCGAGCGATTTCTGTGGTCTGGTCGGTGTTCACATCGCTCGCGAGCTTGAACACCGTTTCGTCCAGCCCTGCGCCGTAGGTGCTGAACAGCTCCTTCACCATGGACACGGCGCCGCTGTGGTGCTGGATCATGAGGGTGAGGAACGTCTTGTCGAAGTCGGTGCCTTTCGCGGCTTCGAGCTGCTTCATCTGCTCCTCGGTGAGCATGCCGGGCATGAGCATGACGTGCTCTTCACCGCCCATCTTCATCGTCATGCCCTTGGGATTCGGCGTCGGCACCGGCTGGTCGTGGTCGCGGAGCCACATCGACATGAGATTGATCTCATCCGTCTGGGCGTTGATGATGCGACCAGCCAGCGTCTGAATGGAAGAGTTCGCTCCATGCGTGGGCGCCATCTTCGCCATCACGATCGCCTGCGAATGATGATGAATCATTCCCGACATGAAGTTGATGTCCGCCTCAGTGGCCTGATAGCGAGTCTTGTCGGGTTTGGCGTTCGCGATGGCCGCCGAGTCGCCCCTCATGACGACCGGGTTCGGCGGCTTCGACGACGATTGTGTGGTCTGGCGGGGCGTGCTGCACGCGCCGAGCGCGGCTATGGCGAGAACGGCCGCCGCGAGGTTGGGTGTCTTCGGGGTCATACGAAACAGGTCCCGGAAGGCGCCGAGCGCGGGCCTTCCAAAAAAAATGTGGTAGCACACAATAGTAGTGGTCTGCACCCCGCACGACGAGCCGGGCATGGGCCGAATTCGGTCCGGTTGCAATAAGACAAGCGGACCGGCGCAGCTGCTTCCTGGTAGCCGAGTGCTGCCGGCTACTGCCGCTTGCTGCCGGCTGCTGCTATTACCGCAACGGGCCCTTACCGGGAGGCACGGTTCCCGGTTCCCGGTTCCCCGTTCCCGGTTCTCGATTCCCCGTTCCCGGTTCCCTTCGATTCCCGATTCCCGATTCCCGATTCCCTATTCCCGACGATGTATCGTCTCCTCGGCCCCGACGGCATCGAGTACCAGAGCCCGAGCAAGGGTACGTTAGGCGGGCATTCTAAAAGCAGGATTTACGGGCGGCTCGACTGCCCGGGGGCGCTCCGCGCCCTCGCGCGCGGTGGACCATATGCTACGTATCGCGTCTTCTTCGCCGACGAGGCGACGGCGATCGAGGCAGGGTATCGCCCCTGCTGGCTTTGTATGCGCGCCGAGTACATCGTATGGAAGCGTGCACTCGGCAGTGAGGTATCGACATGAGGGAGCCGGAACGAAATCGAGACCAGACCCCGATTTCAGATGACGTCGCGCGACGAATTCTCGAGACGGCCGCCGCGATCGATAAGGGTCGTTCAGAGGCGGAGGATAACCGGGAGGACGGGCAGCTCACGATCGCCGAGCTGAGGGAGGCCGCAACCGAGGCCGGGATCTCGAAGGAGGCATTCGAAGCGGCGCTCGCGGCCGTGAGCGCGACCGCGCCATCCGCGGCCGGCCGGCCACGGTGGCTATCCAGGCTGAAGTCAGTCGTCGCGTGGAGTGGAGGCGTCGGCGGCGCTATTGGCTTGTCGTCGGGCCTGATCGCCCGTTTCCTCCTGTTCGGTTCCTCCGTGACTGCCGTGTCGTTCGGCGTAGCAACGGGGGCAACGGTCTACCTGGCATTGCGCCACCGACAGAACGGCCGTCTGCGGTGGTTTGTCGTCAGCGCGCTCGTGCTCTGGCTCTACCTGCTCGCCGGGTTTGTGGTGGGGGCGGCGCTGCCGACGTCGTCGTTGCCGGGCTTGCTCACAGTGATTGGTGGAATGGCGGCGGCAAGCGTCGCGTTAGGCGCCACGATCATCAATACGCCCTCCGCGATGGATGATGACTCCGACGAGGCGTCCTTCGCAGCCCGAAAGTAGTTTCCTTTCCAGACGATCACGATTCCTCGGTTCGCTCGGACGGACGACAGCTGGCTGACTCCCACGCTGGTGTGGGGCGGCATTGCCGTTGCCGCGGTCGCTTTGGGGTTGTACGCCACCCCGCCTGATTTCGGGATCCCAGCCGGCGCCATGCGGCGGGCGTTGCCCCGCCTACCCGGGCCGGCGCCGAACTTCCGCACGCTGCTCTTCATGCTCGGCGTCGGATCGATCGTGTGGTATGCTGCGGCAATCTCCCTGCCCTTGCTCCTGTTCGCCGCGCGACGCATCGCCGTCGAGCGACAAGGGCGCGCGCGAGCGATCGTCATCGCATTCGCCATCGTGCTGTCGATGATCGCGATCACGAGTGTGATCCAGTATGTCGCGATCTATCGCGGGTCGCCGATGCGGCCCGGATTTTCCGCCTATGCGCCGCAGGCCGTCAGGCAAAACGTTCTGCCGTGGATCGCGCTCGCAGGGATCGTCGCCGTGGTCGAGGCGCGCCGGCGCGCCATGCACGCGGCGCTCGATCGCGAACGATTGCGAGCGAAGGTCGCGGAACAACGACTCATCGCGCTCACGGGGCAACTCCACCCGCACTTTCTGTTCAACACGCTGCAGGGAATCTCGACGCTGATTCATCGCGACCCCGACGCCGCGGACGAGATGCTGGCGAAGCTGAGCGACCTGCTGCGCGACCTCCTGCGGCATCGCGATCACGTGCTCGTGCCGCTCGGCGATGAGATTCGCTACGCGCGGACGTACCTCGAGATCTCGCAGGCTCGCTTCGCCGATCGACTGCAGTTCCGGATCGATGTGGCACCCGCGCTGGATCAGGCGTCGGTTCCGCTGTTCATTCTGCAGCCGCTGGTCGAGAATGCGCTCGCTCACGGGATCGGTGGCCGAGCACGGGGCGGGTGCGTGGTGGTGACGGCGCGTCGCGATGGGGAGCGGCTGCACCTGGAGGTGGAGGACGACGGCGCGGGCCTGATCACGAGCACGACACTGCGCGAAGGAATCGGTCTGAGCAACACACGGGAGCGACTGCGCGCTTCGTTCGGCGACGATCACGGGTTTTCGTTAGGCAGCGGCGCCGACCGCGGCGCCGTCGCACGCATCAACATCCCGTTCCGCGTTCACGAGCCGCCGGTCGCGTCGCCATGACCGCGATTCGCGTCGTCGCCGTCGACGACGAACCGCTCGCCCGCGAGCGCGTGAGCACGCTCGTGCGCGAGACCGACGGGCTCGAGCTCATCGGCGAGGGCAACAACGGGATCGAGGCGCTCGACCTGATCGCGCGACTCCAGCCCGACCTCGTCTTCATTGACGTGGAGATGCCGGAGCTGAGCGGGTTCGGCGTCATCGCGGCGCTCGACGACGCGCGCGTACCCGCGGTCATCTTCATCACCGCCTTCGAGCAGTACGCCCTCAAGGCATTCGAGGTCGGCGCCGTGGACTATCTCCAGAAGCCCGTCACGCGACAGCGGTTCGCGGCGGCCGTGACTCGCGCGAGGGAGCGGCTGGCCCGACGCCCGGAGGACTACGGGCTGACGCTCGTCTCGAGTGCAACGGTGGCGGAGCGCGCTCGCGGATACCGCACGCGCTTCGTCGTCAGGCGCGGGAACACGCACCACATCGTGCCAGCCGACCAGGTGGATTGGATGGACGTCGCGGATAACTACCTCAGTCTGCACGTGGGGCCAAAGAGTCACCTCTGGCGCGGCACGATGAAGCAGGCGGAGGATGAGCTCGACCCGGATCGCTTCGTCCGCATTCATAGATCGGCGATCGTAGCCGTGGATCGCATCCTCACGGTGCGGACGCACGAGTCGGGCGGACACGTGATCGAGATCAAGGGCGGCGTGCACCTGCGGAGCAGCCGGCAGTACACGGATCGAGTGCGGGCGCTGTTGCGGTAGGGTTGCGCTCACGCGCGCGGGCGCGACCTTATCGGCCATGCTCTACATGATCGTGGAACACTTTCGCGATGGGGACGCCCGCCCCGTCTATCGACGATTTCGCGACAAGGGCCGGCTCGCACCCGACGGCCTGCAGTACATCGCGAGCTGGGTCACGACGGACATCCGCCACTGCTATCAGGTCATGGAGTGCGATGATCCGGCGCTTCTCGAGCAGTGGCTGGCGCAGTGGCGAGACATCGTCGATTTCGAGTGCATCCCCGTCGTCACGTCGGCCGAGGCGGCGCGGACCATGGCACCGCTGCTGTGACGCGCACGTCGGACGCCTAACGTGGTGACGACCAGTGATGTCGTGAAACGGGACGTTCCGCTGCTTTCGCCGGAGCTCGCGCGGCGTATCGAGCGGCTGGTGGCGCCCGAGCCCGTCGTCTCAGCCGGCCCGATGGCTCCCGGAATGGTCATCGTGGTGCAGTTCGGTCGCACGATCGCCGCCAAGGCGAAGGGCGGTCGGCCGTCGAACAAGGTGTTCTGCTTTGGCCCCGACGATCTGTCGCGGCTCGATGACATTCTCGCGTTTTACGCGTCCGATGCGCTCGAGCCGGAGTTTTATCTCACGCCGATCGGATTCACGCGAGCGGTTGGCGCGGCACTCTCGACGGCTGGGTTTGCGCAATTCGACTTCCAGCAGGCGATCCTGTACGGGCTGCCATCGAGCGAGCTGACGTCACCGCCGCGACACATCACGATCGAACGAGTAACGGCCGACACGCTCGAGGACTATCTGAGCACGGTGGTCCACGGCTTCGAGATGCCGCCGGAGTGGCGCGATGCCGCGATCGAGGACGGTCGCCGGCGCTTCCGTGGCGACGAGCAGTGGTTCCTGGCGCGCGTTGGCGGCGAGCCGGCGGCCGTTGCGACCCTTCGCGTTCGCGACGGCGTCGCGAGCCTCGGTGGCGGTGCGACGGTACCGGGCCACCGCCGAAAGGGCTGCCACCTCGCGCTCGTGCGACACCGCCTGGACGTCGCGTACTTGTTAGGCTGCACGCTCGTCATCGGAGGCGCGAACTATGGGTCCGGGAGCTTCCGGAATCAGCTGCGGGGCGGGCTGCGCCTGGCGTACGTCGAGAGCGGGTGGCGGAGGATCGGCGCGCAATGAGCGCGGTGGAAGATCGGCTGCGCGAGCTCGGGCTCCTGCTTCCACCGCCGAAAGCGCCGGTCGCCAACTACGTCGGCACGAAGCAGTCGGGTGACCTGCTCTTCGTGTCGGGGCGGGTGAGTCAGCGGCGCGGTGAGGTGGGGACCGAGCTCTCTGTGGAGGACGCGAAGATCGCGGCACGCGACGCGTTGCTCGACCTGCTGGCCATCATCAAGCACGATATCGACGACCTCGATCGGATCGTGTCGATCGAACAACTACGCGGCTTCGTTCGCTCCTCTCCATCGTTCATCGAACACCCTCGGGTAATTGACGGCGCCTCCGACCTTCTTGTCGCCTTGTACGGCGACGCCGGTCGCCACGCCCGCACCGCGACTGGTGCCGCCCAGCTGCCGTTCGGCGCCGCGGTTCAACTGGACATGGTGGTGAGGCTGCGTGCCACCTAGCTCACCATCACTCGTACTTGGGGCTCGCTCATGACCGCACCGGTTCGTCTCGCGCTCCTCCTAGTCGCCACGTTCGGCTCGTACGCCGTGGGACGCGCAGCCCCACAGCACTCACGCGAGGCGGCGGCGGTCCGATCGGCCCGAGCGCAACAGAATACCGCCATCGCCGCTCGAGATTTCGACCGCGCGGCATCGTACTGGACCGACGACGTGGTGATCCGCTCCGGGCTCGGACTCATCCTGCAGGGACGCGCCAACTATCGCTCGGCCTTCGTCGCCGATACCACGACCGTCTTTCGTCGCGAGCCGGACCGCGTTGACGTCAGCGACAACGAGCGCTGGCCCCTCGCGTTCGAGTCCGGCACGTGGACCGGCCACGCCGCGGCCGATGGTCGACCGCTCGTCCGCGGCCGCTACGCCGCACAGTGGATCAAGCGCGATGGGCGATGGCTCATCCGCGCGGAGGTGTTCGTCGCGTTAGGCTGCGCCGGCTCGGGCTGCACCCGTCCTCTGGCCGTTCAATAGCCTCGGACCGGCGCGCAGCCCGCGTGGCTCCCCGCCACCGCCAATCGTCCTTTCTGCGAGCTCGATCGCGCCAAACGCCGGGGTGAAGACATGACCAAATTGCTGGGGTTCGTAGGCGCCACCGTCGGTGGCTACGCCGGGTGGGCAGTGGGAGCCCTGGCCGGACCGTTCACCGCCTTCGTCGTCAGCATGATCGGCACGGGCTTCGGCATGTATTGGGGGCGGCGATTGGCGCAGCACTTCGGAGTCTGATGGTCGGCTGAAGCCAGCGCGTGTCTCGCACCGTACGGTGGAATTACTCATCCACCCAGAGGCGAACATGTGGGCTGGTTTCGTCGAGCTGCTCCGGGCCGCGATCTTCGGTGCCGCACACGTCTGCGGGGGCAGCCTCGGCGGCGGAATCCTTCTCGTGTCGGCAGGCGTCCGACTCGCATTGCTGCCCCTCACGCTCCGTCTCGCACGCCGTGCGCGCGATCAGCAAGCGAAGCTCGCCACGCTACTCCCCGAGCTGGAAGCGCTGCAACGTCGCTACGCGAACGACCCCCTACGTGTCATGAGGGAGACTCGCGCGCTTCAGTCGAAGCACGGCATCAGGATGCTCACCCCGTCGGGATTGGTCGGCATGGCGATTCAGCTTCCCGTCCTGGGCGGTCTTTTCGCGGCGGTGCGCACCGGGCTTGGAGCGAGGGTCCGCTTTCTCTGGGTTGGCGACCTCACCCGGCCTGACGGCGCCCTGCTCCTCGTCGCGACGGCGCTGACGGCGTGGAGCATCTCGAGCGCGCCGAGCACGCCGGGCCAGACGACGAGTCAAACGCCGTTGCTCGTGTTAGGAGTGCTCGCCGCGGCGGCGTTCCTGTGGACGGCGTCGAGCGCGGTTGCCCTGTCGGCCGGAGCCGGGTCGCTGGTGTCGGTTCTGCAGAATTGGTTGATGAGTCGCGACGTGCGAAGGGATGAGGGATGAGGGATGGGGGATGAGGTAAGCTGCGGCCCCGCATCCCTCATCCCTGTGTGAACCCGCTTCCGCCCTTCCGGTCCGGGGCGTATGCTGAGTCATGCGCGGACTGCCAAAGCGGGAGCGAGCCTTCACGAAGTTCGTTCCGACGCCACCACCGGGCGACGCATGCGACTGCATCTGCCATCGGGCGCCGCTCGCGGTGCTGCATCCGGCGCCGTGCTGCATTTCGTGCCCGACCTGTGGGCGACGAGTCGCCTCGGCGCGCCTAACGGCGCACATTGCCTCGCACAATCACCCGCTGCCGGAGCGAAGGCGCGGCTGATGGCGTGGCCGATGGTGCCGAGCCGGATGTCTTTGTCCCGGCCGTACCATGAAACGAGCTCGAGCAGCCGCACCGAAGCGCCTGCTTGTCCAGTACACACGACAGACGTCCGGCTGACCTTGCCCGATCGGCGCAGGACCATGGCGGGCTGGCAATCCATCCCACAATATGATGGGTGGCCGCCTGGCCGTCCGGCGGGAAGACCGGGCGAGTCACATTCCGGTCCACGGTCATGGAGTTACTTCAGGACGCCGTTCGGAACGCGATCCTGTTCGGGCAGGAGGCGCTTGCCGATGGCAACCTCTGGATCCTCATGCTGATCGCTATCGTTTCGATCGGCGTGGTCGCCTCAGTGCGCGGCAAGCTGACGGAGAATTGGATCTGGATACCGGTGCTCGCGCTCGCGATGTGGTACGCGATATTTCGCTGGCTCGAGCTTCGGGCGTGACGTCATTGTCCGAGCTTCGGTCGACGTGGCTCGAACAGTTGCTCTCGACCGCTCCTGCCGATCGCCCGCGCGCCGAAGCGGCGGTGCGGCGTCTCTACCGGGCTGCAGATCTCGCCGAACCGCGCCAGATTCTCTGGTTCGACTCCCCATTCCGCGCGTCCTGGGTGATCGCGCTGTTGATCGCCCCGTATCATCAGCTGTGGTCGCAGCGGCTGTCGTCGGGCTTGTCGCGAAACGACATGGAGCAGCTCGACCGCGCGCGGTCGGCGTTAGGCGCCGCGCTCGGTCTCCCTGACCAGAAAGCGACGCTCGCCGCCGCCGGCGCACCGCTTGGTCAGCACCTGCAGTTTCCGCCGGTACCGTCGCGGATGCTAGCGA
>DATCGG010000497.1:0-21833 GCA_036509075.1 Gemmatimonadaceae bacterium
CGGCGCGCGTTCTCGTCGAGCGCCAGGTTCTGCTCCGTCATCGACTGCGTGGGCCTCAAGGCCTCGAATGGGCGCAGGTCGGGCGCGGACCGCCAGATCTCGCGCAGCGGACGGCCGAAATGATCGAACTGTGAGAGCGTCCCGAGCCCGAGGATCTCCTCCACCGTCGCCAGGACGTCGGTCGTGTTCACGAAGCGATGTAGCACGCCGCCCGCCGCCCACGGTGAGATCACGAGCAGAACAGACCGATGCGAGTCGACGTGATCGGGACCCGCCTGTGCGTCGTCCTCGAGCACGAACACAGCGGTCGATTTCCAGAACTGCGAGCGTGACAATGCCTCGACGATGCGCGCGAGCGCGAGATCGTTGTCGGCCATATATGCCTTCGGGGTCGGGGAACCGCGTCGAGCGCCGGCGGTGTGATCGCTCGGCAAGTGGAGCGTCTCGAGCGCCGGCATCTGCCCCGTTCGCTCGTGCTCGCGGAGCTCGGCGATCCACGCGTCGGCCCGACGTTGATCCGGGATCGCCATGTCGAACGGCGGATAGGTCGAGCTCGTATACGGCCGCATCCACTCATCGCTCGCACGATACCTCGGTGCGCCCGAGTCAGCACCCGGCACCGGCTCGGCACGCTCGCCGTAATTCCTCACCGACACATTCTTCTTGATCGCTTCGTTCCACAGGAATCCAGCCGCGGGAATGTCGACGTCGTCGGCATCCTCGCGATCGGGTCGCTTCGATCGGTATGCGTCGGGCGTGGTCTTCTCGCCGTAGTCGGTGACATACCCCGCGGTAGACCACATGTGGCCCTGCGCGCTCACCTCTGCGTTGACGAAGAAGCGATCGTACAGCCCGAAACGTTCCGCCAGCGCGTGGTGGTTCGGCGAGACATCGCGCGGGAAGAACACGAGCCTCGCGTCGCCGTCGCCCTGCGTGAGATCGCCAAACACCTGATCGTAGGTCCGGTTCTCCTTGATGATGTAGACCACGTGCTCGATCGGCGGATACGCGGCACGCGGACCTGTCGAGGTAGTCCACCCGTTCGCGTTGGCAACGCGCCGCGTCAGCGCATCGAGCTCCGCACCGCTCGCGTTGGCGGGCAGCACGGTGATGGTGCCGTCGAGTTGGCCCAGCGTGTAGCCACGGGACCCGCGTGCGAGCGGCGCGCTGGGCACCGGACCGTTCGGGTTCGGACCAGCCCCGCGCCCCTTGCCGTTCACGACCCATAGCGAATCGCCGGATGGCACAACGGCGGTCGGGTACCACTGCGTCGGGACGCGGCCAGTGAGCTGATCAGTGCCATGCGCCGAGGCCACGTCGGATGACTTCGCCGACAGATCGAACACGGCGACGGCATTGTTGTCTGCCTCGGCGGCGTAGAGCCGGCTGCCGTCGGGCGACAACGCCAACGCGTTAGGCGTGCTCCCTTCCTTCACGCCGTCGGGCGGCGGGTCGAGCAGCCAGCCCGTCACCTGTCGCGCGCGCGTGTCGACGACCGCGATTCGGTCCGTGCTTGCCGACGCCACGAACGCCCGGGTGCCGCTCGCGTTCAGCACGAGCGCCGATGGATGTCTCCCGACTTCGATGATGCCCTCGCGCGTGAGGCGTCCACCGCCGCCGTCCGGCACGAATGCCGTGACGGTCGAACCGCCCCACGCCGTCACGTACACGTGACCGTCCCGGGCAACGCCGACCGCATACGGGAATCGGCCGGCACCGAGTCGCTGCACCACCCGACGGGTCGAGAGATCCAGGACGGCGAGCGAGTCGCTCAGGTTCTCCGCGACGTAGAGTGTCCGACCGTCAGATGAGATGCCGACGCCTGCGGGATAGCGTGTGCCCGGCTGCCCCGATGCGCCGTGTCCCAGCGCGAAGCTGTCGGTCAGCACGGCGGGCTTGGTCGCGTTAGGCGACCACCTGTATTGATATACCGCGTCCGCGGAGCCGCCAGAAACGTACAGCGCGCGGCCGTCGTTGCTCCACGCGAGGCCAACGAACGCGCCTGGCTGCTCGACGTGCTGGACGAGGGTGCCGGTCGCGCGCGAGACGACATCGATGCCCTGCTGGCGCCAGCCGCTCAGCGCAAGCACGAGATGTTTCCCGTCGGGTGATAGGACGGCCGAGAGCGGCATGTTGCCGACGGGGATCGACCGGCCGGCGGGGTCGAGTCGCGCGCCGGTACTCAGCCTGTTCGAGTCGAGACTCGCCGGGGCGCTCTGGGCCGATGTGCCGCCCGTGGTCTTCCCGGACCCGCAGGCGATGATTGTGGCGATCAGGGCAGCCGACGTGATGCGCTGCATAAGCGTGGGCTCGTTTGATGTGCGCGGAAAGATACAGAGCACGCACTTACGCGCGGGTTGGTTCATCCGCAAAAACTGGCTCGTTGCGCGGGGGCTTCGGCCCCGAGGAGCGATCCTGATTGATCCGAGTAATCCGAGGCATCCGTTCCCGCTTCGTCTGTGGGGCCGGCCCTCTCAAGTCCGGCATCTACGCGAAGGGGTGCTCGGATGCTTCGGATCTGGCGGATCCGCAGCGCCGCCTCGTCACTTCGCGGCAAGCGGCGCTGGCGGGTGCGGGCGGCGATGGTGCGTCAGGTCGTCTGTCGTGGAACGCAGGTGCAGCCTAACGCCAGCCTTCGTGCAGGGTACCGTCGCGTGAAGCGGCGCGAAGCCACGCTCTCTTATGTTACCGGTGCAGGCACAGTCCGCCAGCAGCGGCCGAGTCGCGCTTCGCCGATTCCCGATTCCCGATTCCCGATTCCCGATTCCCGATGACGTAGGGGTATTGCGCCCTTCACCCGTTATAGTCATATACACGTTCACGCGCTCATGACCATCGCCGCCGCCCAGACCCGACTTCTTAGCCTGCTCCTTATTACCGCGATTCTCCTCGCGGTAGTACTCGGCGTTTGGGAGTCAGGCACCATGATCGCGCGAATGTAAGCAACGCGAACCGCCGCCCTCCCGACAACCACCACTCGGGACGGGCGAACGAAGCTGATAAGGCCCCTTCCGAGTGCGGAAGGGGCCTTTGTCGTCTCAGCCCATCACGAATGCGATCCGACACGATCAAACGAGGATTCCACCGCGCACCGCACCGGGCCCTGCTCCGCGCCACAGGGCAGCTCCGGAGCGCCAGCGACTTCGACAAGCCGTTCATCGCGGTGTGCAACTCCTACGTCGACATCGTGCCCGGCCACGTCCACCTGCAGGAGTTCGGACGCGTGGTGAAGGACGCGATTCGCGAAGCCGGCGGCATTCCGTTCGAGTTCAACACGATCGGCGTCGACGACGGGATCGTCATGGGGCACGCCGGCATGCACTACTCCCTGCCCTCTCGCGAGCTGATCGCCGATTCCGTCGAAACGATGGCGCGCGCCCACTGCTTCGACGGGATGGTGTGCATTCCGAACTGCGACAAGATCGTGCCCGGCATGCTGATGGGCGCGGCTCGCGTGAACATCCCGACGATCTTCGTGTCCGGCGGACCGATGGCAGCGGGTGTCGATCGGAGCGGCAAGAAGATCGACCTAATCTCCGTGTTCGAAGGCGTCGGGGCACGCGCGGCGGGACTGATCGACGACGCACGACTCGACGACCTCGAGGTCAACGGGTGCCCGACCTGCGGCAGCTGCAGCGGAATGTTCACCGCGAACTCGATGAACTGCCTCTGCGAAGCGCTCGGGATCGCACTGCCAGGCAATGGGAGCGCGCTGGCGACGTCGCCCGAGCGGCTCGCACTCGCGCGGTGCGCCGGGACGCATCTGCTGCGCATGGTCCGCGACGACGTGCGCTTCCTCGACATCGTGACGCCCTCCGCAATCGACAACGCGATCGCGCTCGATGTCGCGATGGGTGGCTCGACGAACACCGTGCTGCACGTCCTGGCGCTCGCGCGCGAAGCGGGCCTCGAGTACCGGCTCGCGCGCTTCAACGACGTGGCGGCGCGCGTGCCACATCTCGCGAAGGTTTCGCCGGCCTGGGATGGCGATCGCCAGTGGCACATGCAGGACATCCACGCGGCCGGTGGTATTCCGGCGATTCTCAAGACGCTATCCGCCAGGCCCGATGTTCTCGACCTCGAGGCTCCGACCGTCACCGGTCGCACGCTCGCCGAGAATCTCGAGGGTGTCGAGAATCGGAATCCGGAGTGCATCCGGCCCCTCGAGTCGCCGCATGCCGAGCGTGGCGCCCTGTGCTCGCTTTTCGGATCGCTGGCGCCGGACGGTGCCGTCGTGAAGGTCGGCGCCGTGGAGCAACACGAGATGTCATTCCGCGGACCGGCGCGCGTGTTCGACGGCGAAGAAGACGCCACGATCGGCGTCCAGGATGGTCGTATCGCGCCGGGCGACGTCGTCGTCGTCCGCAACGAAGGCCCGAAGGGCGGTCCGGGAATGCGGGAGATGCTCGCTCTGACGAGCATGCTCAAAGGCATGCCGCTCGGCGCATCCGTCGCGCTGATTACGGACGGTCGTTTTTCAGGGGGAACTCGCGGCCTCTGCATCGGACACGTCTCTCCGGAAAGCGCGGAGGCCGGTCCGATCGCGCTCGTTCGCGACGGTGACATGATCGAGATCGATCTCGCCGCGCGACGTCTCGACGTCTGCGTGGGCGACGACGAGCTGGCGCAGCGGCGGCGTGCGTTCGTTCCTCCCGCGCAGAAGTTCGAGCGCGGATGGCTCGCTCGTTATGCGCGGCTCGTGACGAACGCGAGCCAGGGAGCGGTGCTCGCATGACGAACGCGACCGAGCTGCGCAGCGGAGCGCAGATCCTGTGCGAAGCGCTCATCCGCGAGGGCGTCGAGGTCATGTTCGGCATCCCCGGCGGCGCGATCATGCCGTTCTATCACGCGATGTGGGAGTATCGCGACCGGTTGCGTCATGTGCTCTGTCGTCATGAGCAAGGCGCGGGTCACGCCGCGGAAGGGTATGCGCGCGCCTCGGGACGTGTTGGCGTGTGCGTCGCAACGAGCGGACCCGGCGCGACCAATCTCGTCACGCCGATAGCCGACGCGTGGATGGACTCGACTCCGCTCGTCGCGATCACCGGTCAGGTGTCGAGCGCGCTCCTCGGCACCGATGCATTCCAGGAAACGGACATCACGGGGATTACCATCCCGATAACGAAGCACGGGTATCTCGTCACCGACGCGCGCGACATTCCGCGCGTGGTGCGTGAGGCGTTCCACCTCGCATCGACAGGACGCCCGGGACCTGTGCTCATCGACGTCACGAAAGACGCGCAGCAGTCGCGCGTGGTGCCTGAGTGGGACGTCGAGCTCGATCTCCCCGGCTATCAGTTCTTCAGTGAGCCAGCGCCACACGCGGTCCATGCGGCCGCGACGCTGCTCGCGGGTTCAGTCAAACCACTCATCCTCGCTGGCAACGGCGTGATTCAATCGGGCGCCTCGCGCGAGCTGCTTGCGTTCGCCGAGGCGACTCAAGTGCCCGTGATCACGACGCTGCACGGCAAGGGCGCCTTCCCGGAGGACCACCACCTCGCGCTCGGCATGCCGGGGATGCATGGGTGGGTGCACGTGAATCGTGCGATTCAGGAGTGCGACCTGCTCATCAACATCGGTGGGCGATTCGACGACCGCGTGACCGGAAAGGCGTCCACGTTCGCGCCAAAGGCGAGGATCGTCCATGTGGACATTGATGGCTCCGAGATCGGGAAACTCGTGCGCGCCGATGTCGGGATCGTGGGCGATGCACGCACGGTGCTGCGCGAGCTACTTCACACCGTCGCGGCGGACGCCGCGCTGCTGCGTGAAGGAGGCCGCGACGACGGTCGGTTCCGAAGGCGCGCGGCGTGGCTCGCCGAGATCCGCGAGATGCAGGCGGAGCACCAGCCTCGTCAGGCGTATGCGCAACGTGCGCAAACCACCGGTCTCATGCCGCACGATGTGTACGCCGCGCTCGACGCATCGCTCCGCGAGCGACGGCATGGTGTGCGCGTCATCACGGACGTCGGCCAGCACCAGATGTGGGCCGCCCAGCTCATCGAGTGGCGCGAGCCCCGGACGCACATCACCAGCGGGGGTGCGGGCACGATGGGGTTCGCCGTGCCAGCCGCGTTAGGCGCGGCCCTCGCGTGCCCCGATGACACCATCTGGGCTGTGGTTGGCGACGGCGGCTTTCAGATGACCAACCAGGAGCTCGCCACCATTCGTCAGGAACGCATCCGCAATGTGAAGGTCGCGATCATCAACAACGGCTATCTCGGGATGGTGCGGCAGTGGCAAGAGCTGTTCGAGGGACGGCGGTACAGCGGCACGCCGCTCTCCGGCCCTTGCTTCGCCCGTCTCGCGGAGGCCTACGGCCTCCTCGGCGTCACCGTCGAACGCACTGAGGAGGTGGGCGACGCGATTGCGCTCGCCCAGGACCACGACGACGCCGTGGTCATCGATTTCCGCGTCGAGCGCGAAGCGAACGTGTTCCCGATCGTTCCCGCCGGAAGGAGCATCGGCGAGATGATAACCGCTCACGAACCTAACGACCGCCACGAACAGACCCAGACGTTCCGCACATGAAACACACCCTGACCGCACTCCTGCAGGACCGTCCCGGTGCCCTGAATCGCACGGTGAGCCTGTTTCGCCGGAGAGGGTTCAACATCGAGAGCCTGAGCGTCGCGCCGAGCGAGACGCCTGGGTTGAGCCGGGTAACGATCGTCGTCGACGAGCCGAACATCGACCGTGTGGTGAAGCAGTTCACACGTCTCATCGAGGTCGTCGACGTCAGCGAAACCGCCAGCCACCATGCGGTGGAACGGGAGACGGCGCTCGTGAAGGTACAGCCTCGCGGCGTCAGCACGGCCGAGCTCACAACGCTCAGCACGGCGGCAGGCGCCCGCGTGGTCGACACGAACGAGGCCGCGATGATCTTCGAGATCACGGACACGCCGGACACCGTTGCGACCTTCGTCAACGGAATGCGCGAGCTCGGGCTCGTCGCCGTGACACGAACCGGGCGCGTGGTCATGCCGCGCGGCGCAGTGCCGCTGACCATCCCGACGACTACCGTCCCATTCACCTCACAAGCCGATGGAGCTTCCGATGACGTCGCGGCCTGACCGCTCGCCTGGTGCTCGCCTCTACTACGACGCTGACGCCGATGTCGCTCGCCTTCGAGGACGGCGCGTCGCCATCATCGGCTTCGGGAGCCAGGGGCACGCCCACGCACTCAATCTTCGCGACAGCGGCGTCGACGTGCGCGTCGGCCTCCACGAAGGATCACCCAGTCGCGCGAAGGCGGAGTCGTTAGGTCTGCGCGTGGTCACGGCGAGCGAGGCGACGCGCGAAGCGGATATCGTGATGCTGCTCGTGCCGGACACCGCGCAGCGGGACGTCTATGACGCTGACGTGAGGCCGTGGCTCGTGGCAGGCAACACGCTGATGTTCGCGCACGGCTTCAACATCAGGTTCGGCCAGATCGAGCCACCTTCCGGTGTGGACGTCACCATGGTCGCTCCGAAAGCGCCCGGGCACCGCGTCCGCGAAGTGTTCGTTGACGGCGGCGGCGTGCCGGCGTTGATCGGCGTTCACCAGGATTCGTCGGGCCACGCGCTGGCGGACGCGCTCGCGTACGCGAAGGCGATAGGCTGCACCCGCGCGGGCGTTCTGGAGACGACGTTCGCCGAGGAGACGGAGACCGACCTGTTCGGTGAGCAGGCGGTGTTGTGCGGCGGTGTGTCGGCGCTCGTCAAAGCCGGGTTCGAGACACTCGTCGAAGCAGGGTACCAACCGGAGCTTGCCTACTTCGAGTGCCTCCACGAGCTCAAGCTCATCGTGGACCTGATGTACCGCGGTGGGCTGAGCTACATGCGCTACTCCGTGTCGGACACCGCCGAATACGGCGACTACACTGCTGGCCCCCGCGTGGTGAACGACGAGACTCGGCGCACAATGCGCGAACTCCTCGCCCGAATTCAGGACGGGTCGTTTGCGAGACAATGGATTGAAGAGAACGAACGCGGGCGACCCGAGTTCAACCGTGCACGCCGCGAGGATGTCGATCACCAGCTCGAGGTCGTCGGGCGAAGTCTCCGGCGGATGATGCCCTTCGTCGGTCCGGTGGAGACACGTCCTGGCGAATACCACAGCGCGCCGAGCGCCGAGCCGGCGCTATCTGTAGCAGGTCGTTGACGATGAGCGACGGCGCATCGGTCGATCGAGTATTGATCTTCGACACCACGCTTCGCGACGGCGAACAATCGCCCGGATGCACGCTGACATGCCCGGAGAAGCTCGAGGTCGCGCGTCAGCTTGTTCGCCTTCGGGTGGACATCATCGAGGCCGGCTTTCCGGCCGCGTCACCGGGCGACTGGGACGCTGTGCATGCCATCGCCTCGGAAGTCGGGGCGGGCATCGATCCGGGCGAGGTGCGCGGGCCTCCGGTGATCTGCGGACTCGCTCGGGCGACACCTAACGATATCGAGGCATGCGCTCGCGCGATCGCGCCTGCCAACCGTCGGCGCATCCACACGTTCCTCGCGACGTCAGACCTGCATCTCGAGCACAAGCTCCGCATGACCCGGCGAGAGGCGCTCGAAACGACATCCCAGATGGTCGCGCTGGCGCGGTCGCTCTGCGACGACGTCGAGTTCTCGCCGGAAGACGCGAGCCGATCCGACCCGGCCTTTCTCCACGAGGTGCTGGTCGCGGCCGTCGAGGCAGGAGCCACGACGCTCAACATCCCCGACACGGTCGGCTATGCCGTGCCTGACGAGTACTACGCCCTGGTGTCTGGCATTCGCGCGGCGATCGCCCGGCTTCCTGGCGCCGACCGCATCGTGCTGTCAGCGCACTGCCACGACGACCTCGGGCTCGCCGTCGCGAACTCCCTCGCCGGAATCCGCGCCGGGGCGCGACAGGTCGAATGCACGGTGAACGGCATTGGAGAGCGCGCCGGCAACGCAGCCCTGGAGGAGATCGTCATGGCCCTGCACACTCGCCGTTCGTTCTTCGACGTGTCCACCGGAATCGATACGTGTCAGATCGCCCGTTCGTCGCGTCTCGTCGCTCAACGCACGGGCTCACGTGTGGCGCCTAACAAGGCGATCGTCGGCACGAACGCCTTCGCTCACGAGGCAGGCATTCACCAGGACGGCGTCATCAAGCACCGGCTGACCTACGAAATAATGGTCCCGGAAGCTGTTGGCGTGGACGGTAACAGCCTCGTACTCGGCAAGCACTCGGGCCGGCACGCAGTCCGCCTCCGCCTTCGCCACCTCGGCCACACGCTCAGCGAGGCCGAGACGGGGCGGGTGTTCACGCGATTCAAAGAAGTCGCCGATCGAAAGAAGCACGTAGACGATCGGGATCTGGACGCGATCGTCGCTGGGGAGCTGGGTCGGCCGGCACAGCTGTTCGAGCTGGTCCTGCTGCAGGTCGGGTGCGGCACGCACAGCACGCCGAGCGCCACGGTCGGGCTTCGGGATACGACGGGCCAGACTCGCCTCGCGTCTGCGCAGGGCGATGGCCCAGTGGACGCCGTCTGCCGTGCGGTAAACGCCGTCGTGGGCGACCTGGCGCGGCTGGTCGAGTTTTCGGTCGACGCCGTCACCGAGGGGATCGATGCATTGGGCGGTGTGACGGTCCGGCTTCGACCGCTCGAAAGCACCACGGTCGATGCCGAAGTCAATCATGACGACGTCTATTCGACCAGCGGACCCGCGCGTACGCGCACGTTCACTGGCTTCGGCGCGCACACGGACATCATCGTTGCGACAGCGGAAGCCTATGTTGGAGCCATCAACGCGCTGCTGCGGGCGAATGCCGCTCAGCCGGAGACCGTGCGGGTGGCCTCGTGACCAGCCAGGCGAAGACGCTGTTCGAGAAGGTCTGGAACGCACACATCGTTAGGCGCGAGACCTCCGATGCGCCGGCGGTGGTGTACGTCGACCTCCATCTCGTGCACGAGGTGACGTCGCCACAGGCGTTCGCCGAGCTTCACAGTCGCGGCCTGCGGGTTCGTCGCCCCGATCGGACCGTCGCGACCATGGACCATTCGACACCAACGACTCCCCGGTCCGGCTTGACGCGACCATCCGCCGCGCCGCTTCCTGTGGTCGACTCGCAGGCTGCCGCTCAGCTCTCGCGACTCGAGGAGAACTGCGCCGAGCACCGGATCCCGCTATACAAGCTCGGCGATGACCGCCAAGGCATCGTTCACGTCATCGGACCCGAGCTGGGACTCACGCAACCGGGGATGACGGTCGTCTGCGGCGACAGCCACACTAGCACACACGGGGCGTTCGGCGCCCTTGCGTTCGGCATTGGCACCACCGAGGTCGCGCACGTGCTCGCCACGCAGTCTCTGCTGAGAGCTCGACCGCGCACCATGCAGATTCGCATCGACGGAACGCTGGGCCGCGGCGTCACCGCGAAGGATGTCATCCTCGCCGTCATCGCCCGGATCGGCGTCGGTGGAGGTACCGGGCACGTGATCGAGTACGCCGGCTCCGCCATCCGCTCGCTCGACATGGAAGCACGGATGACGGTCTGCAACATGTCCATCGAGGCTGGTGCGCGCGCCGGCATGATCGCACCGGATGACACGACGTTCGAGTATCTCGCCGGCCGCCCGCATTCGCCCACGGATGCGCGGTGGGACCGAGCACTCGAATGGTGGCGGTCGCTGCCGAGCGATGCCGATGCCACATACGATCGGAGCCTAACGATCGACGCGTCGGCGCTCGCGCCGATGGTCTCGTACGGGACCAACCCGGGGATGGCGATACCGGTGGACGGCGCCGTGCCGCATCCACGAGACATCGCCGATCCGGAGAAGCGCCCCGCGCTCGAGAAGGCGCTGCGGTACATGGGCCTCGAGCCCGGAAGGCCGATTGCCGGACAGCACGTGGACGTCGTGTTCCTCGGGAGCTGCACCAACTCCCGATTGTCGGACTTGAGAGCCGCGGCGGCAGTGATGCGCGGCCGTCACGTCGCGCCGGGTGTCCGGATGCTCGTGGTGCCCGGCTCGCAGCAAGTGAAGCGCGACGCGGAGCACGAGCGACTGGACGAGGTGTTCCGCGAGTCTGGCGCGGAGTGGCGCGAGCCAGGCTGTTCGATGTGCATCGCGATGAACGGCGACCGCGTGGATGCCGGTCAGTACGCAGTCAGCACCAGCAACCGGAATTTCGAGGGACGACAGGGTCCGGGGGCACGCACCTTCCTGGCAAGCCCACTCACCGCCGCTGCGACTGCCGTGACTGGCGTCATCACCGACGTTCGCACCCTGAGCTGACGATGCCCACTCTCCAGCCATTCAGTACACTCACGTCGACGGCCGTCTTTCTTCCGCACGACGACATCGACACCGATCAGATCATCCCGGCCAGGTTTCTCACGACGACCGAGCGCTCGGGGCTCGGAAAGTACCTCTTCAACGATTGGCGTTACGACAAGACCGGCCTGCCGCGTGCGGAATTCCCGCTGAATGCCGGAGTAGCACGTGATGCGCGAATCCTGGTTGCCGGCCGCAACTTTGGATGTGGCTCGTCGCGCGAGCATGCGCCGTGGGCATTGCTTGATTTCGGCTTTCGCGCGGTGGTCGCTCCGTCGTTTGGCGACATCTTCCGCGAAAACGCACTGAAAAACGGATTGCTCCCTGTCGCGCTCGCGAGAGCCGATCACGAGATGGTCGTGTATCGGCTCGCGGGTGAGCCGAGCGTCGAGTTTTCCATCGACCTCGACGCACAAACGATCGCGCTCTCGGACGAGCGTCCGTTCACGTTCCCGCTCGACCCGTTCACGAAGCGATGTCTCGCGCTTGGCGTCGATCAACTGGGCTACTTGCTGGACGCTGCGGTGGAGATTGACGCGTACGAGCACGCTCACACCGACCGATAAAGGCCAACACGCCATGCATGCATCGATCGCAATTCTCCCCGGCGATGGCATCGGACCGGAAGTGACGTCCGAGGCGGTGCACATCCTTCACGTCGTGGCCGAGCGTTGGGGACATTCATTCGAGGCCCCGGAAGGGCTGATTGGAGGGTGTGCTATCGATGCCACCGGGGAACCGCTGCCTGCCGAGACCTCTCGTCTGGCGTTTCATGCCGACGGCGTGCTGCTTGGCGCCGTTGGAGGCCCACGGTGGTCCGACCCGGACGCCGCGGTGCGGCCGGAGCAGGGTCTGCTCGGGTTGCGACAGGCGTTAGGCCTCTACGCGAATCTCCGTCCAATTTCCGTGCATCCGGCTCTGTCGGCAGTCTCGCCGGTCAAATCCGACCGGCTTGTCGGCGTCGACATCCTGTTTGTCCGCGAGCTCACCGGCGGGATTTACTTTGGCGAGAAGACGCGCCAGGCTGTCGGCGGCGGCGAGCGGGCGACGGATCTGTGCGTCTACACGACGGAAGAGATCGAGCGTGTTGTTCGCATCGCGGCTCGGCTCGCGCGCGAACGCCGGCTCAAGCTGACTTCCGTCGACAAGGCGAATGTCCTCGAAACGTCTCGTTTGTGGCGCCGCGTGACCAACCGCGTCGTGCACGACGAGTTCCCCGATGTCACGCTGGATCACATGCTCGTCGACGCCTGCGCGATGAGACTCGTGCAGGCGCCCGCCACGTTCGACGTGGTGGTCACCGAGAACATGTTCGGTGACATCCTGACCGATGAGGCGTCCATGCTCGCCGGATCCATCGGCATGCTGCCGTCGGCATCGTTAGGTGAGGCGCCATGGTGGAGCGAGGATGCGCCCGGGCCGACGACGAGGCCGGGCCTCTATGAGCCGGTACACGGGTCGGCGCCGGACATTGCCGGACGCGGTATCGCTAACCCGATCGGCGCGATCCTGAGCGTTGCCATGCTCCTTCGACACTCGCTCGGCCTCCACGAGGAAGCGCGCGCCGTCGAACGGGCGGTGGACGCCGTCGTCGCCGACGGGTGGGGAACTCCTGACATCGCCGCCTCGGACGGGCTTCGCTGCACGACCCGCGAGCTTGGCGAGCGAATCGCTGTCCGGTTGGTCGAGCTGCGCGATGACGAGACGCGTGCGGTCGGCTCGCGTGACACGACGCAGGTCGCCTGACGTGCCGCCGCGCTCAGCCGCTATCCGGCCGGCGGACAGGAATCAGGTCGATTCCGGGCTCGACGCCTGGGTCGGTTTGGTCGCGCACGGCGATACCGCTGCGTTCGAACGGATGGTCGACGAGTTCGCCGCACCGCTGCGACGGTTCGCGTTCCGATATACGCGGTCGCGCGACGTGGCGTCCGAGGTCGTACAGGACGTCTTCTACAAGCTGTGGAGGAATCGCACGAACGGCGCTGTATTCGCCGGGCGACAGCAACTGCAGGCGTACCTGTATCGAGCGGCTCGGAATAACGCGCTCGACTACATCGCACGTGAAGCGACGCGGTCACGGTGGCAACGAGCAACGCGTGAGCGTCCGTCCGACGATATGATACCGCTCCACGCCGCACCGGCCGACACGCACGCCGAGCTCGCGGAGCTTGCCGCAACCATTGATCAGGTGCTGGCCGAGATGCCCGATCGGCGTCGCGAGGTCTGTGTGCTTCGCTGGCGACATGGCCACTCGGTCGGCGAGGTCGCGAAACGGCTCGGAATCTCGACGAAGACGGTCGAGGCGCAGATTGGACGAGGGCTTCGGCAGCTCCGCGAGCGGATTGCACGACAGCAGTGAGCGGAACCCGACCCACTTCGAGAGCACGATCGCACGCCTAACGTCTGCCCTCGGTCGATTCTCTCACGCCAACCGCCACAGCAAAAACCCAGCCCAGAACGACAGAACGATCGCTCCACCATAGCAGAACACGCCGATCATCTCGTTGAGGTGCTTGATCTGCAGCCCGTCGTAGAGCGTAAAGCGGAACCGGTGCGCCGCGTGAAAGAGCGACAGCACGCAGATGCCGAACAGCGCGAGACGCGTGATCGGATGACGCACGACGGCGGACAAGTGCTCGTAGTTCGGCGGTTCCAGCCAGCCAAGCGGCAGGACGATGCCTAACAATAGTACGAGGACGGGCAGCATCAGCGCCGACACCACGCCACCAGCGCTGAACAGGAGCCACAGTACGGGCTCGAGCGATCGCCTGGCCATTTCAGCCTCCGAGGACGAGCCAGAGCAAGACCGCTGTCGCCACGACCCACGCGCCGTAGTTCGACGCGCTGATCAGCGATGCCGGGAGTCGCTTGCCACGCAGGTGCACGACCATCGCCTTCGGCGCCAGGTTGAACCACGTCACCGCGTGGAACACCACGAAGAACAGCGTGACCACGTTGAGCACCAGCACCACGGGGTGACGACTCCACACCACGAATTCCAGGTACGGCGCGTGCCCGCGGCTCACGGCTCGAACGAACAGCAGCAGGTACACGACGAACCACGCGATGAAGATGCTGCTCAGCTCTCGCGTGATGAACGAGAGATACGCTCGCCGCTCCAGCCACCAGTACGTAGATGGCCGACGGCGGAGCCAACGCGGATGATACTCGGTATACACCGGCCGCCCGCTCATCGTGCGCTCCTCGGCAACACGAACGACTTGAGCCCCTCGAGCGCAGCAGTCAGCTTGTAGCGCTGGATCGCGCCGGCCGGGTCGACATGCTTCGGGCACACCTGCGTGCACTCGCCCACGAACGTGCACCCCCAGATCCCGTCGTGCTCCGACAGGACCTCCAGTCGCTCGTGGCTCCCTTCGTCACGCGAGTCGAGGTTGTAGCGCTGCGCCAGCGCGATCGCCGCCGGTCCGATGAACGCCGGCTCCAGGCCATAGATCGGACACGCCGAGTAGCACAGCATGCAGTTGATGCACATGCTGAACTGCGTGAACTCGTCGAGCTGGTCGGGCGTCTGCAGATACTCGCCCTCAGATACCGGCTTCTCATGGTCACGGACGATCCACGGCTTCACCCTAACGAGCTTCCGCATGAAGTCGCCGATCTCCACGACGAGATCGCGGATCACGGGGAAATTCCTGAGCGGCTCGACGCGGACGGAGCCACCGGCATACTCGGACAGGAACGTCTCGCAGGTGAGCTTCGGCTCGCCGTTCACGGTCATCCCGCAGCTGCCGCACACGCCCATGCGGCACGACCAGCGAAACGACAGCGACCCGTCCAGTCGATCCTTGATGTAGTTGAGCCCATCGAGCACGACCCAGTCCTTGGGACACGGCACCTCGTACTCCTGCAGCGTCTGGACGCCTTCTTCCTCAGGGCGGTAGCGCGCTACCTGGATGGTGATCATGTCCGCCATCGCTCCTACCTCCCGTAGACTCGCTCGGCCGGGGGCCAGCGGGTGATCGCGACCGGCTTGTACTCGATGCGGCACGCGCCGTCATCGGCGCGGTGGGCCAGCGAGTGCGCGAGAAACCGCTGGTCGTCGCGCCTGGGGAAATCGGTGCGCTGATGCGCGCCGCGTGACTCCTCTCGCTTGAGCGCCGACGCGACGATCGCCTGCGCCACGTCGAGCATGAACGAAAACTCGAGCGCCGTTATGCGCTCCGTGTTGAACGTCCGGCTGTGATCGTCCAGCGCGACCTGGCAGACCCGTTCCTGCAGCACACCTAACGTGTCGTCGCCTTTGGCGAGCGCGTCACCCGTTCGGTAGATGCCTGCGCACGCCTCCATGGTCTTCTGCATCTCGACGCGGAGCGTCGCGAGTCGCTCGCGGCCGCCTTCCCGGCGGAGGAAGCCATCGTCGAGTCGACGCTGCTCGTCTTTCGTCTGGGCCGCGACGGTCGCTCCGTCGTCGTTCGCCGTTGACGCGAACTCCGCCGCCGCGCGCCCGGCGCGGGCGCCGAACACGAGCAGCTCGGTGAGCGAGTTGGACCCGAGTCGATTCGCTCCGTTGATGCTGACGCACGCCGCTTCTCCAGCCGCATAGAGCCCGGCGATCGGCGTCGCACCGTCCATGTCCGTATGGATGCCGCCCATCATGTAATGCACGACCGGGCGTACCGGAATGAGATCCGTGATCGGATCACGCGCCTCGTACTTGAGGCAGAGCTCCCGCACGAGTGGAAGCTTCGTGGTGATGACCTTCTTCCCAAGGTGTCGCAGATCGAGGTGCACGACCGGGCCGTATTCCGTAGCGATCGTTCGGCCCTTGGCGACTTCCTGCATGAACGCCTGCGAGAGCCGGTCGCGCGGCCCGAGCTCCATGCTCCGGAGCACCGGCTTCGGTTCCGGCTTGCCGAGGTCGTAGTCCTGGAGGTAGCGGTAGCCGTCCTTGTTGATCAGGTACCCGCCTTCGGCGCGCGCAGCCTCGGTGATGAGGATGCCCGTGAATGGAAGCCCGGTGGGATGGTACTGGATGAATTCCATATCCTTGAGCGGCGCACCCGCGCGGTACGCCAGCGCCATCCCATCGCCGGTCTTGATCGCCGCGTTGGTCGTGAACGGGAAGACACGCCCGCACCCACCGGTGCAGATGATGACCGCGCTCGCCGTGATCGCCTCCACCTTGCCCGACATGAGCTCGATCGCGACGACCCCCTGGACCCGACCATCGTCGACGAGGAGCCTGGTCGCGAACCATTCGTCGTACCGAACGACGCTCGTGTATTTGAGCGATGTCTGGAAGAGCGTGTGCAGCAGGTGGAAGCCGGTTTTGTCCGCCGCGAACCACGTGCGCATCTTCTTCATCCCGCCGAACGGGCGCACGGCGATGTGCCCGTCGCTCTCGCGGCTCCACGGGCACCCCCAGTGCTCGAGGCGCATCAGCTCCTGTGGGGCTTCCTTCACGAACGCTTCGACGGCGTCCTGGTCGGACATCCAGTCGCCGCCCGAGATCGTGTCGTAGGCGTGCTCGTCGAGGCTGTCATCCGCGCGCGCCACACCGGCCGCGCCGCCTTCGGCGGACACGGTGTGACTGCGCATCGGATAGACCTTGGAGAGAACCGCGACTCGGAGCCGAGGGTTGGTTTCGGCGATGGCGATGGCGGCCCGTAGGCCGGCTCCGCCGCCGCCCACGATCAGCACGTCATGCGTCGCCGCCACGAACGTCCGCGGCTACTCGGCTGAGAGCATCTCATCCACCAGGACGTGCCCGTCGTGGCGGATGACCTTCTGGCTCACACTCCCGTCGTGGTACTCATGGCGGATCGTGCGGCATCCACACGCAAAGTCGACCTCCAGGGTGAGCACCGTCTCCTCATCCCGGTCCTGGTACGTCTCGCCATCAACGAACCGCCCACACGGTGCCTGCAGCTGGGTGAAGCTGCTCGTAGCGACCATCGTCCGCCCTCCTTACCGGCTCCAGGGTCACCTCGAGACGTCGACGCGAGCGGTCGGCTGCGGCCGCAGAAGCGTCAGGATGGGATCGAGCCCATCACGGGGGTAACCAGGCCTGGGACGATTGTTGCCCTACGCTACCTCAGGTCGGCTCGCCACGAAAGAGGTACTGGACGGCGATGGCCAAATCGACTGAAACTGAAAACGGAAAACAAATGACCCATCACCCATGACCCATGACTCGCCATGCAATCACGAGAAGTCCTGGCGAGTCGTGAGTTTCGAGTCGTGGGTCATTGGTTTTCGGTTGTCAGTTGGCGCCGCGAGCCGGAGCGAGCGCGGTCTCCGCGCTCGCTTTGCACCGAGCGAGGCGCTGGCGTCCCTGTCATTCGCGGCATACAATCGAATTTCGCCTTTGACGTGCCGAGCCGAGACCCAGCTGTCGCGCGCCGACTAGCCTCGCTGCGCAAAGCCGCGCCGAGTCTTCATCAATGGAGGCAACATGATCCTGATCGCCGGTGCGACCGGGTTCCTGGGCGGGGAGATCTGCAGGCGTCTCGCCGGGAGCGGAGAGTCCGTACGCGGCCTCGTGCGCGCGACGTCGGAAGACGCGGCCGTGGAACGCCTGCGAGCGTTGGGCGTCGAGCCGATCGTGGGCGACGTGCGCGATCGCCCTTCGCTCGATGCCGCCTGCCGTGGCGTTCGAACCGTTGTCTCCACCGTCACCACGACTCGCTCGCGCCAACCTGGCGACAGTATTGAGGCGACGGACGAAGCCGGGCTGCTCAACCTCGTTGACGCCGCCCGCGCGGCCGGTGTCGAGCATTTTGTGTACGTCTCGTACTCCGCGAACCTCGATGACAGCGGCCCGCTTACGCACGCCAAGCGCGCCGTCGAGCAACGAATTCGCGAGAGCGGCATGTCTTACACGATTCTGCGGCCGAGCTACTTCATGGAAGTGTGGCTAAGCCCGCATCTCGGCTTCGACTTCAACAACCGAAAGGCGACGGTGTACGGCGCCGGGAAGCAGCGGATCAGCTTCATCTCCCTTGGCGACGTGGCGGAGTTCGCGGTGCGCGCCGTGCGGAGCCGAGACGCTGGAAACTCCACGATCGAGCTCGGCGGACCTAACGCCGTCAGCCCTCTCGAGGCCGTGCGCATATTCGAGGAGGTCGCGGGCGCGCCGTTCGAGGTGCAGCACGTTCCCGAGAATGCGCTCCAGGCCCAGTTCGACGCCGCACCCGACTCGCTCCAGAAGTCGTTTGCCGGCTTGATGCTCGACTACGCGAACGGCGATGAGATCCCGATGGAACACACACTTCGCAGCATGCCGGTGCAGCTCACGTCCATTCGCGATTACGCGCGGAACGTGCTGAGTAGATGAGTAGCCGGCAGTCGCATTCCGCGACTGCTTCAATGGCTAGCGGCATCGGCGGCACCGGCTCATCATCCCGGCACTCTTACCCACCTGCAGCCATGCACGGCATCTCTCGTTCGTTCGCCCTCGCGTCCCTGACGCTGGCGGTTTCCGTCAGCGCCCACTCCCAGGAGCCGGCTCGTCCCGCGGCCGGAAGCCCGAAGCTCTCGTTCGCCGAGCCGGGCATCTCGCCTAACGGGGATGAGATCGCGTTCGTGCACGCGGGCGACATCTGGGTCGTCCCGGCGCGCGGCGGCGAAGCCCGCCTGCTGGTCGCGAATCCGGCAGACGACGGTCGCCCGATGTACTCGCCCGACGGCACCCGGCTCGCGTTCATGTCGAACCGCGCCGGAAGCCAGGACATCTGGATTCTCACGCTCGCCGACGGCTCGCTCCGGCGCCTCACCTTCGACGATGGCACCGAGGAGCTGGACGGTTGGTCCAAGGATGGCCGCTGGATCTATTTCACCACCGGGACGCACGACATCTCGAGCATGACCGACGTGTATCGCGTGAAGAGTGACGGCGGAACGCCCATGCCCGTCGCCGCCGACCGGTACGCCAGCGAGTTCATGGCGGCGCCGGCGCCTAACGGCGACGCCGTCGCCATCGTCGCCCGAGGCTTCGGTCTCTCCCAATGGTGGCGCAAGGGGCGCTCGCATCTCGACGAGAGCGAGCTCTGGATCGTCCGTGGCGACGGTTCCGCGGCCCCACGATACGAGCCGCTCACGCAGCGCGGCGCCAAGCAGCAGTGGCCCATGTGGAGCGCCGACGGCGGCTCGCTGTACTTCGTGTCGGATCGCACCGGCCCGCAGAACCTCTGGATGAAGCCTGTAAAGGGCGACGCGCAGGCGCTCACGTCGTTCCGCGACGGACGCGTCATGTGGCCGACGATGAGCGCGAACGGAAAGACCATCGCCTTCGAGCGCGACTTCGGGATCTGGACCTACGACGTCGCCAGTCGCTCGGCGAAGGAGGTACCGATCACGGTTCGCGGTGCCGCGATCGGCGGCGGCACCGAGCACGTGGCACTCACGCAGGGCTTCACCAATCTCGCCGTCTCGCCCGACGGCAAGAAGCTCGCGTTCATCGCGCGCGGCGAGGTGTTCGCCGCCAGCGCAGCCGACGGCGGTGACGCCACGCGCATCACGCAGACGACGGCAGCCGAAGCGCAGCCGGAGTGGTCCGGCGACAGCCGGCGCCTCGTGTACACCGCGAACCGCGATGGCGCGTGGAATCTCTACCTGTACGACTTCGCGACCAACAAGGAGACGCCGCTCACGGAGGGACGCGTGCACAGTGTCTCGCCGCGATTCTCGCCTGACGGTAAACAGGTCGCGTTCCTTCGCGATGGAAAGGAGCTGTGCGTGGTGTCGGTGGACTCGAAGCAGGTTCGCGTGCTCGCGCAGGGCATCTTCGGCCGGCCCCCCTTCTTCCTCGATCGCCCGATCGCGTGGTCGCCCGACGGACGTTGGGTCGCCTATCTGTCCGGCGGTATGAAGCTGTTCATGAACGCGTATGTCGTTCCTGCGGCCGGAGGCGACGCGCGACAGGTGAGCTGGCTCTCGAACACGCGCGCGTCGACCATCTCGTGGAGCGGCGACGGTTCCTTCCTGCTGCTCGACACCGGCATGCGTGTCGAGCCAGGGAGCCTCGCACGGATCGATCTCCTGCCGTTCGTGCCGAAGTTCCGTGAGGATCAGTTCACGGCGCTCTTCCGCGATCAGACGCCCGGCCGCACGACACCACCGTCGCCCGCACCGAATCGCGCACCCACCGACTCGGTGCGCCCGGATTCCGCGACTCGAGGTCGCGCCGAGCCGAAGAACGTTCGCATCGTGTTCGACGGCATCCGCACTCGACTCAGCCTCGTCCCTGTCGGCGTCGATGTCGGTGTCCAGGCGCTGAGCTCCGACGGCAAGCAGGTCGTGGTCACGTCGAACGTGGCCGGCCAGACGAACGTCTTCGCGTACGCCTTCGACGAGTTCGCGACGGACCCTGCAGTCACGAAGCAGGTCACGACGACGCCCGGCAACAAGAACTCACTCCAGTTCGCGCCCGATGGAAAGAGCATCTGGTTCCTCGAGCAGGGCAGGATCGTGAACGTGACGCTGGAGAACAAGAACGTCAGGCAGGTGGCGGTACGCGCCGAGCTCGATGTGGACTTCGCGCGCGAGAAGTGGGACGTCTTCAATCAGGCGTGGGAGTATCTGAACGACAACTTCTACGATCCGGAGTTCCACGGCACGAACTGGTCGGCGGTGCACACCGCGTACGCGCCGATGATCGCTGGGGCGAAGACGCCTGACGAGATGCGTCGAGTGCTGAGCCTCATGATCGGCGAGATGAACGGATCGCACATGGGGATCTTCGCGCCGCCCGCGCCGAGCCTGCCGACTGCGCAGACGGGCAAGCTCGGTCTCGAGTTCGATCGCCCTGCCTACGAGCAACGCGGTCAGTTGCGCGTCACGGCGGTCGTTCCCAACGCCGCGGCGGCGCTCACGGAGAGCATCAAGCCGGGCGACTACGTGCTCGCGGTGGACGGCGTGACGATGGGGCCTAACGTGTCACTCGACTCGGTGCTCGCGTACAAGGTCGGCAAGCGCGTCGTGCTCAGCGTGGCATCGGATGCCGCGGGTGCGGGGAAACGGGACGTGGCAGTCCGTCCGCGGAACACCGGGTTCGAGAAGCAGATGCTGTATCGCGCGTGGATCGAGGAGCGTCGCGCGATCGTGGCGAAGCTCAGCAACGGCAAGCTCGGGTACGTCCACATGTACGACATGGGCGGTGGCGCGATCGCGCAGCTCAACCTCGATCTCGACTCCGAGATGCACGAGAAGGACGCCGTCGTGTTCGACGTTCGCAACAACAACGGCGGTTTCGTGAACGGCGCCGCGCTCGACGTGCTGCAGCGCTCACCGTACGTGAACATGGTGCGGCGCGGCGTTCCGTCGGTGCCGGGCCGGCCGGTGCTGGGCCAGCGCGCGCTCGAGAAGCCGACGATCCTGATCACGAGCCAGGCGACGCTCTCGGATGGCGAGAACTTCACCGAGGGCTATCGCACGATGAAGCTCGGAACGGTGGTCGGCGAGCCGACGGCGCAATGGGATGTGTACACGGGTGGCGGCACGATGGTCGATGGGACGGTCGTGCGACTGCCGTTCATGCGGAACGCGCAGCTCGACAACGCGGCGCTCGAGCGTGCGTCACGTCAGG
>DATCGG010000498.1:0-16295 GCA_036509075.1 Gemmatimonadaceae bacterium
TGGCTCGCCAACGAGATCCAGCGGGACGACATCGAATCGCGCGGGTCGCGCGATCTCCTGCCCGGGTACGCGTGGATGCCCGATTCGAAGGCACTGGTGCTCGCGCACCATGGCCACATCTGGCGCGTGGACGCGACAACGGGCCAGCAGACGCAGATCCCGTTCACGGCCGAAGTCGACCAGATGATTGGTGATCTATCGCGCTTCGAGTACCAGGTGAACGATACGACGCTCACGGTTCGCCAGATCCGCGGCGCGCGTCCGTCGCCTAACGGGAAGCGGCTCGTCTTCACGGCGCTGGACCGTCTGTGGGTCATGGACCTCCCGTCGGGCACGCCGAAGCGTCTCACGACCAGCGACGAAGGCGAGCACTCGCCGGTGTGGTCGCCGGATGGCAAGTACATCGCGTACGTGAGCTGGACGGAGGAGGGCGGCGACATCTGGCGCATCCCTGCCGCGGGCGGCAAGGCGGAAAAGCTGACGCGAGCGCAGGCCTTCTACGAGGACCTCGCGTATTCGCCGAACGGATCCCGGCTCGTGGCGGTGCGCGCGCCGCGCGAGCAGCGCGCCGAAATGAACGACGAGATCAACCCGAAGCTCATCATCACCGATCTGGTGTGGATCCCCGCCGCCGGCGGCAACGCGACACTGATTGCTCCGCTCACGAACGCCGCGAGCCCGCACTTCAGCAACGACTCGACACGCGTTTGGGTCTACGACGACGCCGACGGCCTCGTGTCGATGCGCTGGGACGGCACCGACCGGAAGGCGCACCTGATCGTCACCGGCTTTCAGCAACCAGGCGGTGGACCTAACGCGAGACCTCGGCGCGCGGCGCAGCTGCAGGTGTCGCCGGACGGAAGCCGCGTCCTCGCCCTCGTGGACAACAAGATCTACGTGCTGCCGCTACCGATGACCGGCGGTGAGACGCCGACGGTGTCGGTCGAGCAGGCGGCGAACAGCGCCGTGCCGTTCCGCCGGCTCTCTCGCATCGGTGGGGACTTCCTGGGGTGGAACGCGGACTCGAAGGGTGTCTACTACTCGTTAGGTCGCGCGTTCTTCCAGTACGATCTGGCGCGTGCGGATTCGCTGGCGACGGACTCCGCAGCCAAGGCGCCGCCGCGGCCGGCGCGCGCGGACACCGGCAGCGCCAACGTGGCGCGCGGCAAGCCGATCTACGAGCCGACGCGCACGGACATCACCATCACGGCCGCGAAGGATCGTCCGACCGGGACCGTCGTACTGAAGGGCGCCCGCATCATCACGATGAAGGGCGACGAGGTCATCCCGCGCGGTGACGTCGTGGTCACGAACAACCGCATTGTGGCGGTTGGTGCGGAAGGCAGCGTCACGGTGCCGGCTGGCGCGCGAACGATCGATGTCTCCGGCAAGACGATCATGCCGGGCCTGGTTGACGTGCACGCGCACATGTGGCCGCAGTGGGGTATCCACTCGCCGCAGCCGTACATGTACACGGTGAACCTCGCTTACGGTGTGACGACGACGCGCGATCCGCAGACGTCCACGTCGGACGTGATCTCCTACGGCGACGCCGTGGACGTCGGCCAGATCCTGGGCCCGCGCATCTACACCACGGGCCCCGGCATCTTCAGTTGGGACAACGTCTCGAGCGCCGACGACGCGAAGGAAGTCATGAAGCGCTACTCGGAGTTCTACCTCACCGAGACGATCAAGCAGTACATGGCCGGTGACCGCCGCCAGCGGCAGTGGATCATCATGGCGACGAAGGACCAGAAGATCACGCCGACGCTCGAGGGTGGCCTCGACTTCAAGAAGAACCTGACGGAGGCGATGGACGGCTACGCGGGCATCGAGCACACGATGCCGATCGCGCCGATGTACAAGGATGTCGTCCAGCTCATGGCTCATGCGGGAACGACGTGGACGCCGACGCTGCTCGTGCAGTACGGTGGCCCATGGGCCGAGAACTGGTGGTACGAGCACTATGACATCCTGTCGGATCCGAAGCTCACACACTTCACGCCGTTCACGGAGCTCGAGCGTCGCGGTCTGCGTCGGCCGCAGTGGTTCCGCGACAGCGAATACTCGTTCAAGCTGTTCGCCGAGCAGGCGAAGAAGGTCGTGGAGGCGGGTGGGCGCGTCGGATTGGGCGGCCACGGCCAGCTGCAGGGACTCGGTGTACACTGGGAACTGTGGAACATCGCGAGCGGCGGGATGAAGCCGATGGACGCGTTGCGTGTCGGCACGATCTACGGTGCTGAGTCGATCGGGTTGGGCAAGCAGATCGGGTCGCTCGAGGCAGGGAAGCTGGCGGACCTCGTCGTGCTCGACGCGAATCCGCTCGATGACATCAAGAACACGAACACGATTCGGTACGTGATGAAGAACGGCAGGGTCTATGAGGGCAACACGCTCAACGAGATCTGGCCGCGGCAGCGTCCGATGCCGAAGCAGTGGTGGATGACGCATGACGCGTTGACCCCCGAGGCTGGGGCGGCGGGGACGGGTACCGGCAAGAACTAGGGCGGTACACCGACTGCACGGCGCGAGCTGCGGATTCGCGGCTCGCGCCGTTCTACTTCTCAACACGGCGGCGGAACGCCGGGAGGTGCCTCATGAAGCGCGTGCTCTTCGTAGCGGGCGTGGCAGTGCTGAGCGTCGGATTCGCCAGCCGTCAGGCGCAGCACCCGTACCGTGTCGCGTTCGACCTCACGAGTCGCGACAGCCTCGATCAGAAGGCCGTGGTGCGGTGGATCAGGGAAGTGACGACCGCGAGTCCCAATGCGCAGATCGAGGTCGTGATGTACGGCAAGGGCTTTGAGCTCGTGATGCCGACGAAATCGACGGTCATCAAGGACGTCGAGACGGCGCTGAAGAATCCGAACGTCTCGTTCAAGGTGTGCGAGATCGCGATGAAGAACAATCAGCTCGACAAGAGCATGTTCGTGGCGGGAACCCAGACGGTACCCGACGGCATCCGCGAGCTGACCGAAAAGCAGCAGGACAACTGGGGATACATCAAAGCTTCGGTCTCACACTGAACGGCGCCATTCGCGAATCGGCAAAGTTTTGGAATTCAGCGCCGTGTCGTTTCATTCATTGGCTGACCGTTTGTATTTCGACTCGTGACGCCTGCGTGGGCGAGCGCCAGATGCGATGCGTCTGCGCCTTGTAGTCGCTCGCCTTCGCGGTGAAGATGTTCGGCACCCACGTCTGCGGGTTCCGGTCGATGATCGGGAACCACGTGCTCTGCACCTGCACCATGATCCGGTGCCCCTTCTGGAACCGGTAGCTCTGCGTGTGCAGGTCGATCGTGAACGGGGTAACGGCGTTAGGCACGAGCGGCACCGGCTTCTCGAACGAGTTGTGGAAGCGCCCGCGGAACACGTCATTCGACACCATCAGCTCCCAACCGCCGAGCTTCGGGTCGGGATCGTACTTCTCCGGATAAACGTCGATCAGCTTCACCACCCAGTCGGCGTCACTGCCGGTCGTGCTCGCGAACAGCTTCGCCGTGACCTCACCGGCAAGAACGACATCCTCGGTCAGCGGCTCCGTCTCCCAGCTCAGCACATCCGGTCGACCCTGCACGAACCGCTGATCCTCGAGCAGCCACGTGTACCAGCCGGAGCCCTTCGGGAAATACGTCGGCTCGATCGGACGCTTGCGATACGGCACCGGATGCGCCGGGTCGCTCACGTAGCTGTCGAACGATGAGTCGCCCGTCGCCTTCGGCGGCGTGAACGCGAGGCCACCGTTAGGCTGGAAGTAGAGCGACTTCGTCGTCGCGTTTTTGGGCGGCCACGAATCGAACGTCCGCCACGTGTTGCTGCCCGCCTCGAACACGATGGCCTCGGGCTGCGTCAGCGAGCCCTTGTCCTTGAGATAGTACGCGAAGAACGGCGCCTGGATCTTCGCACGATAGTACTCGCCCGTGGGTGATCCGAAGTCGATCGCGCCGAGCTTCTGTCCGGGACCACCGCTCCAGCCGCCGTGTCGCCACGGACCAACGACGAGGAAGTTGCGATTCGCCTGGTCGTGCTTCTCGAGCGCGCGGTAGATGGTGACGGGACCATAGAAGTCCTCCTGGTCCCACCAGCCTGCGACGTTCAGCGTCGGCACCGTCACCCTCGTCAGGTAGGGGCGCATCGCCTGCCGCTGCCAGAAGTCGTCGTAGTTGGGATGCGCGGCGAAGTCGGTCCACGTCGGCAGCTTTTTGTCCTTGAGGACCTTCGCCTGGATGTTCGACAGCGGGCCCACGTTGAGATACCACTCGAACGTATCGTAGCGGTCGAAGTCGAAGTCGGAGTTCTCTCGTGTTGCCTCGGTGAGCCACGCGTACTCGAAGCCGTAGCTCAGGCGGAAGGCGCCGTTGTGATGGAAGTCGTCGCCGAGAAACATGTCGGCCGGCGACGCTTGCGGGCTCACGGCGCGCAGCGCCTTGTGGCCGCCGAGCATCCCCATCGCCGCGGTCCACCCATCGTAACTGACGCCGAGCATCCCCACTCGGCCATTGTTGTTTGGGATGTGCGCGAGCATCCAGTCAATCGAGTCGTTGGTGTCCGTCGTCTCGTCGATCGCCTGCCCTGGTGCGTCGACTGGTTTCGGCGGGCGCTGCATGACGAATTTGCCTTCGCTCTTGTAGCGGCCGCGGATATCCTGGAAGACGAAGATGTAACCGTCCTCCGCGAGGTCTTTGTAGCTGACCGTGATTTCCTCCGCCGACCCGCCGACGCCGTACGGCGTGCGCTCGAACAGAAACGGCAGTGGCTCCGTCGCGCCACGCGGATAGAAGATCTCGACGTGGAGCTTCACGCCGTCGCGCATGGCAATATCGGCGGAGCTATGCTCGTACGTAGATGGATCGTATTTGCCGGCGGACGGCTGCGCGTGGAGCGTCGCGGCGAAGCACACACCGGCGAGCGTCCAGTGGCGGAGCGCGAGAAGCGTTGTGCGCATGACGAGAGCGGGTGGTGTCATCTGGACATGTACTCGAAGGGTCCGACTGCCATGTATTGCCCAGCGTGGTCGTACGTGATGCCGCGCGAGACACGGAAGCGACTCGTCGCACCGAGGTCGGCACGCTTCACGATGATCCCCTCCGGGAGCACCACGCCCGGGTGCACCTCCGCTCCCGAGACCGGATTGCGGATCGGCCCACCCTCGATCTCCACCGCGTCGCCGCAGCGAAGGCGCGTCCGCAAACCGTCGAATGTCGCCTCGTAGGCGACGGAATACGGTCCGTGCACCTTGGGCCACGTCCAGCCCAGGACGCCCCACGGTCCGCCAACCGTGCCGCCGATCAGCGTCTCGATCGCCGAACGCTGATGGGCGTCCGCGCGCTCATCGATGAGGACCACCGCCTCGCCGTTGCCCTCGTGAATCGCGCCCGGCCAGTTGACATACACCGAGAAGTTCAGGCCATCGAGAGCCACGTCGCCGTACGTCCCGGCGTCGACGTGCCACGTCCACCCGCCCTCGCACTTGCCCTTGCTCGGCCGTGCGTTGAAGTTGCACGGACATCCCCAGTCGCAGTTGCAGGCGACGAGAACCTGTCCGGTGAGATGCCATCGTTCGGCCATCGGATAATCTCGGGCGTACGAGCCAGACTCCCTTGATGGAGGCTCGACCCGGAGCCTCGGCGTAGCCCAAGACTCTACGAGGGCCAAGCGCTATCCGCAACGACGCCGCGATGATCGAACGAGACGCTTCGAGCGTTCACCCACAGGTGGTTCCTCGCCGCGACCAGATCCTCATCGCGACCTGCATCCTGCTCATTTGTGGGTTCTCGTGGGCGTACCTGGTGTACCTCCGTGGGCAGGAATCCTCCGCGCTCGCGTCGTCCACCGCGATGGGGATGTCGATGGACTCGACGGGCGGTGTCGCCGGCGTCCTGCTCACGTTCGCCATGTGGTCCGTGATGATGGTCGGCATGATGGGCCCGAGTGCGGCGCCGATGCTGCTCCTGTTCGCGACCTCGCAGGCGCGCCGTGAGGCGCGCAGGGTGCCCAGGCTCACGCTGTTGTTCGGTGTCGGTTATCTGACCGTCTGGCTCGGATTCAGCGTGGGTGCGACGCTGGTGCACTGGGCGTTGAATCAGGCGATGCTCTTGTCACCGACCATGGCCGTCGCGAGCCGGCGCGTTGCCGGTGCGCTGTTCATCGGTGCGGGCGTATACCAGCTGACTCCTCTCAAGCACGGATGCCTCCAGCACTGCCAGTCGCCGGTGGGCTTTCTCATGAGTCACTGGCGGGAGGGCCCGCGCGGCGCCTTCCGGATGGGACTTCGACACGGCGTGTATTGCCTGGGCTGTTGCTGGGCGCTGATGGCGGTGCTCTTCGCCGTGGGTGTGATGAACCTCGCCGGCGTCGTGATCCTGACGGTCTTCATTCTGGCCGAGCGCGTTGGCCGTGGCGGAGCGATCATCTCGCGTGTGGGCGGCGTCGCGATGATCGGCGTCGGGGTGGTCCTCGTGGCTGCAGGTCGGTAGGCACTAATGGCGGTGCCTAACGGCGCAAGGCATTTGACGGCGCGTTGCCGTGCGCCGCTATTGCCGTGCGCCCCATCTGGCAGCGCCGGTGGTGCTCGCGTCGTTTCGTCCTGGGGATTCGGATTCCACGTGCCGCCAGCATACCACTGGCGGTCGACCGTGACGACGCCGAACATCAGAAGCACCGAATCGATAGACCCTACACTCCGATCACCATGCGAATCGCGTCGACCATCGTTGGCGTCATGTGCCTGCTCGTTGGGTGCATCTGGTTCCTGCAGGGCATCAACGTCCTCCCCGGGAGCTTCATGACTGGCCAAACCAAGTGGGCTGTGTACGGCGCGGTGGTGTTCATCGTGGGCATTGGTCTGCTGGCCGTCGCGAGGCGGCGCAGGGTATGAGCCGGATGCGCCGATGTCTCGCTGCGGCGATCGTCATCTCGAGTGCCGCGTGTGGCCACGAGGCGTCGCCTCGGACCGGCGAATACCTCTTCGTTTGGGCCGGCGATTCCGCCGGCGCGTCGAGCGACTTCCTCGGGGTAATCGACGCATCGCCGTCGTCGCCCACGTACGGGTCAGTCCTCGCCTCACTGCCGACCGGAGTGGCCGGGACGCACCCGCACCACACGGAGGCGGTGCTGGCCGCGAACCATCACCTGCTCGCCAACGGGTTCCACGCCGGACGCACGTGGCTCTTCGACCTGTCCGCCCCGCGAACGCCGAAAATCCTCACGTCGTTCGGCGACCTGGGCGGCTTCAGCCACCCGCACACGTACGTCAGGCTGCCTAACGGGAACGTGCTCGCCACGTTCCAGTACAAGCAGTCGAAGGCCGACTCGGTCGCGCCCGCGCACATGAACGCGACCTCGCACGCGCACGACGCGGCGGCCTCGAACGGCGAGCACACCACTGGTGGCCTCGTGGAGATGGACGAACGCGGAACGATCATCCGGACGGCCGCAGCACGCGATTCGGCCATTCCCGACCGGTACATCTATCCGTACTCGGTGCTGCCGATCCAGACAATCGATCGCGCGCTGTCGACGACCACCGATATGGACGAGGCGAACAAGAAGGCAACGTCACAGTGGGTGCAGCTGTGGCGGCTGTCCGACCTCACGCTCGTCAAGACCATCGCACTCCCACCCGGCCCGCGCGGCGACGAACAGCAGTTCACCGGCGAACCGCTGCTGCTGAGCGATGGCAAGAGTGCGTACATCCACACGTTCAACTGCGGTCTCTATCTCGTTCGCGGCCTGGATGGGAACGACCCGCGCGCGGCGTTCGTGAAGGGGTTCGAGGGTAAGAATTGCGGTGTCCCGCTGCTTACCGGCCACTACTGGTTGCAGACTGTGCCCGACTCGCACGCACTCGTCTCGCTCGACATCGCCGATCCCGAGCATCCCCGCGAGGTCGCGACACTCAAGCTCGGCGACGATGAACAGCCGCATTGGATCGCGATCGACGGCGCGGGACGCCGGATCGCATTGAATTCCGCTGGCGGGGGCACAGGCAATCGTCTCTTCATCATTGATTTCGATCCTGCGAGCGGTGCGCTGACGCTGGACGAGCGATTTCGCGACGCCGGCGCCGCGCGCCCTGGCGTCAGCCTCAGCCAGAAGACGTGGCCTCACGGATTCACCGGCAAGGCCATTCCGCACGGTACGGTCTTTTCGCGATGACGGCGAGCCTAACGAATTCGAGCGCGCTTGCCTAACGCAGCACGATCTCCGGCGGTCCCTCCACAACGACAACGTCGTACCGATCGATCATCGGCATGAGCACGCTCTCGAGGAACTCCGGGCGCTTGCCCGGCTTCAGGCGGTAGGTACGCATCTCGATGACCATGGCGCGTTCCTAACGAGTGGATTCCTTCACGCGGGTGTCCAGCGCCACCCAGTTGAGCTCCCACGTCTTGCCGCCATCGTCCGAATACGCTTGCTCGAACCGGATCGTGTCCGCCGAAACGGGCAGGATCAGAAACCGAACCAGGATCGCTCGGCCATTCAGTGTCTCCTGATCGTAGAACTCCCCGCGCCCGTTTCTGAACTCGCCGAGCGTTGGCACGGCCATCGTCCCCGCGGCGCTATTGGCGAAGTTCAGGCTCCACTGGCGCGACTGCGGGTTGTAGAGCCGCAGGCTCAGCGCTTCGATGTGCCCGGCCGGCCCGTCGACCTCCAGCTCGACGAGATTGGCACGGCCATTCCACACCCTTCGCACCGCGGTGGTCCCGTCGTACTCGGCCCACGTGGTCGAGCCGGTCAGGGGCTTGAGCAGCCGGCGGAGGTGCGTCTTCCACGGACCGATCTCGAAGTCGAAGTCGGCTTGCCCGTCACGGTTCGCCGACGTTTGTTGAACGAACGGGGGCGAGCTCGCGTTCGACTGCGCGTCGACTCGTGCCGGCCACGCAACGGCCGCTGCGGCAGCGCAGGCGCAGAACGCGAAGATGGTCCGAAAACGACTAGCAGTGTTTGGCATTCGTTTTAGCTACGGAGTGGACCGATGCCTGACAAGAAGGAACCTCGGGGTAACTCCACGACTTTGCGTCGGGCGAATCCGGTCACGGGATGTCCACTGACTGCGGCGCTCGCTGCGATCGGCGGAAAGTGGAAGATGATCATCATCTACTGGCTGGCTGAGGAGCCTACGCATTTCGCGGGGCTGCATCGGAAGATGGAGTCGATCTCGCGGAAGGTACTGACGCAGCAGCTTCGCGAGCTCAGCGACGACGGGATCGTCGATCGCTGCCCGGCGAGCCGACTATCGGAGCGGGTGGTCTACTCGCTCACGCCGTACGGGCGGTCTCTGCTCCCGCTCGTTGAAACCGTTAGGCTCTGGGGCCGAGGGCACCTGGAAAGGATCAACGGGGTCAGAGTCGGTTGAATTCGAGATCTCCGGGAAAGGCCGACTCTGACCCCGTTGATCCTCCGCCGGCATGCGATCTGCCGGATCGTACGCAGGCTGTCCTGTTCAGCCATGTACGCTCTCGAGCCTGCCGGTGATCAGCATGCGCGAAAACGAGAACCAAATCAAACGTGGCGAGAAGCACGCGGTGCCCGCGACCTCCGAGGGAACGCCACCGTACACGGACCCACTTCCGGCCCCCGATGTCGCCGCCCCCGACGACACACCGCGGCCCACGTTACCGCCACGTCACATGATTGACGATCCCGAACGGCCCGGCGACAATTCCACCGATTTGCGAAAACGTTAGGCGACCGATTGGCCAGCGTCGTTCGGGATTTCGCGCCTGGCGCCCTTTGGGATTTCGCGCCGTTTGGGATTTCGCGTGGTCTGTGAGTTCGCGCCGTCTGGAGGTCGGCGCCGTTCCGGCCCTGCGCCCTTCCGGCCCTGCGCCGTTCGGGAGTTGAAGTCGGACCCTGACGATGAAGCCGGTTGGGTAGTAGGCTAGATGTGTCCCGGTCTCTCGTCCTATGACACAACCCAACCGCACACGGGCCCTCGCACTCGTGGGGCCACTCGAAGGCGAGCGGCGCATCACGCAGACAAAGGGCTTCCCGATCGACCCGTCGAAGATCCCCCCGGCGCCTGACGTGATCCTCCTGATCGCCGACGCCACGCCGGGAGCCATGCTGTTCCGCTATACGGTGCATGGGGAGTTCGGTGGCGACACCTGGCACCAGTCGGTCGACGAAGCGCGCGAGCACGCCATCTACGACTACAGCGACGCGCTGGGCGACTGGGTGGAAATCCCGGATACGGTCGAAAACCCCCATGCGTACGCCGTGCAATACGCTGTCGAGAGATTGAACAGCCGAGGTGACTGGTAGGCACATCGGGCAATCTTGCGCGGCGTCTTCACCGGCCCAAGTCATTACATGTCCACTCGCAGCTGAGGGCCATCCGATGACCAAGTCCAACCGCACGCGCTGCCTTGCGCTCGTGGGACCGCTTGCCGGTGAACGCCGGATCACGCAGACAACCGGGTTTCCGATCGACTCGTCGCAGGTGCTCCCCGCACCGGACGTCGTGCTGATGATTGCCGGCCCCGAGCCGGGCGCGATGCTCTTCCGCTACACCGCGACGGGAGAGTTCGGCGGCGACACGTGGCATCCCACGTTGGAGAGCGCGGGCGAACAGGCCACCTACGAATACGAGGACGCGCTCGGCGATTGGGTCCACGTGCCCGAGGACGTCGAGGACGCGCACGGGTACGCGATCCTGTACGCGGCGGCGCAGTTGAACAGCCGGGAAGGCTCGTAGGCCGCCTAACAAGTCATCCGGTATTTCTGAGCCCCTGCGCGATCCCGCTCAGCGTCGTCGACAACACCGAATCTACCGTATGAACCGCGGCGTCCGATGGCGACTCGCCGGCCCCGCGGTCATCCCCTCGACTCGTCGCTCGTCTCCGTAACATCGAAACCTGGATGAGCGACAACGGATCCACGTAGGGGTTTCGCAGCATGATCGCTGCCTGGATGACCGGCGTGTCCCGCATCAACGCATCGCTCTGTCTGATCCGCAATACGGCGTCGACCGTCGCGTCGTATTCCGCCTCCAGACGCTCGAACAGCCGCACGTCTCCGCCAAGCGATTCGACGTAGAGTCGAGCGATCTCCAGATCCGACTTCGCGCACACCATCTCGATCTTGCTCAGCAGGTCGTCGAAGAACGGCCAGCGCCTCGCCATGCGCCGGAGCAGGTCGAGGCCGCCGGCGGTCGTCACGTAGTGGCCTAACGCGGTGCCGACGCCGAGCCAGCCCGGAAGCGTCAGGCGGATCTGGGTCCATCCGAACACCCACGGGATCGCCCGGATTCCCTCGATGCCGGCCTTTCCGCCGGGCCGGTAGGCTGGGCGAGAGCCGAACCTCGCGTCCGCGAGCGCATCGATCGGCGTGACGGAACGGAACAGCCGGAACAGTGCATCGTCCTCGTGCGTGAGCTCGCGATAGAGCGCGAGCCCGCGCTCCGCGAGATCGCTCATCGTCTCGCGGAACTCGGCTCTCTCGGCCGGCGTTGGGTCGTCGGGCCCGGGGGGACTGAACTGCTGCATGAGCACTCCGGCGAGCGTCACCTCCAGTGTGCGCTCGGCCACCGGCAGAAGACCAAACTGCTGCGACACGATCTCGCCCTGCTCGGTGATCTTGATGCGTCCGTTCACGGTCCCGGGCGGAAGCGCGGCGAGCGCCCGAGATACGGGTGACCCACCACCGCGTCCCACACTCCCGCCGCGGCCATGAAAGAGCCGGAGTGCGATCCCCGCATCGGCGAAGAGATTCGCGAGACGTTCCTGTGCCTCGTACAGCGCCCACGACGACGCGAGAATCCCTGCGTCCTTCCCCGAATCCGAGTAGCCGATCATCACTTCCTGTCGGTCGCCGCGCGCCCGCAGTTGCCGTCGGTACCGGTCGTCGCGCAGCAGCGCGCCCATGATCTCGGTTGCGTGTTCGAGGTCGGCTCTGGTCTCGAACAGCGGCACTACGTCGAGGCGCGACCTCGGGGGATCATCGTCGAGCGCGACGAGCCCGGTCTCGGTGCCGAGCTGCAACACACGGAGCAGGTCGGCGGGCTCGGTGGTCATCGAGACGATGTACGTGCTGGCAGCCCGCTCACCCACCTCGTCCTGAATCGCGCGGATCGCGCGAAAGGTCTCGATGACGCGACGGTTCCTGCCCGCCACTGCCTCGCGGTGCGAGTCGGCGTGGTCGCGTACGTCCATCACGTAGCCGTAGAACCCGTGCGCACGAACGGTAGCCAGCAGTGGATCGATCGTCGCGTGGCTCGCGCGCGCCGCGCCGGCAGCCGTCAGGCTCTCGCGCACGAGCAGCAGGTCCTGCTCCAGCGCCGCGGCACTGGCGTACGCGGCCGGCTCGCTGATTTGACTCCCGGCGTCGCGTGACGCGGTGAGCCGGCGCGTCGCGTCCACGCGCGCGCGCATGAGGGTGAGCTTGAGACGAACCGGTTCTTTCGCGTTGCGTCGTCGATTCGCCTGGTACACGTCAGGCAGGAGCTCCGAGTCGTGCTCGATGGACGCGAGCAGGTCGGGGCTGGGTTGAGCCAGCGCTGACGAAATGGACAGGCGTTCTATCAGGAGCCCGAGCGCGTCAGCATACCGTCCGAGTATCGCGTAGCTGGCGCGGCGTGCCGTCACGATGGTCACGTTAGGCGTGACGAACGGGTTGCCATCCCGGTCGCCGCCGACCCAGTTGCCCAGCGTGAGCGGGATCGACTGTCTCAGACGTTCGGACGTGGCCTGGAACTCCTCCTCGAACGCGTGCACGACCGTCTCACGCGCCTGTTCGCTCGCGTCGAGCAGACGCGTCTCGAGGTACCAGATGACCGTGCTCACCTCGTCCATCACCGTGGGACGATCCTGGCGTACCTCATCGGTCAACCACAGCACCTCCACCTCGGCGTCGAGCCGTTCTTCGATGGCGCGCCGATCGGCGGGCGGGGCTCCCTCGCGCTCGAGGAGCATGGCGGCGACTCGCGCCTGAAGCCCGAGCAGCGTCCGCCGTGTCGACTCCGTGGGATGCGCGGTGAGCACCGGCCTAACGTCGAGCGCGAGCAGCGCGCGCTCCACCGCCGTCGCGTCGTGTCCTTCCGACCGGAGCTTGCGCATCGCCCACCGCGCGCTTCCGGGTTGCGGCGCGTCAGTCTCAATCGAGCGATACTCGCGCGCGCGGCGTACGCGGTGAACCTGCTCCGCGGTGTTGATCAGCAGGAAGAAGAGGGTGAACGCTCGCGCGACGATCGCCACACGCTCGATCGGCAACGCCGACACCTGCTCGAGCAGCGCGTCGAGCGTGGGTGCGTCGGGCATGGCGTACCGCCGTGCGCGGCACGCTTGTCGGAGCGACTCGACGCTCTCGAACGCGTCCTTGCCCTCGAGTCGGGAGATGACCTTGCCGAGCGATGCCGCGAGCCACCGCACGTCCTCGTGCAGCGGGACATCTTCGCGGCGAACGGTCGGTCCAATGGTCACGCCGGATGATACGCCGAAGGGTTCATGCGGAAAAACTGTTACAACCGAGCCGCGAGCACGAGAAGGAATCCCGAGGGGGAGTCCGTCCATCCCTTTGCTAAGGGCCGCAACTTTGATGAGGTGATCTCCGACGATGGAAACCCAGTCTCTCTCACGCACGGGCCGGCACAGTCAATCCAGCGGTGCTCACGCAGGCGTCGCTCCCGCCGTATCGGGGCCCCGCGAGAGCCGCATCACCGTCCAGGAATTGGTCGTAAACGAGCGCGGCGGATATCGGTTCCTGCCTGGCGTCCCGTTTCTGAGCTTCGGCGTCGTGGCGGCCGATGGATTCGAGATCGTTCGGACCACGTTCCGCCAGCCGCGTCCTTTTGCATCTGGAATGGCGGACATCGAACGAGCGCTCAAAGCGTCCGGCCTGCCGGTGCATGCGCTCTGCGGATTGGAGTTACGCTCGGCACGGCCACTCTCGCGGCAGGAGTTTGGCGAGTTCAATCAGGCGTACATTCGGGACCTCAAAGCCGCGGGACTCGTGATCGGTGATGACATCCCGGTGACCCGCACCAACGTCGCGTTCAGTGCCTCGGAAAGGCTCACCGACGGAATGTCGGGCGCGCCCGACGTCACGATCCACGCGTGGTCGCACTCGAGGCCAGCCACCCGTGGCGTGCGCGCCACCGCTCCGACGTTCGTCCTGGCTGGCATACCGGAAATTCGTAACCTCCGAGCTGCCGGGTTGGGGCGCGAGCGACCGGACATCGTCGCAATGGGTGATACGACATCGGATGGGTTTCCGACGCTTGCGGCGCTTCGCCAAAAGACCGAATTCATCCTGACAGCGCTCGACCAGACGATGCGAACGCTGGGCGTGGAGTGGGCTGACGTCACCGGGGTGCAGCTCTACACGGTGCACAACGCGCACCCGCTTCTTGCCGATCTCATTCTGCCGCGACTCGGCGTGGCGGCCCGGCTGGGTGTCGAATGGCACCATGCCGGGCCGCCCGGCGTTCATGTGGAAATCGGCGTCCGGGGAATGCGCCAGGAGATCACGGCTTGAGATCCGCTATTTGCGGAACACGTACGGCACTACATCGCCTTCGGCGACCATGTTCATCTGGATCGTGACCTGGCCCGACCGCACGGTACCATTGCCGCCGCTTTCTCCGTCGCCGCGCGTGAGCTCGATCCTGTTTCCGTTGATCTCGTAGGTGCCATACCCGTCGAATGAGTCATCGAAAGCGTCGCCGTCGCGGACGAGGTGGTAGTCCATCATCAGGTGATAGTTGCCAGCATCGTCCAGATCGATCGCGCCGCGCTTGATCGTCAGGGCCCATGAATCGTAATAGTCGTCGTCCCCCGGTTCCCCGACGGGGCCATCATAGACCTTTACGGGCAGTTGCTTCGCCTGAATCGTCTCGAGCAGGTACTCTCCAGCGATGTTCTGGGGGGTGGGAGCGGTGCTCGAGTCCTTGCTGCCGCAGCCGGCAGCGCCCGTCGCGAGCGTAGCGATCGACAGCACTGCGAAGGCCTTCTGTAGTCGCGCGCGCCAAGTCGGCCGGGGCGCGTCAAGTGATGCGTGTGTCATTGTCGTGCTTCTCAGGTTGTAGAGTGTGGTTGATCGGTGGATCACCATGCGCGTGACACACTAGCGGGGGTCCGTCACCCGCATCTCACCGCATCAACCTGTTGGGAGGCAATCGCTTCCGACCTCTTGTCCGGCTCCGGTTCGCAACCAGCCGAACCACTGGATCTACCGGCCGTCAAACCCCGAGTCGATCATTGGGCGCCGTTCGTCGTGGCGCACCACCTCCCGAGGATGCTCCCATGCTTCGACCCATCGTGTTGTTCCTGGGCCTCGCCGGCACGCTCTCAGCCCAGGTGCCGCCTGCAACGCCCCCGGGCGCTGCGCCTAACGCTCCTGCCCAGGCTGCGGCGCAACAGCGACCCGGCCCGAAACCATTCGCCGAGGTGACGAAGGGGGCGGAGGTCCGCACCGGCTTCTTCGACACGTATGAGAAGGACGACAAGCTGTGGATCGCGGTTCCGCGCGAGCGCCTCGGCAAGGACTTCCTCATGGAGATGAAGCTCGCGCAGGGCATCGGCGCGAACGGGCTCTACGGCGGGACGATGCTGAACCTGTTCGAGGCGAACATCATGACCCTCGAGCGACGCGGCGATCAGATCTTCCTGCTGCAGAAGCCGTCCCGTTTCACGGGAGGGCGCGACGCGGCCGTGAATCGCGCGGTCGACCTCACGTTCGCTCCGTCCGTCATCGACGCGGCGCGCATCGAGTCCTTCCGGCAAGACTCGGCCATGCTCATCGACGTGACCAACTGGTTCGTGTCGGACCTGTCGGGGATAGGCCAGGGGGTTCGCTTTGCGGTCGCCCCAAGTGGCCCGGGCCAGCCACCGCCGGTGCCGTTCGACCGGCCGCGCAGCTACGTCGAATCGGTGAAGAGCTTCCCGCGGAACACGAACATTCGCGCGCGGCTCACGTTCCGGCCGACCAACCCCGCGAACATCGCGTCGGTCGCGGACGGCCGGTTCATCTCGCTCGCGATTCACTACACGCTCGCGGCGCTGCCCGACGTACCCATGACGCCACGCATCGGCGACGATCGCGTGGGCAACTTCCTCACCGCGCACAAGGATTTCTCGCAGGACGACTCGACGTTCTTCGTGCGATTCGTGAACCGCTGGCGCCTCGAGCGCGGCGAGCAGGTGGGAGACAAGTACCGGCCGAAGCAGCCCATCACGTACTACGTCGACAACACGGTGCCGGAGAAATACCGCGCCGCGATGAAAGCGGGCGTGGAGGCATGGAACGCCGCGTTCGAGGCGGCCGGCTGGGTAGGCGCGATTCGCGCGCTCGATCTTCCCG
>DATCGG010000499.1:0-3215 GCA_036509075.1 Gemmatimonadaceae bacterium
ATAGGCGAGCGTCTTGCCTGTGCCGGTACCTGCTTCCGCAAGTAGCGTTCCGCCGTTGTCAATGACTGCAGCAACAGCCGCCGCCATGCGGCGCTGACCGTCGCGCGGCTCGAACCCCGGCATCGCTCGCGCGATGGGGCCCGCGTCGGACAGAACCGAGGTTACCGAGATACCGAGCTCCGACACGAGATGAGATTACCTATTCAACAGTTGCGTGTCGTAGAGCGGGAATCGCTTGCAAAGTTCTTCGACCTCGGTCTTGACCATGCCAATGACGCGGTCGTCCTCCGGGGCAGCGAGTACGCGCGCCATCAAGCCGCCGATCTGTTCCATCTCCGCTTCGCGCATGCCTCGCGTCGTAACCGCCGGCGTGCCGACGCGAATCCCGCTCGCCACCATCGGTGGATTCTTATCGAACGGAATGGCGTTCTTGTTGACCGTAATCCCCGCCTTGCCGAGTGCGGCCTCGGCCACCTTCCCGGTGACACCCTTTGAGAACACATCGACCAGCATCAGGTGGTTGTCGGTGCCGCCGCTGACCAGCCGGTAGCCGTTGCTCGTGAGCGATCGTGCCAGCGCCTGCGCATTCGCCAGTATCTGTTTCTGGTACGCGAGAAACGACGGTTCCATCGCTTCCTTGAAGCAGACGGCCTTGGCGGCGATGATGTGCATCAGCGGGCCGCCTTGCACGCCGGGGAACAGCGCCTTGTCCAGATCTTTCGCGTACTGCTCGCGGCAGAGAATCAGGCCGGCACGCGGGCCGCGCAGCGTCTTGTGCGTGGTCGACGTCACGAAGTCGGCGTGCGGGACGGGGCTCGGATGCACGCCGGCGGCCACCAGCCCGGCGATGTGAGCCATGTCGACGACCATGACGGCACCGACTGCCTTCGCGACGACCGCGATGCGAGCGAAGTCGATCACACGTGGATAGGCGCTCGCCCCCACCATGATCATCGCGGGCTTGCGTTCGCGCGCGAGCCGCTCGAGCTCCTCGTAGTCGATTCGCTCGTCGTCTTTGCGGACGCCGTACGGAACGATGTTATACAGCTTGCCGGAGAAGTTGAGCGGATGGCCGTGCGTGAGATGTCCGCCGTGGGCGAGGTTCATGCCGAGCACGGTGTCGCCTGGCTTCACCGTTGCGAAGTACACCGACATGTTGGCTTGCGCGCCCGAGTGCGGCTGCACGTTCGCGTGCTCGGCGCCGAATAGTTTCTTCGCGCGAGAGATCGCGAGCGATTCGGCGACGTCTACGAACTCGCATCCGCCGTAATAGCGCCGGCCCGGATAGCCCTCGGCGTACTTGTTCGTCATCACCGAGCCGGCTGCTTCGAGCACCGCCCGGCTCACGAAATTCTCGGACGCGATAAGCTCCAGCCCTTCGGCCTGGCGATGCGTCTCGTTCTGGATGGCGGCAGCGATTTCGGGATCGGTTTCAGCAAGTGAGCGCATGGGGCTGATCTTACTTCCGACCGTTGACAGTAGAGGCGGGCCTTCCACATTCGCCGCGGCTATGAAGCGGACCGCCGTAGCTCGAAGAGCGGAGGTTGGTCAGGCCCGCCTGGAAATCGGCGAGTCTCAAGGCTCGCCGCTACGGCTGCCTACTGCATACTTGTGCTGTGAGCACTGTCGTGATCACCGCCCGTGGGGAACAGCGGCTGCGAACCGGTCATCCCTGGATCTATCGCGCCGACGTCGCGGACGTCGACGCCGCCGGTGGTGACATCGTCGAGGTCATCGGTCCACGACGACGGACGCTGGGGCACGCGCTGTTCAGCGATCGGTCACAGATTCCGATCAGGATGCTGGCGCGCGGCGATACCCCATTCGACGCGTCGATGCTGCGCGCCAGACTCGCGCGCGCGATTCAGTTTCGCGACTCGCTCGCGATCGACGCCACCGCGTACAGGGTTGTGCACGGCGAGGCCGATTTGCTGCCGTCGCTCGTAATCGATCGGTACGGCGCGTACCTCGTGCTGCAGGCGCTCTCGCAAGGCATGGACCGGTTGCTGACCTCGGTCACAGGCTGGTTGTCGGAGTTACTCGCGCCAGAGGGGATCCTGGCGCGCAACGATCCCAAAGTCCGTGCGCTCGAGGGTCTCGAGCAGACGGTGGAAGTCCTCGCCGGCTCGGTGCCCGACACAGTTGTTGTGCGCGAGGGGCCGATCGAGTACGAAGTGGACCTTCGCAGGGGGCAGAAGACGGGTCTCTTCCTCGACCAGCGCGAGAATCGCGAGGCCGCGGCACGCTACGCGCGCGGGCGGCTGCTCGACTGCTTCAGCTATCACGGTGGCTTCGCGTTGCGGCTTGCCGGGCAGTGCTCGACTGCCGAGGCGATTGACATCTCGCCGGATGCCATCGCGCACATCGAGTCGAACGCGGCGCGCAATCGCGTGGCCAATCTCACCGCGCGCGAAGCGAACGTCTTCGACGAGTTGCGCCGGCGCGAAAAAGCCGGCGAACGTTATGACACGATCGTGCTCGATCCGCCGGCCTTTGCGAAGAACAAAGCGTCGGTTCCAAACGCACTGGCCGGTTACAAGGAGATCAATCTCCGCGCGATGCGCTTACTCTCGCCAGGGGGATATCTCGTGAGTTGCAGCTGTTCCTACAACGTCAACGAAGACACGTTTGCGGCCGTGCTGCACGAAGCATCCGTCGACAGCCACACTCCGGTCACACTTGTCGAGAAGCGGATGCAGGGACGTGATCACCCGGTGCTGGTCGGTGCCCCGGAGACGTACTACTTGAAATGTTTCATCCTTCGCCGAGTCGAGTGAGAGTGGGGTCAGACCCCTTCACATTTCTTCGCGCGCAAAACTGTGAAGGGGTCTGACCCCTTCACCTGACTTCACATTGTCGAGTCGAATGCGATGTCGAACATCACCCATTACGAAGATCACGTGGGGGCCAACGCGTCGAAAGTGTTCAAGGCGACGCTGTTTCGCAGCGAGCGCCTCATGCTGGGACTCAATTGTCTCCACCCCGGACAGGAGCAGCACCCTCATGTTCACGGCGGACAGGACAAGTTCTACTTCGTCGTCGAGGGCACCGGCGAGTTCGTCGTCGGCGACGAGCGCCGTACCGCGGGCGAAGGGATGGTGGTCTGGGCGCCGGCAGACGTCAGCCACGGGGTGGTGAACACAGGTGACAGCCGTCTCGTGCTGTTGATCGGCATCGCGCCATTTCCTGCTGGTTCGTAGAGGGGGGTCTTTCTC
>DATCGG010000500.1:0-14639 GCA_036509075.1 Gemmatimonadaceae bacterium
AGCGCTCAGTCGGGCGCGCGTGCCGCGATCCGACCGTGGAACGACAAGTGCTTTGTGATACAGAGTAGCCGCCGAACAGGCGCAGGTCAAGACCGCCCTCCACCGAGTGTGACGGCCCCGGCGTCGGAACCCCAACACGCCGCGAGCCTCGCGCCGTGCCTAACGTTGCACGAACTTGTCGCGCGATGGGGCCAACACTTGCGTGTCGGGCAGCCCGCGAAGTATCTCGCAGATTCACCTCCCGACTCACTCCCTTTCGCGCGGAGCACTCGTGAGCATCCTCGGCCCTCGCACGCTGATCGCTGTGCTCCTCGCAGCCCCCATTCAGGTAGCCGCGCAGCAGATCCCGAGCAGGGAGTACGTCGAGCGCCGTCGGGCACTGATGGAACGGCTTCCCGACGGCATCACCCTCCTTCACGCCGAACCCCGCGACAAGCCGGAGAGCGAGCCAAGCTTCATCCAGAATGCGTCGTTCTCGTACTTTACGGGACTGAACGGCGTGCCTAACGCCATTCTCGCGATCGACGGACCTCGCCGCGAAGTGCGGCTCTTCGTGCCGCCGAAACCGCGGGCGTTCGGCTTCCCCGTCGACGGCGTCGTGCCCGAAGCGTCGAGCACCGCCACGCTCGGCCTCACGCAGATCGTCTCGTGGGACTCGCTGATCCCCTACGTTCGGAGTCGGATGCGCGATGGTGTGAAGAAGCTCTACGTCGACGAAGCGCGGCGCCCGGGGTCGACTGGCGTTCCGCCAGGCATGCGGCCTGTCGCGGGAGATCCAGTGCTCTGGGCGCAGAGTCTCGCCGCGGCGTTTCCCGACGCCGAGATAGCGAGCGCGGTCGCGACGTTGCGTGAGCTCCGCTTCATCAAATCACGCGCCGAGGTCGACGTGCTTCGCGACAACGCACGATCGACGGCGGTGGCCGTGCGCGCCGCGATGCGCGCGGTGACCCCCGGCGTTCGACAGCGACGAGTCGAGATGCGCGCGGCACAGGCGTGCATCGATGCCGGAGCCGTCGGGCCTTCGTTCTGGCCGTGGACGATGTCCGGTGCCAACGCGCACATCCCAATGCTCGTGCGATCCGTCTATTCGTACGACCAGCTCGACCGCACGATGAAGAGTGGCGAGACCGTGCGAATCGATCTGGGGTGCGCGAATCATGGCTACGGTGGCGATGTTGGTCGAACCGTTCCGGTGTCGGGTCGGTTCACCGACGGCCAGCGGGAGATCTGGAATCTCCTCATCGACGCCTATCGCGTCGGCATAAAGACCATGAAGCCCGGTGTGACCATCGATCAGGTCATGGCCGCGAGCCGCTCAGAGATCGAGCGACAGGCCGCCTCGCTTCGGACGCCCGAGGGAAAGGAGGCGGCGAGAAGCCTGTTGGCGACGGACGGGATGTCCGGATGGAGCATCCACAGCGTTGGCGTCGAGAGCGGCGAGACGGCGCTTCCGACGCTCGTCGAAGGCGCGGTGATCGCGTTCGAGCCGATCTTCTCGGTCGGTGCCGATGCCTACTATCTGGAGGACATGATCCACATTACCGCGACCGGCACGGAGATATTGAGCGCCGGCCTTCCGTACACGGCCCAGGAGATCGAGGCCGCGATGCGCGGCCGTTAGGCATCGGGAGCTGCCGAGCGGGCTATGGACGCTCACTGCGCTCGCCACGATTGAATCCGCTCGCAGTTAAGCTGCAAGCGTTAGGCGATGACAACTTCACGGGAGCAACCACGTCCGCGTGCTGGCCTCGGTCGTGGCCCCGGCGGTCGACCGCCACTGGCACGGTCACCCGACCGCAAGGACGCGGTAGTACACACTTGTGGCCTCGAATCTCACGGCGTACCCGGACCGCGTGGGCACAGGACTGCGCGCAGAGTCGAATGTGGGCCGGCGTGCACTTCCGCGCCGCGGTCACCGCGGGCGCCGCCCTCGGCACGCAAATCGGCGACAGCGTCTACACCTTCGTGGGCCAGCACATCCGCGGAGCAGTCGGACCTCTACCGTAGATCGCCTGCGGTCACTATGGCGATATCGCCGGAGTGGCGCGTGCCTAACGGGCGATCTTCTGCACTGTCTCCCACGTTCGCGTCGTCACCTCCTTTCCGAATGCCTTCTCGATGAGCGTCATGAAGACCGGGCCCTTGGGGGTCCGGACATAGGCGCTCAGCACCTCGGTGCCGACGACGGCGAGGATGCGCGCGCCGTGGAGCTCGATCGGGAGCGTGAGCTTCGTTTTCGGGGGATTGCGGAGAAACGTGACGACACGCTTCGAGCCCGGCGCGAGTCGGAAGCCTCGGTAAGGATCCGACTCGAGCAGCTCACGCAGCGCCTCGACTCGCCGCACGATGGTCGGAAATGTCTTGCCGACGCGCTTCATCAACGCGGCCTCGCACTTCTTCTCGAGCGCGGGCTGCGACGACGCTGGCGCAGTAAACACCGCGTTGCCGCTCGAGAGGATCGTCTTCACGTCCTCGAACCCGGCCGCCTCGAATGCCGCTTTCAATTCGGGCATCTTGAGGTTCATCGGACTCACACCTCGAAGGAGGGCGGCGTAGCGCGGCATGGCAGTCGGTCACGGTGAAGGTTGCTAGCTACTATTGGTTTCGACACTCATTCGCAAGCCGGAGACCCCCGTGCTGACCGGCGCGCCCCCATCGCCTGCCAAATGGCGGCCGCGAATGCGGCGCGGCGACTCGGGAGCCACGACCGCCATCCAGACATGCAAGCCTAACGCCTAACATGCAGATCGAGCTCCTGACATCCCGGACGGCGCACGAGAAACTGGAGGATCTGATCGAACTGCTTCGGGATGCCGTCGATTCCGGCGCGTCCGTTGGCTTCCTGCCTCCTCTGTCGCGTGACGCTGCGTCCGACTACTGGCGCTCCATTTTCGCCGACCTCGATGCAGGGCACCGACTTCTGCTCGGCGCCATGGATGGACCCAAGCTCGTCGGCTCCGTACAACTCGAGTTGGCGCGGAAGCCAAACGCGTCGCATCGCGCCGAGGTCCAGCGGCTGCTCGTTCTTCGGTCGGCCAGACGGCAGGGAATCGGCGAGCGGTTGATGCGTCAGCTCCAGGAGCTCGCCCGCCAGCACGGGCGCACACTTTTGGTGCTCGACACTCGGGAAGGCGATCCGTCGGAGTTGCTGTACCGGAAGCTCGGGTACACGAGAGCTGGTGTGATACCCGGTTACGCACGGAGTGCGGACGGAGCACTCGACGCTACCGCGTTCTACTATCTGTTCGTTCCGTCGTGAAGCCCGGCCGGAACGCCGTGACCCCTAGCAGCCGCCCGACCGTTTGCTACCATCAGCCACACCCATAGCAGCGGAGGACACGTGCGCACACCGTCACTGCTTTCCATGGCAGTATTCCTGGCGTCGACTGCGGCGGCGCAGCCACCCGCAGCACAAGGCCGGCTCTCGGTCCACTGGGAGGAGCTGACTGCAGCCGACTTCCGTGACGCCATCACGCGCGCGCAGGGGACGTGCTTGCTCCCGTTTGGCATCATGGAGAAGCACGGTCCGCACCTCCCACTCGGCAACGACCTGCTCAACGTCCGGTACGCCGCGCTCCACGGGGCCGAGCAGGAATACGCGGTGGTGTTTCCCGAGTATTACTTCGGCCAGATATTCGAGGCGAAGCACGAACCCGGAACCGTCGCGTACAGCCGCGGACTCCAGCTCCAGCTGCTGCAGGAGACGACGGACGAGATGGCGCGCAATGGTTGCAAGAAGATCGTCATCGTGAATGGCCATGGGGGCAACAACAGCCTGCTGCCCTATTTCGCGCAGACGCAGCTCGAGGCGCCGCACGATTACGTCGTGTACGTGCAGGGGCTGGCGCGCAGCGGGCCGGGTGAGCCGAAGCACAAGTCGAATCCGGCAACGGACATGCACGCCGGCGAGAGCGAGACATCCATGAGCATGGTGGCGCGGCCCGACCTCGTGCATCTCGACCGGGCGGCGCAGGAATCGGGTGCCGACCAGGCGCGCGTGAAACTGCCGGACGGTCTGTACACCGGCATCTGGTGGTATGCGAGATTCCCGAATCACTACGCCGGTGAAGGCGCCGTCGCCTCACGCGAGCTCGGTGAGTTCGAGACGAAGACGTGGATCGATGCCATCGTGCAAACCATCCGCGCCGTCAAGGCGGATCAGGAGAGTCTGCGGCTTCAGAACGAGTTCTACGAGCGGAGCAAGAACCCGCTGGGGAGCCGATGACGCGCCGTCACGTAGCCGACGTGGCGAAAGCCTTCAACTCAGGAATATCAGAATGTCTCGCGCACTCGGGTGGCCAGCCGCACTTCTCGCGCTGACGACAGTCGTGCAGGCGTCGGCAAGCGCGCAGAAGACTGGCACTCCGGGCAGCGTCGGTCCGACGGCCCAGCCTAACGGACCATCACCGACGTTCGCCGACATCGACTACGCGCCACCCGATCCCGCGACGAGCAAAGGGCACAAACTGGATCTCTACCTTCCGGCCGGCGCGCGCACGCCGACGCCCGTCGTCATCTGGACCGCCGGCTCCGCGTGGATGAGCGACATGGGAAAGGGCAGGGCAGAGGTCATCGCCGCACAGCTTCTGCCGCTCGGGTACGCCGTTGCCGGTGTGTCGATTCGGTCGAGCGCGCAGGTCAAGTTCCCTGGCCAGCTTCACGACATCAAAGCCGCGATCCGTTGGCTGCGCGCCAACGCCGCCAAGTACCACCTCGATCCCGATCACATCGGTCTCATTGGCGATAGCTCCGGCGGATGGACGACGGCGATGGCGGCACTCACCGGCGACGCGTCTGACTTGGAAGGCTCGGTCGGTGTGAAGGACGGCTCGAGTCGAATCCAGGCGGCGGTCGCCTTCTACCCACCGACGGATTTCCTAACGATGGATGCCTGGGCGCTGCGGAAGTGTGGACCGCCATCGTCAGGCGCGCCCGGCCTCGCCGCCGGGTTCTGCCACGACGACGAGGGTTCGCCGGAATCTCGGCTCGTTGGATGCGCGATTCAGACGTGCCCGGAGCAGGTGCATGCCGCCGACCCAACCCGATACATCACCGCCGGCGATCCTCCGCTCATGATCCTGCACGGCGATTCGGACCCGCTCGTGCCGCACAACCAGGGCGAGCGGCTGTACATGGCGCTGAACAAGGCGTGCGCCAACGCCGTGTTCATCAGCCTGCCCAAGGCAGGCCATGGACCGGTGATCGGCTTCCTGACGGATGACGCGCTGCGCGAAGCGGCAACGATGCGATCGACATCCGCAACCGGTTGCACGGTCACGAATCCGATCCCCTATCGGCCAACCTGGAAAACCGTGACGGACTTCTTCGACCGGTACCTGCGACCATGATGCACCCTCGTTGGCTGATCGCCGCGTCGATCGTCGCGCTCACGACCGCGCCAGGCGCCGCGCGCTCGCATTCTGCCGGGATCTCGGGCGTTGTCTTCGACGACACGAATCGCAACGGAACGCGAGACGCCGGCGAACAAGGCGTCGCGGGCGTGGCCGTCTCGAATCAGGACACCGTGGTCACAACCGACGCCTCCGGCGCCTTTCGACTGCCGCGCGAAGGTAGGGGTGTGATCTTCGTGTCGATGCCGAACGCCTATCGCCCTGTTGGTCCATGGTGGCGTCCGGCGAATTCCGCGGAGCCGGTCTCCTTCGCCCTAACGAGAGAGCAGTCGAGCACCGAGCTCACGTTCATCCACGCGTCAGACACGCATATCTCGCCCGCGTCCCTCGCCCGCACGCAGCGGCTCCGAGCGCTCGTCGATTCGATTCGTCCCGGGCTGCTGCTCATCACGGGCGACCTGGTGCGTGACGCGCTCCGCGTTGGAGAAGAAGAGGCCACCGGGTACTACGAGCTGTTTGCCCGGGAGCGCAACGCGTTTCGCACGCCGGTGTTCACCGTCCCGGGGAACCACGAGAATTTCGGCATCGAGCGCGACACCTCGCACGTGCCGGCCACGCACCCGCTCTATGGGCGCGGAATGTATCACCACTACTTCGGGCCGGACTACTACTCGTTTACGCGCGGCGGAGTTCACTTCGTGGGACTGAACACGGTCGACATCGACGATCAACGGTACTACGGCCACGTCGATAGCCTGCAGATCGCGTGGCTCGAGCGCGACCTGGCGCTGGTCCCAGCCGACATGCCGGTCGTGACATTCGACCACATTCCATTTGTCACGACCTTCGAGGGACTCAACGGGTACAATGATCGGCCGCCCGCACCATCGCTGATCACGGTGAGGGGCAAGACGGTCTATCGCCACACCGTCTCCAACGCGGGAGACGTGCTCGCCGTTCTGCGCAAACACCGGTACGTGCTTGCGCTCGGTGGCCACCTGCACGCGACCGAGCGCATCGAGTACGAGATGACCGGCGTACGGACGCGGTTCAACCAGATCTCGGCCGTCGTCGGCGACTCGCGAGGGGCCGGGCTCGAGTCGATTTCCGGGGTGACGCTGTACCGCGTGAAGAACGGCGAGATCGATGCAGGGCGGTTCATTCCGCTCGAACCAGCGAAGTAGCGTAGTCGTGTGCTGACGTTGTCGCGGATACTGATGGTAGTCGAGCTGGTCGGCGCGTTGGTAGCGCCGGTCGACGCTCTCATGGCGCAGGCGCTGGACTCGACCGGTATGCCGTCATTGGAACAGCTGGCCCTGGAGGCCGGGCGAGCCAGCCGCCGTCACCCGGTCGGTACCGTCGCGCAGGCGTTCCTGTGCGAGCCGACGCACCCGCTCATGGATAGCGCTTCGGTCGCGGCGTGCGCCGCGCTGGATTCCGCGAGAGCTGGTGCGATCATCTCAGCCTTTGCGCGCGGCCTCGAGGTCCCCCTGGTCGCGCCGCCCACCGATAGTACCGCGTTAGGATTCCCGAACTGCCCGGCGGACCTCGATCGGGCGAGTGGCCGTCGCGTCCTACCCGCTCGCCTGACGGCGCCCGTGGTCGGCGTACGCGATGGAGTTTGGGAAGGACGCCTCTTGATGGAGGTGCGTTGCCGATCGGGAGGCGCCGAGCGCGGCGAAGCGATCAGGACAATGGGGAAGGAGTACCTCTATCAGTGGATTGGTGGCGCGTGGCGGTTGTACCAATTTTCGTGGCGTGCACGCTAAAGCGCATCGCTGGATGAGCCCAATGAAAAAAAAGTCGCGGATGCCAAGCGCGCTCGGCATCCGCGTGACGGCGCCGGTGATGTTGCTCGCGTGGCTCCTTGTTTCGGGAGTGCACGCGCAAGGCGTGAACGCGACGTCGCTGACGAACGACCTCGATGGTCGGTCGTGGGTGCACGAGTCGTGGACGGTGAAGGACGGCCTCCCCGTCAACTCCATCAACTCGCTGCTCCAGGACCGCGCCGGCTACATCTGGGCGGCGACGTTCGATGGCCTGGTGCGCTTCGACGGAATTCGATTCACCGTCTTCAACTCCGCCAACTCCGAGGAGCTGCCGAGCAATCGAATCATCCAGTTGAAGGAGGGGCGCGACGGGTCGCTCTGGCTCGTCACCGAGCAGGGTCACGTCGTTCGCTTCCATGATGGGCGGTTCACCAACGTTGCCTTCGAGACGGGGAAGCCGAGCCCGAGCCCTGCCGCCCTGTTCGTGGATTCGTTAGGCGCCGTGTGGGTGGGGACACCCGACGGGCTGTGGACGGTCCAAGGCGATCGCCTCGTTCGGGTGGGACGCGGAACGCTCGACGCACGCGTCACGACCATCATGCAGCGGCGAGGTGGCAGTGTCTGGGTTGGCACCGATCGCGCTGGAATCTTCCGCGTGTCGAGCGACCATCAGGTGACGAAGGTCGAGACCGATCCCGCGGTGGACATGGACTTCATCATTCGGCTGGTCGAGGACGAGGCCGGGGCGCTCTGGATCGGCGGTAACCGCGGGCTTTGGGTCTTGCGCGATCGGGTAGTACAGGTGAAAGCATCCCAGCCGCTTTCACTCGCTTCGATTGTCGTGCAGGTGCCGGCGACCGGGGCTCTCTTTGCCCAAGTCTCATCCGGTGTATACCGGATCGAGTCCGACTCGGCCATCCCGGTGGCCTCCGGATTTTCCACTAATGGCTTGCGGCTTTGGGCGGACGCCGGAGCTGTGTGGAGCGTGAGTGGTCAGGACGTGTTCCGCAACCGCCAACACGTCTTCACGCTCCCCGAGCGACGCGTCGTGACGGGCGCCATTTTCGACCGCGAAGGCAGCCTCTGGGTCGGCACCGATGCCGCCGGGCTTCATCGCTTCAAGCAGGCCCTTTTCACGACCTACAGTGTTGCCGAAGGCGTCGCGCACCCTAACGTCTACGCGACCTATGTGGACCGATCCGGTTTGATCTGGCTCGGCACCTGGGGGAAGGGTGTGAGCCGTCTGGATCCCGTCACCGGTCGTGCCTCGGCGCTGGGTTCGTCCACGTCAACGGAACCAATGGCGGTGAACTCCTTCTACCAGGACGCCGCCGGCGCGATGTGGATTGCCATGGGCGCGTTCGGAGGAGGTCTGGTCCGCTGCACTCCGCCGAGCATGACGTGTCGCGCCGAGGGGCCGCGCGAGCTGCGTGACCGCGTTGTGTTCGCCCTCTATGGAGATGCGGACGGGCGCATGTGGGCCGGCGCGTCCGGCCTGCTGTTTCGGTACGACGGGAAGAGCTGGACGAACTTTCCGCCGGCGTCGGGAGGGCCGGAGGCGACGGTGCGCGCCTTCGCGAGCACCCGTGACGGCGCACTCTGGATGGGAACCAACGGCGGCGGCCTGACGCGATACCGAGAGGGAACATTCACGCGAGTCACACACGCGGAAGGGCTGCCCAGCGACCTGATTCGTTCGCTCTACCAGGATGCGGACGGGTGGCTCTGGGTGGGCACCGAGGGGCGCGGGTTGGCGCGCCTCGACCCGCGTGCCTGGGGCGGCGCGCCCGGTTCGGCGCCTAACGCTGACCGTCGCATCGTGCGGATCGGCACGAAGGATGGACTGTTCGATGAGGTCATCCACCAGATCCTCGAGGACGGCGACGGCCGCCTGTGGATGAACACCAACCGCGGGATCTTCTGGGTGCCGCGCGCGGAGCTTGTGGCGTTCGCCGATGGCAAGGTTCCGCGGATCCACTCCACCGCGTACGCCGAGCGTGACGGCATCCGAAACCGCGAAGGGAATGGCGGCGTGCAGCCGGCCGGTGCGAAAGGACCCGACGGACGGCTCTGGTTCCCGACGCAGGATGGCGTTGTGGTCGTCGATCCGGCCAGGGTCCGACGCGAGCGACTCACGCCGCCGCTGGTCGTCGAGCAGATCGTCGCGCGCGGAGAAGCGCTTCGCCCGGCGCATGATTCGATCGCGCTCCGCCCCGATGAGCGCGATGTGCAGATCGAGTATACGGCGCTCACGTTCCTCGAACCGAACAACGTCCGCTTCCGCTACCGGCTCGATCCGTACGACGCGAGCTGGGTGGACGTTGGCAACCGCCGCACGGCGTTCTACACGAAAGTGCCGCCGGGACGATACACCTTCGTCGTCGAGGCGAGCGATGCCGCCGGTGGGTGGTACGAGCCGGGAACCAGGCTCGCCGTGCGCGTCCTTCCGCGGGTCTGGGAGATGGGCATCTTCCGCTGGGTCTCGGTTGCGGCGCTAGGCATGTTAATCTTCGCCGCCGTCCGATTGCGCGAAGCCCGCCTCCGTACGCGCGCGCTGCAACTCGAGCGTGTGGTCGATGATCGGACGGCCGCGCTGCGCGACCGGGAGCGCGAGTTGGCCGACCGGAACGCGCAGCTCCAGTCGGTGGATCAGGCGAAGACTCGCTTCTTCGCGAATGTGTCGCACGAGCTCCGCACGCCGCTCACGCTGACGATCGGGCCGCTGGAGGATTTACGCGCGCGCGCCGGCGGTGACCCGCAGGTCGAGCGGTGGCTCGACATCGCACTCCGCAACTCGCGACGTCTGCTCCGGCTGGTGAATCAGATTCTGGATGTGGCAAAGCTCGATGCGCGGGCGATGCACCTCGCCCCTCGCCCGCTCGATCTGGTTCCATTCACGCGAGGCGTGGTGGCTGCCTTTGCGCCGGTCGCCGAGCGGAAAGGGATTGGCCTAACGGTGGCGACGATCGATTCGCTACTCGGTGCATTCGACGCCGATGCCATCGAGAAGATCCTGACCAACCTTCTCTCGAACGCGATCAAGTTCACGCCGGGCGGTGGAACGGTGCACGTCGCCCTCGACAGGGATGGAGCCTCGGCTCGGCTTGTGGTGCGCGATTCGGGTCCTGGGATCCCTCCCGATCAGATCGTCCACGTCTTCGAGCGGTTCTACCAGGTGGACGAGTCCGCGACCCGCACGCAGCCGGGTACGGGGATCGGGCTCTCGCTGGTGAAGGAGCTGGTCGAACTGCACGGCGGAACGATCACGGTTCAAAGCGCGAGCGACGGGACAGCGTTCACGGCAGTCATTCCGGTTGGTGAGGTAGCCGATGGCGTCATCATTCCCGACGACGCCGCCGTTCCGGGGACTGCGTCGCTCGTCACATCGGTGACAGCCGAGCACTCGGGCAGCTCACCGCGGTCAACCGCGGCGGATGATGATCGCACGCAGGACGTCCCGACACTGCTCGTAGTCGACGACAGCGCGGACCTTCGCGGCTACATCCGCGACCACTTCGCCGAGCGGTTCCGGGTGCTCGAGGCATCGGATGGCGCGGAGGGCATCGAGCTCGCTCGCCGGCATTTACCGGACGTCGTGCTGTCGGATGTGATGATGCCCGGGACCGATGGGCATGAGCTGGTCCGCGTGCTGCGATCGAGCGCCGAGACGGACTTCCTGTCGATCGTTCTGCTCACGGCGCAGGCGGAGGATGAGCGGCGACTGGAGGGTCTCGAGCGCGGTGCCGACGACTACATCGTCAAGCCGTTCGAGATGCGCGAGCTCGACGCGCGTGTGCGCAACCTCATTCTCTCGCGGCGCCGGTTGCGCGAACGCTTCTCGGTAACGGGGACATCGGGACTAGGGACCGGGAACTCGGCTGGGACGCCCCTTGCCGCCGGAGCTCACACCGACCCGGCCGGTCTTGCTCCCGCGGATGGGCTGTACATGGAGCGAGTGCGAGAGGCGATTCAGCGCGGGCTCGCCGATCCTGACTTCGGCGTTGGCGAGTTGGCAGACGCCGTGTCGCAGGACCGTTCACATCTGTTCCGCCGTATCAAGCAGCACTTCGGTGAATCGCCGTCGGACCTGATTCGGCGAATGCGGGTGGAGGCGGGTGCGCGGCTCCTGACGGAGGGCTCGGCGACGGTGACGGACGTGGCATACGCGGTGGGGTTCAACAGCCTGTCGTACTTCTGCCATCGCTTCCAGCAGGCGTACGGTCTGACGCCCGCGGCGTATCGGAGTCGGGCGTCGGAGAGTCATCCCGAGCCGACAGGCGAGGGATCGCGATTCTCCGGGTAGAGGGTCCTCTGCTGACGGAACGCAGCCACTCATAACTGAATAACTCAAAACTGCTAACTCAGAACTCTTTCAGGGTTCCCGGCCTCGACCTGACCACGTCCGGCGATGAGCGCGAAACGAGGGACTCACTCGCTGGCCAAACATCTCGCGATGTCTGGTCAGCGATTGAGCTCCGCGCTTCGCCTGGCTCCATCGCTCTTGGCGAGTCCGTAAATGGGCTGCCCTGTAAGAGTTCAGAGTCGGCAGTCGTGAGTCGTTCAGTTCTCAGTGTCTTTCGTTAGGCGCCGATTCAATCGCCTCGTGCGCCGCATCCTTGCAGCTGGCGACCAGGGACACTTGCGCCGGCGCGCCCCGGCGTCAGGTTTGTCCGGCGACCCGACGCCGAACCCATACGATGATGCCTGGTAGCACCAAGATCTCACCGCCACGAAAACCACTCGAGCCGGCTCACGATCGGCCCACAACTCCTGACATCGTCCCAGCAGCGACGGGAATCGCTCTCTCGCCCGGGCGCGCCGTCATGCTCCCGTGCCTTTTTGCGATCGCGGTCGCCGCGTTTGCGGTGTTCACGAGGAGCAACGCGACCCTGGTGCGAACGTTCGTCGGTGCCGGCATCGCGCTCGTCGTGTGGAGCGCGGTGCTCTTCGCGTCGGCACGCCGGTCGAATCGCACGCTCGTCCTGGAGTTCGCGCCGCGAAAGCAGCACTGGATGCAGGCGTGTGCGCAGGGCAGCGTGCTGTTGTACTGGGGGTGGTACGTACCCCTCGTCTATACCTTCCTCCCGTTCGTAGGCGTTCAGCTGCTTTTCGCATACGCCATCGACAGTCTGCTCTCGTGGTCCCGCCGCGATCGTTATGCGCTCGGATTCGGGCCGTTCCCGGTCGTGCTGAGCACCAACCTGTTCCTCTGGTTCCGCCTCGACTGGTTCCATTGGCAGCTTGCCATGATCGCCGTGGGGTTCCTGGCAAAGGAGCTCATTCGCTGGAAGAGGGACGGGCGCCTCGCGCACATCTTCAACCCGTCTTCCTTCCCCTTGGCCGTCGCGTCGCTTGCGCTGTTGTTGACGGGCACCTCGGACGTTACCTACGGGTCGTTCATCGCGAACACGCAGTCGGACCCGCCGAACATCTATCTGCTGATCTTCCTGGTCAGCCTCCCCGGTCAAATCCTGTTCGGGGTGGCCCGCATGACGCTCGTGGCCGTGGTCACGATGTACACGATCAGCCTGGTCTACTTCGCGGCGACGGGTACGTACCTCTTCATCGACTCGCACATTCCGCTTCCGGTCTTTCTCGGGATGCACCTGCTCTTTACCGATCCTTCTACTTCACCGCGGAGCGAGTTGGGGCGGATCTGTTTTGGCGTCACGTACGCCGTGCTTACGACCGTGCTCTATGTGGTGCTCACGGCGATGGGCGCACCGACGTTCTACGACAAGCTGCTTCCCGTGCCGCTGATGAACCTTATGGTTCGTCGAATCGACGCCTGGATGGCATCGCCGTGGCTCTCGGCGGTGGATCCCAGTCGGCTCGGGCGGTCGCTCACGCCGCGACAGCGGAATGTGGTAGTCACCGCCCTGTGGGCCGCAGTATTCGTCGGCATGAGCGCGGTCCAGGGCGTTGGAGACCGCCACCCCGGTCAGTATCTCCCGTTCTGGCGGAAGGCGTGCGAGTCCGGGGTCCAACGCGCGTGCACCTACACCGCTACGCTCACGAAGATCTACTGTCAGAACGGCTCGGGGTGGGCCTGCAACGAGACTGCGATCCTGCGGCGCGGGCGAGGAGAGTCAGGTGACGGTGAGTTCACGCGCGCCTGCCAACTCGGTTTCGCTCCGGGTTGCGACAATGCGAGGCAGCCTGGTGTCGCGGCGGCATCACTGCGACGAGGCCCGCCGGGGGCGAAAGACCTGCCCATCGTGCTGCGCGGCACGAAGCCGCAGTTACGTGAGCGCGATCTAACCAGGCTTTACGCGATTGGCTGTGGCCAGGGATGGCAGGAGCTGTGTGTGAACCCCGCTCGGGCGGCACTCGATTCGCCAAGTCCATCCTAACGCGCGGTGTGGTAATTGGTTTGCCCCAATGCGGACGCACCGAGGGACGAACCGAATTGCGATCGCCTGATCGCCTAAAAGAAACCGAACACATCACCGTTTGCGCGTTCGGTCACAGGCGTTTACGTTGGAGCCCGTCCGGCAATTTGGTCTGGTCGTGTCACCTAACGACCACGGCGTAGGCGTCGGACATACGGCACTCGAGGCGCTCTGGGAATCGGCGGTCGATCCAGCCCGACAGGGAACCGCCAGTTCTGCCTCGTAGCCGCAGCGCCCTGCTCGGACCGGCCATGTCGGCCGGCGCTCACCCCATCGTGCACGAGTCGTGTCTTCGTGCGTGTCCACCGCGGAGGAATGATCATGCGATCTCGCTGGTTGATCAGCGCGACGACGGTGCTGGCGTTCTGCGTCCCACCAACGCTGCCTGCCCAGCAGGCGACGACCGGCCGCATCGACGGCACGGTCACGGACGCGAGGAGCCAGTCACCGATCGGAACCGCGACCGTGTTCATCGAGGCGTTAGGCATCGGCAGCCAGACGAATGACCGGGGGAAGTACACCCTCGTGAACGTCCCGGCGGGCGAGCACAAGGTCCAGGTGCGCCGCCTCGGGTTTGCGACCGTGTCGCGAACCGTGACCGTCCAGCCGGGCCAGACGGCCACGGTCGACGTTGCCCTCTCCGCGGCCGTGATTTCGCTCGACGAAGTGGTGGTGACCGGCACCGCCGCGGTGACGCGCGCCAAGGAAGTTCCGACGAGCACCGCGATCGTGAACGCTGACGAAGTTGCGCGAGCCCCCGTATTGGACGCGCAGCAAATGCTCCAGGGACGCATCCCGAGCGTATCCATCCTCGCCAACAGCGGCCAGCCGGGCGCTGGCGGAACCGTACAGATCCGCGGGACCAATACCCTCACCCAAAGTACCGCGCCCCTCATCTACGTCGACGGCGTTCGCATCTTCAACGAGCCGACTCGCAACAACTGGGGGGCACGCACGGCGTCGAATCCCCTGCAGGACATCAACGCCGAGGACATCGAGCGAGTCGAGGTCGTGAAGGGTGCCGCGGCAACGACGTTATACGGGACCGAAGCCGCGGGTGGCGTGATTCAGATCTTCACCAAGAAGGGCCAGGCCGGAACACCGCAGTGGACGGCGTCGGCCTCGGG
>DATCGG010000501.1:0-27395 GCA_036509075.1 Gemmatimonadaceae bacterium
CGTCATTGAGCGGCGCGTTGAGTGTGTACACCTCTTCCGGCTTGCCGATGCTGCCGCCGGTGATGCTGGAGGTGAGCGCACCCGCGTCGCGCACCACGAGGATGTCGCGGTAGCTGTACGATGTGATCGACGTCAGGTTCATCTTGCCGAAGTCGTACCGCAGGTTGATGTCGCCCAGCGTGTAGTCGTCCTTGAACGGCTCGGGGATCTGTGTGAACAGCTGACGCTCGCCTAACGTCACTGGCGGGCGCGTGGTCGTGTACGGGTTGGCGAGGATGTTGTAGTCGTCGATGCGGTTCCAGCCGTCCATGCGAACGGTCTGGTAGACGATCCGCGGCGTGATGCTGAAGCGACTATTGGGCGCGTACTGCACTGCCGCCCGAAGCCCAGTGCGCGTCCCGCCGTTGACGTTCTTCTTGAGGGTAAAGTTGGGCTGCACGGCGTCCATGTAGCCGGCGAGCTGGTTGTAATAGAGCGCCACGCGTCCCGCTGCCTTGTCGCCGATCGGGAGGTTCCCGCCGAGCTTCACGTTGGCACCGAAGCCGCCACCCAGAATCTGACTCGACCCGACTTCGCCGAACGTGCTGCGGAGCCCGAGCTCCGGCTGGTTCGAGATGTAGCGCACGGTCCCGGCGAGCGAGCCCGATCCAAATAATGTCCCCTGGGGGCCGCGCAGCACCTCCACGCGCGACACGTCGAAGAGGTCGAGGTCGGGCGTGAACAACGAGAGCGACACCGGCGTGTCATCGAGATAGACGCCGGCCTGTTCCTTCACGCCCGGCTGGTCACGTGCGATCTGGCCGGCAGACGCGCCGCGGATGGCGACCTGGCTCTGTCCGGGGCCGAGGTTCTGCACGCTAAACCCGGCCACGTTGGCGGCGATCTCCTCGATGTTCTCCGCGCCACGCTGGCGGAGATCCTTCGCGGTAGGCGCGGCGATGGAAAACGGGACCTCGGAGAGCTCCTCCTCGCGCAGCGTCGCCGTGACGGTGATCGCCTGCAGCGGAAGCGCGGTGAGTGTGAAGTTGACCGTCGCGTCGCCCTGGACCGAAACGTTGGCCTGCGTCGCCCGTCGGAATCCGATGAGCGCCGCCGAGACGGTGTACGTGCCAGGCGCCAGCTCCGAGATGGTATAGGCACCGTCTCCGCGCGTCGTCGCGCTTCGTGTTGCCCCGGTGGACGTGTTCGTGGCCCGGACCGTAGCGCCTTCGCGGAGGGTGCCTGACGAGTCGCGAATCACCCCGGTGATGCGGCCGTTAGGCGTCTGAGCGAACGCAGGAAGGGCGAAGACCGTAACCACGGCCACGGAGATCAACCGGAAACACGAACGAAGCATACGCGCCTCCCATCGATGGAATGGGCCCGTCGTGCGAGTTGAGTGCTCTTGTCGTATGCTCCCCCGTGTCGTTTGTCAATGAAGTCGCGTTTTCCGGCATTGAATACGTTGCTTGCACGAGTAGTGCATCAGTCGTAGACTGGTCAGGCTTCCCCCTGAGGAGGAGTTCCACCGTGGCGCTTGGCCCTCGTGACGGTGTGCCACGCCCGCGGACGCTCCCCACCCTCGGCCTCGAATAGCGACACGATGGACGACAGCGAGCTGCCGCGGCTGGAGGCCGCGTTAGGCGACCGGTACCGTGTCACGCGCCGGCTGGGCAGCGGCGGAATGGCGACGGTGTATCTGGCCGAGGATGTGAAGCACAACCGCAACGTCGCGATCAAGGTCCTCAAGCCCGATCTCGCGGCGTTCCTCGGACCGGAGCGATTTCGACGAGAGATCGAGATCGCCGCCCGCCTCAACCACCCACACATCCTGCCGCTGATCGACTCGGGACAGACCGAGTCCTTGTTGTACTACGTCATGCCCTTTATCGAAGGCGATTCGCTTCGCGGCTCGCTCGCACGCGAGAAGCAGCTACCCATCGAGCGGGCGCTGCGCGTCACGGAGCAGGTTGCCTCGGCGCTCGAGTACGCGCACCGGCAGGGCATTCTCCACCGCGACATCAAGCCGGACAACATCCTGCTCCATGAGGGTGAGGCGCTGATTTCGGATTTCGGCATCGCGCGCGTTGCGCGCTCCGCCGGAGAGGCTCATCTGACTGAAACCGGCATCGGCATTGGCACGCCGGAGTACATGAGCCCCGAGCAGGGAACCGGCGAATCCGAGGTAGACGCGCGAACCGACGTGTATTCGCTGGCGTGCGTCCTCTACGAGCTCCTGGTCGGCGAGCCGCCCTACACCGGCCCGACGCCGCGCGCGGTGCTCATCAAGTGCCTTTCGGCTCCGGTTCCATCGGCGCGGCAGTTTCGCGATGCGGTCCCGGCGGCGGTCGATGCGGCGCTGAAGCGCGCCATGGCGAAAAGTCCAGTGGATCGATTCGCCTCGGTCTCCGACTTCGTTCAGGCGTTGCGCGCTGCGGAGGCGAAGCCGACCAACCTCCCGGCTCCGCCGACACCGCTCGTCGGCAGGGAGCGCGAGCTCACGGAAGCGGGTGCGCTCGTGCGGGCGCATCGCCTGGTGACGCTCACCGGCCCTGGCGGCAGCGGGAAGACTCGCCTGGCGATTCAACTCGCATCCCGATCCGTGGATCACTTTCCGGACGGGACATACTGGGTGTCGCTGCAGGCGCTGCGCGACCCGGCGCTCGTGGAAGGGGCGATCAAGGCATCGTTAGGTACCGATGGCGATCTCGTCGGCCACATCGGTCAGAAGCGTGTGCTGCTGCTGCTCGACAATTTCGAGCAGGTGATCGATGCGGCGGTGACCGTGTCGGCGCTGCTGGCCGAAACGCCTAACGCGAGCTGTCTGGTCACGAGCCGGGAACCGCTCCAGCTCGATGCCGAGCATCGCTACCCGGTCGAGCCGCTCGCGGACCCCGACGCCGCGACGCTGTTCGCCCAGCGGGCCAAGGCCGTCGTGCCGGACTTCCAGGCCACACCCGCCGTGACCGAGATCTGCCGTCGGCTCGACGGGCTTCCCCTCGCCATCGAGCTCGCAGCCGCTCGCGTCGCGCTACTCGACCCGAACGAGCTGCTGGCTCGACTCGAGCGACGATTGCCGCTCCTCGCGTCGCACTCGCGCGATGCGCCGAGCCGGCAGCGCACGCTTCGATCGGCCATCAAGTGGAGCGATGAGTTGCTCACGGCCGACGAGCAGGCGCTCTTTCGCCGGCTGGCCGTGTTCGGTGGCCCGTTCACGCTTGGCGCCGCGGAAGCCATCTGCGACGCTGACCTCGATCGTCTCGAGTCGCTCGTCGTCAAAAGCCTGGTACGACGTTGGGGCAGCGGGCGGTTCGGCATGCTCGAGACCATTCGCGAGTACGCGCTGGAGCGCCTGGATGAATCGCCGTTCGCCGAGGATGCTCATCGCCGTCACGCGACGTTCTTCCTGCGTGTTGCCGAGAGTGCGGCGCTGAGCGCAGGGAAGATTCGGCACGGCGGCTTTCAACTTTCGATCGCGCTAGTCGAGCAGGACAATCTGCGCACCGCGCTTGCCTGGGCGCTGGCGAGTGGATCGATCGAGCTCGGCCTCGATATTGCCGCGGCGATGGAGATGTTTTGGGTCACCCAGGATCCGCGAGAAGGGATGCGCTGGTTCAGCGCGTTGTTCGAACACCCAGGCGCTGGCAGCGCCAACGCGGATACGCGCGCGCATGCGTTACGCGCGTTCGGGAGCGCCACTGACATAGCGGGCGACGACGAGGCAGCCGCGCGGCTGTACGAGCGAAGCCTCGCGCTTTTCGAGGAGCTCGACGACGCGCTGGGCCGCGCCGCGTTGCTGCACCGTCTGGGCATCCAGGCCATGCGTCGGGGCGAGCTCGCCCTCGCCGGGGAGCTCGTCGAAGCGAGTCACGACATTCGGAGCAGACACGGCGACCTCTGGGGTCAGGCACAGACGACTGGCACGATGGGCGCCATCGCCCGTGATCTTGGCGATCCGGAGAAGGCACACGAACTCCTTCGCCGAAGCGTCGCACTCGCACGCGAGGCAAGCGGTTTCGGATGGTGGGAGGGCGGAATGCTGGCGGAGCTGGCGATGCTGGCGCTGCTCGCGAACCGGCTCGATGATGCCGAAGCTCTCGCTCTCGACTCCCTCAGCCTTGCCGAGGTATCACACGATCGGCCCGGTCGCGTCTTCGACGTCGGGATCTTCGCTACGATCGCGGCCCAGCGCGGCGACGCCGCTCTTGCAGGCCGGCTGTGGGGAGCAATCGAAAATGAGCAGGCCGGCGCGCCGCTCGGCGGTTGGCGCAGGCACCGCGAGCAGTGTCACGTCAGAGTCCGCACGGCCGCCGGCCCGGACTTCGACCGGGGATACAGCGAGGGACGCAACCTCACGCTCGACGAGGCGGTGGCGTTAGCGCTCGATTCGATTCGGCAACGAGCGACTTCGCCCGTCAGCGGCTGACGGGTACCGGCTCCGAGGTTGCCGAGGCGGTATCGCGAAGCACCCCGGAGTCGTTAGGCACCTCGATCGACGCGCGGGCCCGCCAGAAGATCCAGCCCAGCGCGATGAACGCGAGCGCGAGCCCCGCGCCGAACTCCCCCGTCAGCCATTTTGTCGGCCCCGTGTCCACCGTGACACGGTCGAAGAACGCCTGCACGAACAGGTTGTGCGACGCGTGCAGAATGGCCGCCGGCCAAACGCTCCCAGAGCGCAGCCTCAGCCACGCGAACGGGAAGCCCATCGCGATCACCATGACGGCGAAGCAGAGCACGGAATACCACGGAGGCGTGCCACCGTTGTAGTCCGCGCCGATGATGAGCGGGAAGTGCCACCCGGCCCAGGTGGCGCCGCTCACCAGCGCCACCACCTTGAACGACTTGCTGCGCGCCAGCGTCGGCACGAGGAAGCCCCGCCACCCGAGCTCCTCACCTGTTGCCGAGACAATGCTCTGAAGCGTCCCGGCGAGGAGGAAGGTGACGACCGGGGTCTTGAACCGGCTCAGGTCGACGCCGCCGAGGCCGGAGAGCCACACCAGTCCATAGACGATGGTCGCGTAGATGATCGGCATCACGTACGCGAGCGCCAACCAGCGCGGCTGGCCGAGTCCCCACCCTTCGCCACGCACGTTGTGCTGGTAGATGAGCCGGGTGATGAGCGCGCTCACGCCGGGGCACCACATGAGCGCGAACACATAGATCCCGCCGTGCACGCTGAGGCTGCCGCCGGAAATGATGAGGGCCCAGAAAATGGCGCTCAGTCCGAACGTGAGGCCGAGGAAGGTTCCCACCTCCTTGCCGTCGCTCGCGTGCGTGTCCATCGGCTCTCCGAAATTGAAGGGAATGACGCGAAGTTAGCGCTGGGCCCGAACGCCGCAACGTGAATTACGCAACGGAAGGCGCGAAGTTGCGGCTCGTCACGTCGAGGCTGCAAATTCGCGCACACTTCGCCAGCGATCGACCATGTGGCTTCGCCTCATCGCCAGTCTCGCGCTGCTCCCATCTGTCGCCCGCGCCCAGGTGGCGACCGCGACAACCTCGATCACGCCACACGCGGCGCCACGCAGTCTCGAACGGCCTGCGCCAGGCGAGTGGCCACAGAACGGTCGCGACTACTATAACCAGCGATACTCGCCGCTCCGTCAGCTGACCCCGAACAACGTCGCTCGGCTCGCGCCGCGCGCGCTGCTGCAGCTGCAGATGGCGCATCCAAATTCAGGCGCAGAGGCGACGCCGATCGTCGTCGACGGCCGTCTGTACGTGTCGTCCGATTATAACGTCGTTACTGCGTTCGATCTGCGAACGAGGCAGCAACTGTGGCGATACGAACCGGCGGTCGAGAAAGGGAGGCCATGCTGCGGTCCCGTGAACCGCGGCGTCACGGTGTCGGACGGCACCGTATTCCTCGGCACGATCGACGCGCGTGTCATCGCGCTCGACGCGAGCACTGGCTCAGTCAGGTGGGAAGCCGTCAACGCTGACCCCGACTCGGGCTACAGCATAACGATGGCGCCGGTCATTGTCGGCGACCGGGTTATCGTCGGCACATCGGGTGGAGAATTCCCGACGCGCGGAAGCGTCACCGCGTACAACAAAACGAGCGGCGCGCGATTGTGGCGATGGTACGCGATCCCTTCGCCTGACGAAGGGGGCTGGTGGGGCAAGTGGACGCCGACCGCGCCGACCGGCGAACCGCTCGGCCGCGACATCGCACAGGAGCGCAAAGACTCGGCGACGTATGCCGAGAGCTGGCGAACCGGCGGCGGACCCGTGTGGGCACAGCCCGCGTTCGATGCGGAGTCCGGAACGCTGTTCGTCGCGGTTGGAAATCCCGCGCCAAGCAATGATGGCCGAAACCGCCCGGGCGACAATCTGTACACGGGATCGGTCGTGGCGCTCGATGTCGCGACCGGAAAGATGCGCTGGTACTTCCAGGCCGTACCTCACGACGTCTGGGACTACGATCTCGCGACGCCGCCCGTGATCGTGCCTGACGGGAATCGGAAGCTGCTGCTCGTTCCGAGCAAGATGGGATGGGTGTACGTGCTCGATGCGTCGACCGGTCGACTGCTTCGTCGCTCCGAGCCGTTCGTGCCCCAGCGCAACATGTTCGCCGTGCCGACAAAAGAAGGCATCGTCACGGCGCCCGGTCCGGCTGGTGGTGCGAACTGGCCGCCCTCCGCCTATTCGCCGTCGACCGGTCTCTTGTATGTGCTCGGGATGCACTTCGTGTTCACCCTAACGCGGGCCGAGCAGGAGGCGCAGAAAGGGGAGGTGTGGACTGGTGGACGCCTGGCGCCTGTCGCGGCGGAATCGACGTACGGCACCATCAGCGCGATCCGTCCATCGACCGGAAAGATCGCATGGCAGCGCCGCACCGGTTGGCTGTGGAGCGGCGCTCTCGCGACGGCGGGCGGATTGGTGTTCGTGGGAGAGAACGACGGATGGTTTCGTGCGTACGACGCGCGAACTGGGCGCCCGCTGTGGGAATTTTTCTGTGGCGCGGGGGTGAATGCGCCGCCGGTGAGCTTCGAGATGGATGGCGAACAGTTCATTGCGGTCGTAGCCGCGGGGAGCCGCTACTCTCCGAGCCGCGGATCCGCACTGCTCGTGTTCGGCCTTGGAGGCGGTCGCGCGGCGCCGGCGGTGGCGGCCGAGCGTTCGACGCCGCCACCGAACGTGGATCGCACGGAGGCCTGGCCGCCCGATAGCGCGACGCGGGTCAGCTCGCGTCTCGCCTATTCCAGCGCGCAGCGCGTGGCGTGGATCGGCGTCGACGCGGATGCTCGCGCGATGAGCTTCAACACGGCAGCGAACGGCGGTGAGACGTTCGTGGTCCCGTTAGGCTGGACCGTGGAGATTCGTCTGCGAAACGGAGACGCAGCGCCGCATTCCGCACGTGTGGTCTCGGCGCGGGACACGATGCCGCTCACGATTCCCGGGGCGGTCTTCGCGGGCGCGGAGAGCGCGAATGCCGTAGCCGGTCTCGCGTATGGACGGAGCGAGGTCTTTCGGTTCGTGGCCGACCGCCCCGGTAGTTTCCTGATCGCATGCGCGGTGCCGGGTCATGCGGCGGCAGGGATGTACGTAAAGTTGTTGGTCCAGGCGGATGTGTCCGCGCCGTCGTGGAGTAGTGGGAGACGGTAGACGGCAGACAACTGAAGACGGTAGACGGCAGACAGCAGACGGCAGATGGGAGAGGAACACGGTCCCTCTGCCCTCGGCAACCTGCCGTCTGGTGTCTGCCGTCTTCAGTTCGCTACCGTCTGCCGTCTAGGCTTGCGTCGTCTGCCGTCAAACGCGAGCCTGTGCGTCATATTCGATCAAGTCCCATCGATTCCCATAGAGGTCCTCGAACACCGCCACCGTGCCGTACGCCGCGACGTTAGGCGGCCGTACGAACCGGACGCCTGCTGCGGTCATCCGGTTGTAGTCACGCCAGAAATCGTCGGTGCTCAGAAAGAGGAACACGCGTCCGCCTGCCTGGTTGCCGATGAACTTCGCCTGCTCGGGCGTCGAGGCTCGGGCGAGCAGCAGCGTCGTGCCGCTCGACGCCGCTGGCGCCACGACGACCCATCGCTTGTCCTGCTCCGGCTGATACGTGTCCTCGACCAGCGTGAAACCAAGCTTCCGCGTGTAGAAGGCGATGGCTTCGTCGTAGTCGCGCACGACCAGGGCGACGTGGGCGATCGAGTGCTTCACGGCGCCCTACTCTCAAACGAGAATACCCGCCAGTCGTTAGGCTCCCTGGTCAGCCGCGTCTGACTGAAGGTTCCGCCGGTGAACGTCGCGATCGTGTCACGCCAGAACGCCAGCGCACCCGCGTTTTTCTCGAGCACGCGCACGATCCACGTAGCAGGGAAGCGATGCCACAGCATAAATGCCGCCTCGCGTCCGGTGCGGGCGCGGCGGTACTGGCGAAGGACGAAGAACTCGCCCACGTCGAGGACGTCCGGATCGGGAACGGCGGGCGAACCGCGAGTCACCAGAATGAAGCCGCCGACTCGGCCGTCGCAGCGAATCAGAAACGCGAGATGACGATCCGGCTCGGACCAGTAGAGCGGCAGTCGCGAGTAACCGAACCGGCCGTCGGGGCCGAGCTGAACGTGTGGGAACACCTCGCTCATGTCGTGGATGTACAGCTCGAGGAGATTGGACAAGAGCACCGAGTCGCCCTCGGATGCCTGATCGAGCGATACCATGCGAGGAGGTTGGTTCACGGCGCGACTCAGCTAATAGTCGGTAGTCGGGAGTCGTAGCTAAGGACTACCGACTACGAGCTAACGACTCCGATCAGTGCCTGCGCGAACTCGTCCGCTGACGAGAATCGATCCGCCGGATACCGCTCGAGGGCCTTCATGACGATCCGCTCGAGTGCCGGCGTGACGTCCGGCCGCTGGGCCACCAACGACGCCGGCACCGACGCGCGCGCCTCGGCTGTCGCTCCGGGGACGCCCCGCGGATACGGCCGCTTTCCACTCAGCATCTCGTACAGCACCGCGCCCAGCGACCAGAGATCCGTACGGTGATCGACCGGCGTGCCGTGCGCCTGCTCCGGGCTCATGTACGCCACGGTGCCTAACGGGCGCGATGCCGGACCGGTGAGCGACACGTCCGCGAGCTTGGCGATGCCGAAGTCGAGCAGCTTCACGACGCCGTCCGTGGTGACGAACACATTCGCCGGCTTGATGTCGCGGTGGATGATCCCGCGCCCGTGCGCCTTCGCCAACCCACGCAGCACCTGCACGGCGATGTCCGTCGCGTCGCCGATCGCGAGGGGCCCGCGCGCAATGCGCTGCTCGAGCGTCTCCCCATCGTAGAGCGGCATGGCGAGATAGAGGCGCCCGTCATCGGTCTCGCCGATGTCATGGATCGTGCAGATGTTCGGGTGCTCGAGCGCCCCGGCGGCACGCGCCTCCTGGCGGAATCGTTCCGAGGCCGAGGCGTCGGCGTCGAGTCGCGGCTTGAGGAACTTGAGCGCGACCGTGCGGCCGAGGCGCGTATCGAGCGCCTTGTAGATGACTCCCATGCCGCCGCCGCCAACCCGGTCGACCACCTGATAGTGTCCGATCGTACGGCCGGCGAGCATCGCGGACGCTCCGCGAAGTTCCGCCGTGATCGACGCCACCTCGGGTGCGAGTCGGTCGAGCGCGCCCGACCGCTCGTGCGCCGCGAGCAGGGACTCTACTTCCCGACGAAGATTGCTGTCGCCCGCACACGCGGCATCGAGGAATTTCTCTCGGGCCGCCGGCTCGCGATCCAGCGCCGCCGCGAGCAACTCCTCGACCTGGCGCCAGCGCTCGGTGGGGGCGCCGGTCATCCGTCGTCCAGCTCGCGATTGAGCCACGCGCGCGCGATGGTCCAGTCGCGCTTCACCGTGGCGGGCGAGGTGCCTAACGCTTCAGCGGTCTCCTCGACACTCAGGCCGCCGTAGAACCGGCACTCGACCACGCGGCCATATCGTTCGTTGACGCCGGCGAGCCGCTCGAGCGCTTCGTCGAGCGCCAGGAGCTCATCGCCTCGTGACATTGCCATGGCGACCGCATCGTCCAGCGGCTCGGCGCCCAAGCCCCCGCCGCGCTTCTGCGCGCGCCGCGCCACCGCGTAGTCGATGAGAATCCTTCGCATGGCCTTCGAGGCGGCAGCGAGCATGTAGGGGCGGCCCGGCCACCGAACGTGATCGAGCTTCGCCAGCTCGAGATAGGCCTCGTGCACGAGCGCCGTGGTGCCGAGCGTGTGTTCCGTGCGCTCGCCGCGTAACTGGCGGTGCGCGACCCGCTTCAGCTCCTCATAGACGGCCGGGAACACGTCGTCCAACTCGTTCCCCGCCTCGTTCTCCGGGCCGAGCGAGGCCGGCGGGTTGTCGTCCGACCGGGTCGAGCCGTTCTCGTGCGAGGGAGCCATCGGCCTCCGAGCGCTCCGACGCGCCGGGTGTAGTTGCGCGACAGGAAAGCGCGTGGGCGCAGATCATACGCGGCGGCGCGACGGCGAAGCAAGGTCGTGCAGCGATGAGCTACTTCGGGGCCGTTTTCGGCTTCTACCGGTTGGCCCCCTCGCTCTCTCGTGTTCACTCTCGGCCCACAACCCCGGAGCTCGACATGCGCCAGCGTCACCTGTTCCTCGCAGGCGCTGCGGTCACCCTGACCGCGGCCTGTTCCCCCGCGCCGGAGGCACCCAGTACAGCCGCCCAGCTGTCCACGGCCCACGCCACTCATGCCGGCATGATTCGCGTCGCGAACAACGGTGACCTGACGCCGGCTCAAAAGCAGGCCATCGCGCAGGTGAAGCAAGTCACACAGCGGTTCCATGATATCGCAATCGCGACCCGCCCCACGGCGCAGGGCGGTGGAGGATACACGGTGCAGTTCCCGGCAGGGTGTGCCGCCTCGCCGGACGGCGCACAAGGGTTCCACTACCTGAACCCGGATCTCGTGGACGCGAACGTCGAGCTCCTGCGTCCCGAGCTCGTGATGTATGAGCCTGGTCCGAATGGCCAGATGAACCTGGTCGGAGTGGACTACATCGTTCCGCTCTCGCTGTCTGCGACGCCGCCGACCCTGCTCGGTCAGCCGTTCACGGCGCTCGGGCCGCCGCTCAACGTGTGGGCGCTGCACATCTGGGGATGGCGTCCGAACCCGGGTGGCATGTTCGCGCTGTGGAACGCCAAGGTAAGCTGCGCGAACGCGCAGTAGCAGTCATAGATCCGTTGGGCGATGGTCAGTGGAGATCCAACGCTGGCCACGCCCGGCGACGCTGGCGCGTTAGGTGTCGTTGCCGGTCACGCCTAACGCGCTGAGTTACGTCCGCGGCTTCAGGTCACCGGGTGCGCAGCCGGCGCGGAGCTTTCTGTCCAGGAGTGCGCGGTGGCGTTGGAGGGCGTTGATGGTCGCCACGACGCGCTGGCGATGCGTGGCGAGCATGGCCTGGCGCGCGGACCAGGTGCCGTCGCCTTTGGACACCAGTCGCGCGTACGCGCGAACGTCCCGGATCGGCATGCCGCACGCGCGAAGGTCCCGCAGAAATCCGATCCACCGGACGTGACCATCGCTGTAGCGGCGGTGGCGGCTCGAGGGATCGCGCTCGACGAGCGGAACGAGTCCCACGCGTTCGTAGTACCGGAGCGTGTGCTTGGATACGCCGGTGGCGCCGGCGAGCTCGGTGATGGTCATCGATAGGCCATTGCTTCGATTTCGATGAGGAATTCCGGCCGAAAGAGTCGCGACACTTGCACCAATGTGCTGGCGGGTTGGTGCTCCACGTCCAGGAACTGGTCGCGAACCTGGCGGAAGACCGGAAGGTGAGAGAGGTCGGTCACGAACGTGGTGAGCTTGATGAGGTGCCGTGGGCTGGCACCTGCGGCGTCGAGCGCGGCCATGAGATTACGGAAGACCTGAGTGGCTTGCGCCGCGAAGTTGCCGAGCCCGACGAGCTGGCCCTGGTTGTCGAGCGCGACCTGGCCGGCAATGACGATCAAGGCGCCGCCGGATGCCACGGCAAGCTGGCTGTATCCTGGTGGCGTAGGAAGCGTTGCTGGGTTGATGCGCTGAATGGTGGACGACGGCATGGTATGACTCCTCTGGGTGAAGGAGTCATGCTACGAGTTAGAGCGCGCTCTAAGTCAAGGGCTCTCGCCGCCCGGATGGCCGGACGGGCGCCTAACGTGTCGCCGGCTCCGGCGTCTCGGCAGGGTCGAGCCGGTCGCGCGTTGCCAGTAACGACTCGATGGCGTCGGCGAGGTGCTCTTCGGCGATGTGGTGATCGCCTCGCTCGACGCGCAACCGCTGGGCGGTCATCAGCACATCGACGTCGCGGAACCCTTCCGGCGTCTCGAACTTGTAGCAGGCGAGCTCGATCTTGAGCCCGTTCGGGTCCTGCAGGTAGATCGAGTCCATGAATCCGCGGTCGCGCTGGATGAACTCGATGCCGCGTTCGCGCAGGCGGCCGGGAACGAGCGTGAACGTGGCCCTCGAGACGTTGAACGCGAGGTGCTCCACGCATCCGACCTCGCGTGGTGCCGGACGCCGGGCATCTTCGCGGCTTTCGTTGGTGAACACCGTGAGCAGGCGTCCATCGCCCGGATCGAAGTACAGGTGGTTCTCGTCGGGCTTGCCGAGGTTCGGCTGTTCGAGCACGAACGGCATGCCGAGCACGCCGGACCAGAAGTCGATCGCGCTCTGCTTCGTGGATCCGACGATGGTGGTGTGGTGAACGCCCTGAACCTGGATCTTCTTCACGGTCGCCTCCTCGGCCCAATTTTCGAAAACTGATGACCAATCACCAACGACCCCTGACGCAAGACCGATGACTGGCGAAGCATCGCGAGGGCCTCGCCAGTCGTGGGTCGCGGGTCCACCGGTCGTTAGTGTTTGGTCATCCGTCCTGGTGGCAATTTATACTCGCACTACGCGGTCGGGGCCAGGATCGCGTCGGCACTCTGGCGTCAAAATGCCGAAACCTGTGTAACTGCAAGACCTAACGCGGATTTCAACGGCAATTACGCCGATGTTCGCGGATTGGCTCGTTGCGAACCAATGCTTCGGCGCCGAGGAGCGATCCGGATGATCCGCCGTTTCCGTCGCATCCGTTTCCCCTTCGTCTGTGGGGCCGGCCTGCTCGGCACGGTTGACACCGCACCGGCGCCCCTCGATACTGCAGGTAGCGCGCTGACAGGGCGCCACCCACCCGCGGCAAGGGAATACTCCCACCTGTTTCGGTCTGAATGGCGTGCGTATGCACCTTCTTTCAGCCTGGTCTTCAGCGGGGTACAGGCGATTCATGAAAGGAGGTAGCAATGACTGCGTCCAGGTCGCTCCCCGCGCGTCCGTCGCTCGAGTCCCTCCGAAAACAGGCAAAGAAGCTCGCACGCGACGTCGCCGCTGGTGACGCCGCTGCCGTGGCGCGTGCGCATGCGCAGCTGCCGAACGTCCAGCTGCCGCTGATACAACGCAACGCGCAGCTCGTGATCGCGCGTGAATACGGCTTCCCCGGCTGGCAGGACCTCCTCGCCGAAGTGAGCCAGCGACTCGGCGACGGCCTGGAGTGGGCCGCGACCCAGGCCCGGCGCGCCATCCACGACAACGATGTCGAACGCCTAACGAAGCTCGTGAGTGATTTTCCGGCGCTGCTGACCTGGACGCGTGGTGACGGCGATGGCGGACTGCTCGGATTCGCCACGGGGGCCTATGGCGACAGCTTCGATCCGCAACGAGAGCGGAACTTCACGCGCGCCGAGTGCGCGGAGCTGCTGATCGACGCCGGTGCCGTCGTGCCGCCATCGGTGCTCGAGGGCCTGGTTGCAGCCCGCACGAGGGGATTGCTCCAGCTGTTTCGGCGCAAAGGCCTGCTGCCTGAGACACTCAAATACTTTTCGGCACTCGACGATCTCGACGCGGTTCGCACCATGCTCGGTCAGAACGGGAACGACCTCGCGGAGGTCAACGATGCGTTCCTGTGCGCGTGCAGCTTCGAGCACGAGGCCGTCGCGTCGGTGCTGCTCGACCGATCCATCGCGCTCGATCCGGAGTTTGGGCGGAACGTGGAAGCAAGCGTTGGCCGGCGTGGCTTCATCCGATACCTCATCGACCGACGATCACTGACGTTCTCGCACGCCAACCCGACCGGGCCGTGGCAAGTGTTCGTCATGGAGCAGGTCATGCGTGCAATCGAGGATGGTGACCTGACGGCGTTTGTCACCACGCTGCAGCATGACCGGTGGCTGCTCGACGACAACCACGTGGGATTTCAGGTCGGAATGATCGAGCGCGCCGTGATGCGCGATCACACCGAGTTCATTGGTGCGCTGCGCGAGCTCGATCCCGCGTTAGGTCGGCGCCACCCGCCGCCTCCATCGCAGGCCATCGAGTTCGCGCTCACCTACGAGAAGCCCCACTTCATTCCGCTGCTCACGCGCATCTGGCCCTTGCCGGACGATCTGCCGCATGCGGCAGGGACCGGCGACCTAACGCGCGTGAAACGCTGGTTCGATTCAGACGGGACGCCGGTGCTGGGCGATCTGGAGCACCACTACCCGTACAACCTCCCGCCGGCGCGTAATCAGCTCCCCCCGGGGGCGCCGCGCGAGCAACGAGTTCTCGACTCGGCCTTCGCCTTTGCCGTCATCAACCGCCACTTCGACGTGGCGGACTTCCTGCTGGAACACGGCGCAGACATCAACACGACGTGGAGCTCACACGAGCCGGCGAGCATCCTCCACGAGCTGGTGTTCCACGAGAACTACGAGTCGATGCGATTCCTCATCGATCGCGGCATCGACATGACCATCACGGACTACCGGTGGAACAGCACCGCACGCGGCTGGGCGTTTTACGGCAAGAACGACCCCCGGATGGCCGAATGGCTGGAGGCGGCGGAACGGCAGCGGGACGCACGATGACTTGAGCACATAGGCGGATGCCGTCACCGTCGGGATGTCGCCCGTCCGCGCCCTCCGCTACCGGCGCGGGCGCGGCGCACCACCTGCTTGGTCTTTTTTCGCCGAGAGCTCGCCTTTGAGTGTGAGGCCGGCTCGACCAGCCTCCAGAACTGTTTCTCGCCAATCACCGTGATCAGGTGTCCTCGCGCGGCGAGTCGCCGGATCTCCATGATCTTGAGACCGCCCACCGTCCCGGCGATCTGCAACGCGTTAGGCCTGCCTTGTACGAGCACATCCGTGGACGGCCCGGGCTTCGACTGAAACGTCGCTCCAGCCTTTCTTGCCGCCGCGATCGCCTCGCTCCGCGGTCGGCTCAGGAAGCCGGTGATCGAGATACGCTTGCCCTCGAGGCTCGAGAGCCGACTCCCGCCTGGTCGAACCTCCTTGGGCCGGTGTCGGAGCGCGGCGATCAGCTCACCCGCCGCCTCGTAGCGTTTCCCTCGTGCGCCAAGGCAGCGGTGAATGACCTCCTTCAGCTGATCGCTGCACGGGAGCTTGCGCACATCCTTGCTGCGCATCGGGCTCGTGATGTCGCCGCGGAGGAGCATCGCCGCGATCTGCCCCACCTGGAAGATGTCGTCGCGCTGTTGCCAGCGTCGCACCTTGCCCCACGCGATCTCCGTCGGCGCGTTGAACATGTTGAACGCATCGGCGGTCACGCCGCGGCGACTGAGCTGATGCGTCGCGATGCCGAAGTCGCCGAGCTTGAGCTGCTCGTCCTCGCAGACGAACACGTTGAACGGCGTGAGATCGCGGTGCAGGGCCTGTCCCTTGTGCAGGGCGTCGAGCGCGATCAGGATCGCCGCGATCTCCCTGCGCACGAGTCGCTCGGGCTGCGCTCCCTTCTTCGAAAGCCACGCCCCGAGATCGCCGTGCTGCGCGTACTCCATGGCCAGGCAGTACCGCATCTTCTGTCCGTCGACCTCAGCGAACCGGTCATAGACCCTGAGCGCGCGCGGCTCACGCGCGAGCAATTCGGCGAAGTACGCCTCGCGAAGCCACGCGGAGAGTCGATCGCTGATCTTGACGCAGACCTGTTCGGGCAGGCCCTCGCGAGGGATGGGCGTCGCAAGGTACACCTCGCCGAAGCCTCCCTTGCCGATGAGCCGGTCGAGCCGGTACGTGCGGCCCGTTTCGGAGCTGTACGCAGTTGGTACCGCCGCCTGTTGCGGCGGCCCGTTGAGGGAAGCAGAAGGCTGTTCGGCCGGGGGGGCCGCGGTCGGTGTTGCCATCGCGCTCATATGGGGGAACCTACTACTTGGCGGGCGGCGGTCCACTCGTCAAGCGCGACATCCGAAACTCTGCGAGTCAGGCCGGCATCGCGACCCAGATGCTCTTCAACCACGAACGCAGAATACGCAGACCGGCGCTTCGCGCCGGACGCAGATTGACGCAGCTGCTCCTCCACGATCCATCGTTCATCCCACCACGGCCGCTTTGAAAGGGGAACGGCCTCGGGAGACTAGGAGTAGGAGCTGACCGAGGTAGTTCCCCTCAAAATCGGCTCGTTGCGCGAGGAGCTTGTCGGCACACGGAGCAATCTGCGTCCGCCCGCGTCAGCGGGCGGTCTGCGTATTCTGCGTTCGTGGTTGAAAACCCTACCTAACGCGATGCCAGACGGGCGATGGAGCCCGGCGGCGACCAACCCACTAGTCAGTCCGCAACGCCACCAGCGGATCGACCCGTGTCGCCCGGACCGCCGGAATGATGCACGCCACGAGCGCCGACACCCCCAGCACGGCACCCACCACCGCAAACACCACCGGATCGTTAGGCGCAACGCCGAACAGGGCCGCGCGTGCCATGCGCGCCACGGCCGCCCCCGCCACGAAGCCGAGCGCAATGCCCAGTACAACCTGCTTCGCCCCCTGCCGGCACACCATGCGCACGACATCGCCGCCCGAGGCACCGAGGGCCATCCGAATTCCCAGCTCGCGCACGCGACGGCTCACCGAGAATGTCATCACCGCGTAGACCCCGACCGCCGCCAGTACGAGCGACACGATCCCGAAGATCACGAACATCGTACCGAACACGCGAAGCACCTGCGTCGGCTCCGCAAGCACTTCGGTCATCGGCGCGGTCGCGTACGTCGGCGTTTCCGCGTCGAGCGCCGTGACGATCCTCCGAATTGGCGCTGCAGCGGCGACCTCGGCCGGTCCACGCACGGCGATGCTCGCCGACGTCACGTTCCGCTGCTGCCAGAAGGCTGTGAATACCTCGGGCGGCCGCACGTCGCGCATGGCGAAGGTCGTGGCGAACAACGTCGGCACGACGCCCACGATCGTCAGCCATTCACCCTCGCTCCGCGGTCCGCCGAGTCGGATGCGATGCCCGATCGGGTCGGTCGTCGGAAAAACCAGGAGCACGAACGACTCGCTCACTACCGCCACGGGCGTGGATTCGGAAACGTCCCCGGCGTTGATGACGCGGCCTTGCCGCACGGGGACGCCGAACGTCGAGAAGAATCCGGGAGTGACCGCCAGCGTGCGCGCCGGCGGATAATCCTGCGGTCTCGCGTACACGCGCCCTTCGACCGCGACCCGCCCGCCGCCCCAGCCAGTGCCAGGGAGGCCGCTGCCGAGGTACGCGCCCTTCGCCCCCGGCATCGCGGTCAGCTCACGATCCAGCGCCTCGAAGAACTGCTGCTGCCTAACGGGGTCGCGCGACGCCAGGCTCACGCGGGCTGTGTACACGTCCGCCGAGGCGAAGCCCGGTTCCACTCGCCGAAGGTTCGCGATGCTCTTCGTCGCGAAACCGGCGACGAGCAGCATCACCGACGACAGCGCGATCTCGACCGCCACGATGGTTCGACTCAACCGCCCCACACGCAACGACGACGCGGCGTGCGACTCGTCCTTGAGGATCGTGTTGACGTCGAGCCGAGCCGACTGCAGCGCAGGCAGAAGGCCCGACACGAGGCTGGCCGCAACCGCCATCACCAGCACGAAGGCGAGCACCTGAGGATGGAGTCGGATGTCGATCCAGAAGTACGATTGCGACTTGAGCATCACCCCATTGAACAGTGCGATGCCCAGCCGCGCGATCAGTGTCCCGACCACCGCAGCGAGCGCGGCGAGCGTCCCCGATTCGACGAGCGACTGCCTGACAACGGCAAGCCGGGTCGCTCCGAGCGCCGTGCGGATGCCGATCTCGCGCGTCCGCCCGACCGCCCGATCGAGCAGCAGGTTCGCCACGTTCGCACAGGCGACCAGCAGTACCAGCATGACCGCGACGAGCATCGTGTAGAACAGGGCGTAGACACGGCCGGGCACGAGGCCGCGAACGAACGGCTGTACCACCGCGCGGCGCTCCGCTGTCCCCGGAGCGCGGTCCTTCGCGATCTGATGCGAGAGCGTCGCGAACTCGGCCTGCGCGCGGTCGTACTCGATGTCGTCGCGCAGTCGTCCGACGACCGTGAGCCCCGGCCCCTGGCCCGGCCGCAGCGTGTCGGTCGCGGTCTGAATCGGCAACCAGAGCCGTGTCGACGCACGCGGAAACTCGAAGCTGTCCGGCATCACGCCGACGATCGCGTACGGTTTGCCGTCCACACGAACGTTCTTACCAACGACCCCCGAGTCCGAGTGGAACTGGTCCCGCCACGTCGCGTAGCTCAGAATCGCCGTCGGCGGTGCCGCGGGGGTGTTGTCGTTAGGTATGAATGTGCGGCCGAGCATGGCGCGCACGCCGGTGACCTCGAGCGTCCCGCTGGTCACGCGCACTGCGCCCACGCGTTCCGGCTGCTCCCCACCGGCGATGTTGGCCGAGGCGAGGAAGTAGCCACCCAGAGCCGAGAGCGTGCGCTGCTGTTGCGTGAACCGAAGGAAATCGGCGAGCGGGACCTGATCGTCCTCGCGGGCCGGGTCCGCGTAATAGACGAGCGCGATCCGGTCCGAGCGCTCGTAGGGCAGCCCCTTGATCAGCATGCCGTAGATGATGCTGTACATCACCGCGGTGAGCCCGATGCCGATCGCGAGGGCGGCGGTTCCGGCGATGACCGTGCCCGGACTGCGATGGAGCGAGCGGACCGCGTAGCGAACGTCACGCGCCAGCGACGTGACGCTCCAGGTTCGCGCGCGTGTCGGTCGCGCTCGGCGACGCCGTCTGGCCAGAGCGTCGTCGAGCTCGGGGCCCTCGAGTTGCGCCAGCAGGCGCGCACGCGCTGGGCCGGCGCCGATCCGTGGCGCGAGGTCGTCGAACTGCGCCTCGAGATGCTGGGCCACCTCCTCGACGATGTCCGCCTCGTCCTGCGGGTGCAGTCGTGCCCGCGCGACCCGTGAGCGGATGTCGGCGCGCCAGTCGATGCGATCGTTAGGCATAACGCACCCCGGAGACTCGGTTGATGGCCGTCACGAACGCCTTCCAGCTCTCACGCTGCGCCTCGAGCGCCGCGAGCCCCGCGGGCGTGAGGCGGTAGAAGCGCTTGCGTCGCTCGCCGGACTTCTCCACCCAGCGGCCGACGATCCAGCCGCGCTCCTCCATGCGATAGAGCAGGGGATAGAGCGACGCGACGTTGAACGTGAGGACGCCCTCGGAGCGCGACTCAATGAGCTTCTGGAGCTCGTACCCGTGTCGCGACTCGACCTCCAGCAGCGACAGGATGAGGAACTCCGCGCTCCCTTTTTTCAGCTCGTCGGTAAGCATTGGAGCCGCATATATTGGTGACCCACATATATGGCTCCCATGAGCATGCGTCAACGCGCGCCGGATTAGCCGGCGCCGTCGGTTCGATTACGAATCGATTAAGCGGATGTCGTCCCGACCTGGCTCGTCAGGGATGTTTCCCGGGCCGTTTCGTCTTGATGACGATGACGCCGTTCCCGCCTCGGGAGCCGTAGATGGCGGTGTCCTCGGGGTTCTTCAGCACGGCGATCGACTCGATGTCGTGTGGATTGATCCCGACCAGCGCACCGCCCGGCCCGGGCGTGACCGGTACATCGTCGATCACGTAGAGCGGCTCGTTGCTCGCCAGGTTCGACGAGCTTCCGCGAATGTTCACCGCGATGCCGCCGTCGGCCGTCTGAGTGACGACGACGCCCGCGGATTTCGACTGGATTTGCTTGTCGATCGGCTCGCCCTGTTTGTCCTCGATTTCCTTCCGCGTAACGGCCGGACCGGGTTCGCGAGGGTGGCGGCACGCGGAGGCGGCGAGTGCCAGGCTGAGGCAGGCGGCGCAGGTGATGCGCGAGAAGTGCGTTGTCATGGCATGAGCGACTGAGGTCGCGTAGCAGAGCCTGCGCGTCGAGCGTCCGGCGCATCATTCTTGAACATTGAGGCCGGACACGCCGCCGGCAAGTCGCCACTCGAATCCGACAGTTGGTACACGGTTCGTGACGCTTCGTGGAAGGGGTCTTTCGTGGCCGGACGACGGGCTGAATTCTGGACCGACCCAGGCCGTCCTCACCTAACGAACGCCCGAGCCATGACACTGCGCCGGATTGTCGTCAACGCCATCCACTCGACGGCCCTGTGCGGCGGGCTGATCGTCGCTGCGCGACCCGTGGCCGCCGAGCCTCCCGATACGTCGCTCACCAAAGAGGTTCTGGGCGAAGGGATCTACCTCTTCCGCGCCCCGTCCGCGCTCGACCTGTGGACCGCGACGAACGTGGTCGTGATCGTCAACGACCAGGACGTTACGGTCTTCGACAGCAACACGCGGGCACGGACCGCGCGGATGGTGATCGCCGAGATCCGGAGGATCACGTCGAAGCCCGTGCGGACACTCATCAACTCGCACTGGCATCAGGATCACTGGTCGGGCAACGACGAGTACGTGAAGGCATTCCCGGGGCTTCAGATCGTCGCCTCGACCAAGACGCGCGACTACATGAAGCGGATGGGGTCCCGGTTCTTCGCCGACGGCCTCAACACACAGGTCGCTCGCCAGCGCGCCGCCCTCGACACGGCAGTCCGGACCGGGAAGCAGCGCGACGGCTCGCCCCTGACGGCCGATGCGCGCCAGAAAATAGAGAAGGACATCGCCGAGACCGCGGCGTTCGCAACCGAAGTCGCGAACGTGAAGCGGGTGTTGCCAACGATCGCGTACAACGATTCGCTCGTGTTATGGAGCGGTGGCCGTGAGTTCCGGCTCATCAGCGTGACGGGCGACGCGACCGGGTCGACGGTGCTGTACCTGCCGGCGGAGAGGATCCTGGTGATGGGCGATGCGCTCGCCACGCAGGAGGAGGGGAACGGTCCGCCGCCGTGGACGACGAACTCGTATGCGATCACGCCGTGGCTCAATAGTCTTCGCGGGGTCGAGCGGCTGGACGCGACGATCGTGGTCCCGGGGCAGGGGCCGGCGTTTCACGACAAGACCTATCTGAAGCTCACGGGCGACCTGTTCGAGTCGATCATTGCCCAGGTGCATGCGGCGCTGGAGCGCGGCCTCGTGACGTTGACTGAGGTCCAGGCAGCGGTAAACGTGGACTCGATTGGTCGTCAGTACACGCCTAACGCGACGGAGCCCGATCCGCGATTCAAGACGCTCGTCTCGGCGCTCGTGCGGAAGGTGCACCAGGAGTCGCTGGACGGGGTCTCGAGGCCGTGACGGCCAGCGATCAGCTAACCACTCGTCACCGCGCGGCCTGACCGGACTCGCCCATCAAGCGCGCGAGCTTTTCGCGTACCGCTGCTACCTGGGTCGAGAGCGGCGGGTCGGCGTCCTTGAGCAAGTCCACGTAACGTCGGTAGTACTCGGCGGCCTTCGCCCGATCGCCGCGCGACTCGTACAGATCGCCCAGCGCCGACAAGGCCTGCGAGTACCAGGTTACCTCGTAGTAGTCGCCACCGTAGAGCGACGATGTCGCGAGCGCGCGCTCGAACAGGACGATCGCCGAATCCGCCTGCCCGCGCCGCGCCAGGATCATCGCCGCCTCGGGGAGCCCGCGGTTGTAGAGGTGCATCGACGAGCTGGCGGTTGCGTTGTTCCAGGCGAGGAAAGCCGCCACGGCGGCGTCCCATCGTCGCTCTGCCACGGCGATCGCACCGACGGCATTCGCGGAATCGGCACGGAACCCCACGTCTGTGGAACCCGCGCGTCCACGCCACTCGTCGAGCAGCTGGCGTGCCTCACGCAGGTGTCCCACATCAGCTAGCAACGCGATGGTTGCCGGATAGAGGTCGGGATCGCGCTCGTCAGGCGTCACAGCGAGGAAGGTTGCATAGCCGAGGCGGGCCCGCGACGTGTCGCCCGTCATGCGGAATTCGGCCATGACGAGCCGCGGGTACTGCTTCGCAAAGATGCCCCCGGCGCGCGGCGAACACTGCTGCCAGGCACGCAGCCGCCCGCGATACAGGTCCAGGAGGCACTGCTGCGTTATGCGGTATGGTTCGTTAAGTCGTGTCCCGGCGCCGGAACGCAAATACGTTTCCGCCGCGGTCAAATCGCGACGACCCCAAAGGATGGAGTACGGAAGGATGTATCGATACACATTGTCCGGAAGGCTCGGCGCGACGAGAACTGCTGTCGAATCCGCTGCCTCGAAGTGCTGCTGCCCGACCTGCGCCTCGGCGAGGTTCCAGTAGGCGATCGGGTTCTTCGGCTCCGAGGCGACGGCCCGCCGCGCCATCGCCTCTGCCTCACGCAGGCGCCCCTGCCCGAGGAGCATGTCCGAGTACGCCACTTCGTCGCGTCCGAAGTCTGCGAGACGCTGCCATGCGGCTTCCTCTTCGACAGGCTCACCCCGCGTGGCGTGGTAATTCCCTTCGATTCTGAGCCGCTCGAGCTCCGAGAGGTGGTCGCGAAGGTCGTAGGCGCGCTTCGCCGACTCTGTCGCGAGGCGAACGAAGCCCATGTTCGTGTACATCGTGTACAGGCCAGCCCACGCCGCCGCGAACGTCGTGTCGATGGAGAGCGCTTCCTTCGCGAGAGCGACCGCGCGAGGGCGCTGCCCCTCGGCTTCGGCGCGCAGAGAAGCCGAGTAGGCGCGAAGTGCCGGCAGCGATGCGGTGGTGACCTGCGCAAGTGGCGGAGCAGCGAGGACGGAGCGCAGCGACTCGCCGATTCCGCGGCGCAGCTTTCGCCCAACCTCTTCGACGGCACCGATCAATGCCGTCGAGTCGCGGGCCGTCGCGCGCGCCGCGAGCGCTTCGGTGCCTCCATTCGTCGCGACGACGCGTGCCGTGACCTGGTAGCCGCTGCCAACCCGGGCGATGCTGCCGACCACGAATGCCTTTGCGCCCTCGCGCTCCGCCAGCTCCTGGACCCTTGGTTGGGGGAGAAACGTTCCACGATCGAGCCCCATCCGCTCGAGGCCCGCCCACATCGCCGCCTGACTCATCACCCGTACGGCTCGCGATCCCTGCAGGTCCATGCGGATCGCGTCGGTTACGGTCCGGGCTAGTGATGTATCGGCGGTGCGGTTTTCGAACTCGGCGACGAGAACGACATCGTTAGGCGCGAGCACCTCGTTCCCGATCAATGTACCGGCGCGTCCCATTCGCAGGAACCACGCTGTGCCAACACCGGCCAGCGCCATGCCCGCGAATGCCGCCGCGGTCCCCCATCGCCAGCCGCGACGAGCGCGTGGTGCCGCAACGGGGACTTCAGCACCGCTGGCCGCGGGTAGCGGGCGGCTCACGGGCATACCCGCTGCGATCGATGTCCCTAACGCATCCAGGGCACGCACCATCTCGTCGGCGCTCTGCCATCGGTCGCCAGGATTCTTCTCCAGACTGCGCATCACGATCGCGTCGAGCCCTGGCGGAACCGACGGCCGGTAGACGGAAAGCGCATCCGGGTGCCGCGTCAGATGCCCGGCAATCACCTGCTGCGGATTCGCGCCGCGGAACGGTGGCTGACCGGCGAGGATCTCGTACGCCATGGCGCCGAGGGCGTAGATGTCGACGCGGTGGTCGAGCAAAGGATCCGCCGTGGCCTGCTCCGGCGCCATGTATGCCGCGGTGCCTAACGTGACACCAGTGCCGGTCAGATGGGCCGCGGTCGCCGCATCGCTCACGGCCTTCGCGACACCGAAGTCCGTCACGAGCGCGTGCGAGCTCGAGATGAGCACGTTCTCCGGCTTGATGTCCCGGTGGACCACACCGTGCGCGTGGGAATACGCGAGGGCGTCGGCGACTTCGCGAATGATCCGCACCGCTTCGTCGATAGGAAGCGCACCCACGCTCGCGATGCGGTCGCGCAGCGAGTGCCCCTCCACGAACGGCATCACGTAGTAGAGCACCTCCCCTTCGCCGCCGGAGTCGTACAGCGGAAGGATGTGCGGATGGTGGAGCTTGGCGGCGATGTCGATCTCGCGCAGGAACCGATCGGGCCCCAGCGTCGTCGCCAACTCGGGTCGCAACACCTTCACCGCGACCTGGCGATGGTGCTTCTGGTCCTCGGCGAGGTACACGATCGCCATTCCGCCGAGACCAAGCTCCCGCTCGATGCGATAGCGGCCGGCCAGCGCGGCGTTCAGGCGTCCGAGCAGCTCGGTCATCCACGCTCCCATGGCGTTAGCTCGCCATCAACCTACGGCGTAACGCGCCCGTGCGCAGCGTTCCGTTCTTCCCCGAGGCAGCCGGGGCCGACGAGGCCTAGCGGACTGTCGAGTTGCTCACGAACGCGAGACGCTTCCCGTCCGGCGACCACGACGGGACGTTGATCGTACCCTGGCCACCGTACACGTAGGCGATCACCCGTGCGGGGCCACCGCCAATGGGGATCAACCGGATCAGCACGTGCTTGTAGAACGGGTGATCGTCGGGCGCGACGTCAGGGGGAAACGCGATATACACGATCCATTTCCCGTCCGGCGAGATGTGCGGGAACCAGTTGTTGAACCCGTCGTTCGTGACCTGCTCCTGGCCGCTGCCATCGGGGCGCATGCGCCAGATCTGCATTCGCCCCGTTCGTGTCGAGTTGAAGTAGACGTACTTCCCATCCGGAGTGAACTCCGGTCCGTCGTCGAGCCCGGGCGACGACGTTAGGCGGATCTCCTCGCCGCCGGTGGCCGGAATCTTGTACACATCGAATTCGTTGTTCCGCTGACCGGTGTACACCAGCCAGCGGCCGTCCGGCGACCAGCCGTGCAGATACGATGGGCCTTTCGCGGTTACGCGCTTCGGCGTCCCGCCCGCGGACGGCAGCGTGTAGACGATCGATGCCCCGCTGTCCTCGGCCGTGTGGTGACTGATGCCCTGCATTCGACCATCGAACGAGAGGACATGGTCGTTGTTGTTGCGCGTCGCGAAGCCCGTGTTGATCGGTGCGGCGGAACGGGCGGCGAGGTCGAAGCGGTAGAGGCGCCCCTCCTGAGCGTAGATGAGCGCCTTGCCGTCGGGCGTCCAGTTCGGCGCCTGAAACGACCCGCGATACTGATGCACGATCGTCGCGTTGCCTGTCGCGACATCGAGGATCTCGAGGCTGCTGCCGAGGTAATCACGATACGGAACGAAGTCTCGTTTCGCCGGCGTGGTGATGCGCACGTTGGTGAACTCGGCCCGCTCCACGACGGTGTCGTTGTGCGCGCACACGAACAAGCCGACATACACCGTATCCGGCAGCGAGACGTCGGCGACCTGCTGCGTGACGAGCGTGTCGCCGAACCGCGCGACCGACATGAGGTACACGCCGTCGCGCCGCTCGAGCTGAATCACGGCGTCGGGGTTGGGCAAGCTGTCGGGCGACTTGATCTCCTCCGTGGTCCCGCCGCTTGTCCGCCGGAACTGCAGCGACACGAGGCCATCGCCGTGCACCGCGGCCGTGACGTGTGCGCCGCTGGTCTCGAGCGACGGCCGAATGGTCCAGCCGATCTTCCTGTGCGGCTCGACTCCCTTGGCCGTGAAGTGCGCGCGTGCAGACAGGATGAAGTTGCCCGTTAGGCGCTTCCACACGAAATGGAAGTCGTCCTGCGTTCCCCACATGTTCTTGCCCGAGCCGGTCACGACATACTCCTGACGCGGCGCATCGTACTTCACCGTGCCCGGATGACTCACTCGGCCGACATCCGTCTGTCCTTCGAATGCGCCGATGGAGCTCTGGGCGCCGGCGCCGGAGAGGGCGAGGCTCAGCATGCAACAGCAGACCGGAATGCGCATGGCGGTGTCAGGCGATTGGTGGTCCTCCGGTGAGCCGCTTCACGAGCTCGTACAGGAACGTCTGCGCCTCGTAGAACGACTGCACCTTCACTCGTTCATCGCGACCATGGAATCGAATGTCCGAGCGGTCGTAGAAGATGCCCTGCACGCCGTATGTAGGAATCCCGGCCGAACGCAGATACATCCCGTCGGTCCCGCCCATCACCATCATCGGGACCGTCGGAACGCCGGGCCACACCGAGCTCGTAACCGCGGTGACTGCCTGCAGCAGGTCGGCGCGCATGGGGGAGGCGGGTCCGCTCCTCGGTGTGCCGTCCACCGTCACGCTCACCGCGGTGTCTCCGACCACCTGCTTCAGCATCTGCGTGATGGTCTCCACGCGATCGTCGGGCAGCACGCGACAGTTGACGTTCGCGGCCGCGAGCTGTGGAAGCGCGTTCCTCGCGTGGCCTCCCTCGAGCTGTGTCGCGACGCATGTCGTGCGCAGCGTCGCGTTCCAGGGCGTGGACGCCTTCGCGACCCGGGCCATCGCCGCGGTGTCGCCGTCGGCGACCTTCGCCAGGTCGGCGCTGATGGGTCCCTTCTCGATCTTCGACATCGCGCGGAAATAGGCGCGCGTTACGTCATTGGTCTCGAGCGGGAAGCCAAACTTCGACAGTCGGTCGAGCGCGCCGGCAAGGTGGTAGATCGCGTTATCGGCGACGGGCAGCGAGCTGTGGCCGCCCTTGTTGCGCACCTCGAACCGATAGTTGATGACGTACTTCTCGCTGACCTGAATGTCGTTCGATATCTTCGTGTCGCCTAACGCCTCACCCCATCCGCCTTCGTTGAGGCACAGCTCGGCGTCGATGAGCTCACGCTTGTTCTTGAGCAGCCACTCCACACCGTTGTAGGGCCCGCCACCTTCTTCATCGGCCGTGAGCGCCACGATGATGTCGCGATCGGGCTTGTAACCTTCCCGCTTGTACCGAATCAGGTTCGCGATCCACATCGCCGCCTGTGCCTTGTCGTCGCCCGTCCCCCGGCCATAGAAGTAGCCGTCCTTCTCGATGAGCGTGAACGGGTCCATGCTCCAGTCTTCCGGCTTCGCTTCCACGACATCCGTGTGCGCGAGCAGCAGGATGGGGCGCCGACGTCCGGTGCCGCGATACCGCACGACCAAATTGGCCTTGGTGGGGCTTGCACCGCCAACGAAGATGTCGGCCTCAGGGAATCCAGCGGCCTTCAGGCGGCGTGCCACGCCTTCCGCGATCGGTGTCGTCGAGCCCGTCGTGAAGCCGGACTTCACCTCGACCATCTCCTTGTAGATGTCGCGCGCGAGCTGGCGCTCAGCCTGCGGCGGAAGGCCCTTGTTCTGCGCGTGAGCGGCTGCGGCCCACAGGATGGTGCATGCCGCGATGCGCTTGATCATCAGTGAATCCTCGTCGGATCAGGGTGCCTAACGTGTGAGTACCGCGGGTTCGCGGAGTGGAAGGGGACG
>DATCGG010000502.1:0-7403 GCA_036509075.1 Gemmatimonadaceae bacterium
AGGGCCACCATGTGCGAGCCCTGCGCGTTCGTCGGGATGGCGCCCTCCACGGTGCCGCTCTCGATGTTCACGAGCACGATGTTCTGCGTCGCCTCCGACGTCACGACGACGCGCGACTCGTCGCCGGGCACAAACATGGCGCCGTGCGGTCGCGTGTACTGACCGAGCGAGATCTTGCGCTTGAGCGCGCCCGCGCGGATGTCGATGATCGCGAGCTCGTTGCCCGGCGTCTGCGTTCCGTAGATCGTCACGACACCAACCCGTCCACTCGGCGCGATCACCGCTTCGTGCGGCCCCGTTCCAACGTCGATGAACCGCATGCTGTCGGTGGCGAGGTCGATGAGCGATGCGTTCGCCGACTGCTGGTTCGCCACGAGGACGTGACCGCGCCGCGCCGCCTGCGCGCTCAACGGCGCGGCCACCATGACGAGCGCGATTACCGCCACCAATGCGTGGCGGGCGACGGGGCGAGGAGCGGTCATGGCAGGCGAGGGATTCGGGTCCGGCGCGGTCCGGCACGGTGCCGGAGGTGCGAGAGCAACTTCGCTCGATGGAACGAGACAGGTAGTACCAGGTAGGCGGAGTTCGATCGAACCACTCGACGCGGTGCGCCCCCTTTCACACCGTGCCGGCGAGGTACCGCTGCCGCTCACGCTCCGGGAAGTGCTCGATCGCATATCGCAGCGCGGTCCGGGGCATCGCCCCGTGGTGCTCCCGCAGGAACGCCTGCTCAACGGCTCGATCGCGCTTCCCGATCTCGCGCAGCATCCAGCCCACCGCCTTGTGAACGAGATCGTGGCGGTCGGCGAGCAGCAGCGCGGCGATGCGAAGCGCAGGGGCGAACTGACCCTGCTTGATCCCGTGGAACGTCGCGAGCATCGCGATGCGCCGCTCCCAGAGATCGGGCGACCGGGCTAGTCGTTCGAGCACATCCAGCCTGTCCGGAATGACGTGCGGGCCGACAATGTGCTCGGCCGACGCATCGACCAGATCCCAGTTGTTGATGTGTCGCGTGTGCTCGAGATAGGCGTCGTATACTGCCTGCTTGTCGGCATCGTGGCCACGCTGATAGATGGCCACGAGCAGGAGCAATCCGAGCAGTCGCTCCTCGTGCCATCGCGATTGCAGCAGTGCGAGGGCGTCATCCGCGGGCAGCGCGCGGTACTCGCTGGCGAGGCGACGAAGCACCGGAACGCGAACGCCGAGAAAACGGTCGCCCTCACCATATTGGCCGGGGCCCGTTTTGAAGAAACGCTGCAGGTGGACCGCATCGTCGGCGTCGGCTTCCGCGCGCAGTTTTCGCCGCAGCGCACCTAACGTCGGACGACGTTCCGTCCGCCGTTCGGTCATCCGTTGGTGGCCCGCGTCTCGGGCGACGCGTCGTGGAGCCGCTCGATCTTCTGCTGGACCCCAGTCGGCAGCAAGAGGTCATCCGAAATGGCGGCGATCTCCTCCGCTTCCCGCCACGCCCGCTCCAGCTCCCCGAGCTCGCCCTCCATTGCTCGCCGCTCGGCTTCCTCATGCAATGCCATCTCGAAAGCGAGTCGTTGGACGGGAGACAACCCGAAGAGCCCGTGGTCAGGGACATCCTGCATGACGCTGAGGCGCCTAACGCGCTTCGCGGCCGGCTGGGTCGTGATGCGGGCGGTCAGGGACAACGCCTCGAGATAGCGCTCGGACCCCTCGCGCTCTTCGAGCTGGCTCACCGCCTGGGCGATGGTCTGCTTCGTCCCGCCGTACCGATTCACCTTGGGCATGAGTGTGGACGCCACGCGCATTGCCTCCTGCCCCTCGAAGCGCATGCGGCCGGTCTCGTGTCGGAGGTCGAGCGCGATGGGCGCGTGTGCTCCGGGCCCCAGTGACGTCTCGGACAGGTGGCCGAGGCGCACTCGCAGGATCTGACTGTCCTCGGTGCGGATGCGCGCGACGACGCTGCGCGGGTTTCCGCGCACGGCGGTACGAGCGAGTCGCGCGAGGATCCACCCGAGGCCTCCGACACCGACGCCCGCTGCCACACCGCCGGCGACGACCGCGCCGATTGCCGTTAGGCCTGCGCCCGCAACGAGCATCTGCCGCCGGCGGCGCCGGCCGAACTGATCGCCGTACCGCCACGCGGCGAACTCGGGTCGCAGCGGCTCTCCGATGCGTACGAGCTCCGTGCCGTCTCGCAGCCGGGCGAGCCCGATCTGGTCGGTCGCCACCCGCAGCCGTGTGCCTCGATACAGCCGCTCAGCCTCCTCGATCGCTTCCCAGCGTTCCTCGAGTGGAGTCAGGTTCCATCGCTCGCAGGAGGGACAGACCACCCAGAGGCGCCCCTTTGCCGAGTCGAACGCGAGACGTCGTCCGACGGGAAAGTGCTCGATCGACTCGTTGGAGCCGAGTGGACGGTTACAGAAGAGACAGGTGGCGTACATCGCCGAGAGCCCTCCGCGCGCTGGCCGATATGTGCCGCGTCGCGGCGCGGCGTTTGGAAAGCTAGCGCTCGGGCCCGCGTCGGACATGACGGTCATGCGACGGCCTCATTTGCAGCACGGGCGGGCATCACCCAACTTCGCCGCATGACGCACACACGGGATGACCCATCTCTTTCGGTCGCCACGGACATGCCCCTCGGATTCGACACGCAGCTCGTTCGGGTTCGCGCGAACGGGGCGAACCAGCCGCTCAGCGAGCCGATCGTTCTCGCGACGACCTACTCCGCGCCATCGGCCGTTAGGCATCGCGAGATGTTCCAGGACGGCTCGACGACGTTCTATCGGCGGTTCGGCAACCCGACGGCGGCGGCAGCTGCGCGGCTCATTGCCGATCTCGAGGGAGCAGAGGAGGGGATCCTCTTCGGCTCGGGCATGGGTGCGATCTCGACGTCGCTGTTCGCGATTCTCCGGGCTGGCGACCACGTGATCGCCTCTCGGGAAATTTTCGCTCAAACGCGGACGCTTCTCGACACGACGCTGCGCGGATATGGCGTCGAGACGGAGTTCGTGGACGCTCGCGTCGCCAGCGAAGTGACGTCGAGGATCAGACCCAACACGCGATTGATCTACGTGGAAACGCCATCGAACCCGCTGCTCCACATCGTGGACATTGCCGCGATCGCCAGCGCGCTCAAGCCCGGCATCGAGCTGTACGTCGACGCCACGTTCGGGAGCCCCGCGCTCCAGTCGCCGATCCATCTCGGCGCGACGCTGAGCATTCACTCGGCGACAAAGTTCCTCGGCGGCCACTCGGACGTGCTCGGCGGCGTCGCGTCGGGCCGTCGGGAGCTGATTTCCCGCATCCGTGACATGCAGATCCTTCTCGGGACGGTACAGGACCCGCACGCGGCATGGCTGCTCATGAGAGGGATTCGAACGCTCGGCGTGCGGGTCAGGCGTCAGGCGGAGAGCGCGCTGGCGCTCGCGCGAAAGCTCTCATCGCACCCAGGCGTCGAGACGGTGTTCTATCCCTTCCTCGAGGGCGACGCGGGTTACGCGATCGCGTCGAAGCAGATGCGCGGCGGTGGCGGTGTCGTGTCGTTCGTAGTGAAGGGCGGAACGAGCGCCAGCCGGCGATTCGCCGATGCGCTCCGACTCATCCCGATCGCCACGAGCCTGGGGGGCGTCGAGACGATCGTCGAGCTTCCGTATGACCTCGACTTCGAGGCGGACGATGCGGGGACCGGTGTGGCGGGGTCGCCGTTAGGCGGAACGATCCGGATGTCGGTCGGCCTCGAGGACGTTTCCGACCTCTGGGCCGACCTCGATCAGGCGCTTCGTGCCGCGAGCGTCACGCCGACCGTGTGACGGCGCGCGGAGGCGTCGACGGGGTGAGCGTGGGACCCTTTGGGGCCACCGCGTCAGCCGCGACCTGCTGCACCGCGGAAGCGAAGCACTGGACGTGCAGCGCACTCACTCCGGTCGCCAGCGTGATGAGCTGCCATCGCCGCCGGAGACCTTGACCGATGCGCAGGGCCGTGACTCGACCGGCGCGGATCGGCGCGTCCGCTGCCGCTCGGGGCAGAATCGCGACGGCCTCGCCGGATTCCGCCAGGCCGACGATCGCCTCGGTGAGCGTCACAGTCGTCAGGCGCATCGGCTCCAGGCCTGCGGCCGCGAGCTTCTCGGTGAGCCAGCGGTGGTCGTTTGGCCGCGCCGTGTGGACCGCCAACTGCTCGACGCGTAGATCGCCCGGGCCGAGCGCGAGGCGACCCGCGAGTCGGTGTGCAGGTGTCACGAGCGCGACGAGCTCCTCGTCGAACAGCGGGATGAGGTCCAGCCTCGGATCCGGAGCCGCGTCAGCGACGACCGCCAGCTCGTAGCGGCCCTCGAACAGGGCGTCGACGCCGTGCGCGGTGGTATCGGGCACCAGCTCTGCACGAATGTGCGGCAGCCGGCGCCTAACGATCGAAACCGCTGCGGGCAGCCAGGCGAGCGCCAGCGGGGAGTCCGTTCCGACCCGGAGACGTCCCGCCGATCGCGGCGAAGTCCGCAGCATTGACGCCTCGGCCGCCGCGAGACGGGCGAGGACGTCGCGCGCGACCTCGATCAACTCGGCCCCGGCTTCCGTCGGCACCATGCCCTTGGGCGTCCGGTGAAAGAAGTGAATTCCGAGACGTTGCTCCAGCTCGATGAGCTGGTGGCTGATTGCCGACTGCGTGAGGTAGACGTGTTTCGTCGCCGCCGATACGGTCCCGTGATCGGCGATCGCCGTGAGTATGCGTAGGTGACGGACCTCGAGAATCATCGCGCGTTCCCCCATTCCATTGGCTCGAGTGAACGACGGCCAGCAACTTTATGGTCGCATCATCGGTTGTTCGACCCGCGCGACGCTTGTCGAATTCGCGCATGGGCTTGGATGATCCAGTCCATGCCAGGTCACCATGTGCTGCCATGAGCCGCGCTCATTGAAAAGTTGACGAGATTGCGTTGGCGCACGTTGTTGGCCGGGTCGCACATTGAATCACGTCCTTTTGCGTGGGGGAGCCGGGAGGCATATGGACGCAGGACTGGCGCGGCCTGCTTCAATGGTCGCCGGAATCGCCGGACGACGAGTTGCGACCACCGAGGTGGCGGGTTACCGCGTGGTCGAGGCCGTCTACACCAAAGCCCTTTCACTGCCGAGGCATACGCACCCTCGGCCGGCGCTTTCGTATGTCGCTCGCGGTGGCTTTCGCGAGACGAATCGACATGGCGACGTCAATTGCCGGCCGGGGATGCTGCACGTCCGGCCATCGGAAGAGCCGCATACGAATGAGTTCGACCCAAACGGTTCGCGAATCCTGATCGTCGATCTGCCGCTCGCGCCTGCGCTGGAGGATCGGCGCATCCGGCGTGTCGTCGGCCGAACCTCGGTAGTTCAGGATGGCGTGGTTCAAAACCTCGCCGACGAGCTCCTCTGGGAGCTGCACCATCGCGATCACGCGAGCGATCTCGCCATCGAGGGCCTCGTGCTCGCGCTGCTCGCTCGGCTCGTACGCTCGACGTCGACCGTACGGACGGCGACCGGGGAGGGGACGGTTCCGGCACGCCTGGAGCGCGCCCGTGAGTTCATCGATGCGCACTTCTCGCGAGCGCTGCCGCTGACCGAGATCGCGTCGGTCGCCGGGCTTCATCCGTCATCGATCGCCCGGGCCTTCAAGCGGCGGTACGACGTCACGCCGTGGCAGTATCAGCGCCGCCGGCAGATCGATTGGGTCAAGGCGGAGCTGTTACGCGGGGACCGTCCGATCTCGGTGATTGCGCACGAGGCCGGGTTCTCCGACCACAGCCACCTCACGCGTGCGTTCCGAATGGCGGAGGGGGTGGTGCCGTCGAGCGTCAAGCGCGCCGGGGGTTGAAAAGCGTTAGGCGCCCCCGTAGCGCGGGCGCCTACGTTCGTGGTTCCTGCTCAGCGCTTTTCGTTCATCGGCAGCAGCTTCTCGACGCTGATCCCTTCCGCCTCGCCCTGGAAGTTCATGACGACGCGGTGGCGGAGCACCGACAGCGCAACGCCTCGCACATCGTCGATGTCGGGCACGGGCCGTCCGTCCATCGCCGCACGTGCCTTCGCGCCTAACACGAGATACTGCGACGCACGCGGTCCGGCGCCGAAGCTCACGTACTTCTTGACCTCCGGGCCCGCATCGGACTCCTGCGGGCGGGTCGCACGAGCCAGATGCACGGCGTACTTCACGATCGTCGGGGGTGCCGGGATCCGCCGCACGAGCTTCTGCAACTCGATGACCTGAGACCCGTGTAGCACCGGGACGATCTCGTTCTCGGTGGATCCGGTCGTCGCGACCACGATGCGCTCCTCGTCGTCCTTGGACGGGTAGCCCATCCGGAGCTCGAACATGAACCGGTCGAGCTGCGCTTCGGGGAGCGGATACGTCGCTTCCTGCTCGATCGGGTTCTGTGTGGCGAGCACGAAGAATGGCTCGGGGAGGGCGTGGGTCTGGCCTGCGGCCGTCACCGTGTGCTCCTGCATCGCCTGAAGAAGCGCGGCCTGCGTCTTTGGCGGCGCGCGGTTGATCTCATCGGCGAGCACGATGTTCGCGAACACGGGGCCCTTCACGTACTTGAACACCCGGCGACCGGTCGCGTGATCTTCCTCGAGCAGCTCGGTACCGGTGATGTCGGCCGGCATGAGGTCGGGCGTGAACTGCACGCGGTTGAACGAAAGGTCCAGTGCCTGCGACAGCGTCTGAATGAGGAGCGTCTTCGCGACGCCCGGAACGCCGACCAGCAGGACGTGGCCTCCCGCGAGAATGGCGGCGACCAGGTTATCGATGACATCGAGCTGCCCAATGATGCGTCGCCCGATCTGTTCCGTGAGCCGCTTCCGTGCCTGCGTGAGCTGCTGCAGCAGCTCGAGGTCACGCTCATCGGTGCGGTGTTGCTCGCGTAACTGTGTCCCCACCCTGTTTCCCCGTGGCTCGTGATGGTCGCCGATTATGGCCAAGCGGAAGCTAACGCGCGAGACGCTAAAAGGGTTGGGGTCGCCGGGTGGTAGGCGGACCTCAGCGCGACCGGTGTGGCCGACAGAGGTGCTGATCGCCCCGAACCGGTCTTTGCGTAATGCAGCGCACCGACCGAGACTGCTGCGGGGATTTCACCCGCCGCGCGCGTTGCTTCCCTCCCGCGTACCTCACCATCAGCGCGCGAGATCGTGCTCGCCAGTGCGGGTGCCATCGGTGGCGTGGATCGACTGGCTGCTGTACGCGAGTGATGTGGTGTTGCCGGACACGTTCGAGCCGGTGTTCGCGGCCGGGTACTGGGCCGAGCTGGGGAGGGTCGTTAGGCGCGAGGGGCTGTCCGTCGAGCGCGTGTTCGCCGAGCATCTGCCGGCGACGGCGTGGGGGGATCGCGCTCGCTAGTGGGGAAACCGGCTCGCCCGGCGAGCCGCGACGCGGTGCCTAACGAATGCTGACGGCTTTCCCCGGGAGC
>DATCGG010000503.1:0-21925 GCA_036509075.1 Gemmatimonadaceae bacterium
CCCGCCGCATCCTCGGTGTTCGCGAGGGCGAACGCCTTGTTCAGCCACGCGGTGTTCGCCTGGGCCCGGCTTGCGACCTCCTCGGCCTGCGTCGGGAAGCTCGCGGCGTCCGCCGGGAGCGGGGAGCCCCACGACGCGAGATCGTTGTTGCTGCCGGTGATGTTGAGCGCGGCGAAAACGACGCGCGACTCCATGAACATGGTGTTCTCGACGAAGGCGAAGTTGTCGGGGTCGTCGGCCTGGGTGAGCAACTGCTTCTTCCGACCGCCTAACGTCTGGCCGGGCACCGGGAAGAACAGCGCCCGAACCGCCGCCAGGCGCTCGGTCGGCGTGTACAGGCCGTTGTTCTTGCTGGCCACGTGACAATCCGTCCATTCGTTGTCGCCTGGGGTGTACACCAGCGGATCCTGGAACGTGTCGAACAACCCGCGAATCGTGGTGAAGTACTCATCCGTGCACGGGCTCGATGACCCGGCTTTGATGTCCCCGAGGTGCACCGCGACGTCGACCTTCGGGTCCGCGTTCATGAGCGCGATGAGCTTCGGAAAGTCCTCGAGCTTCTGCGCGCCGTAGGGAATGTCGCCGATCACCGCCAGCGTATACGGATTCGCGGACCCGGTGTTGATGGGATTCCCGATGTCGAACGACGGCTGTTGCTGGGGATTGACGGGAGCGTCGGTGTTGCACGCGGCGGCGGCAATACAGGTGAACAGCGAAAGAGAAACGACGGCAGCGTGTCTGGGCATTGGGCCTCGGCCGTTGGAATGGAAGGGCGCAATACTCCCGCGCGTCTGCGACGGCCGGATCACCGCATTGTCATCGACACGTCACGAACAACACGGAGACGAGTCGTTCGCGCGCCATTCGTGCGGCGTTCATGCGCCGTTCATTCACCGTTCAGCGTCGGTTGAGCCTCGCCACCGCCTGTGGCATCTTTCGTTCACGTTCAGCGATTGCCTGCGCGACGGCCCGCGCGGGCTTGAGCGAGCACGAGGCTTCGACAGACGGCGGCACCGCCGGAGGAGGGACGATGGCAACGACGAACCTCACCGAGCTCCTCGACCGAGAGGGCATCAGGTACATCACGATCCAGCACTCCCGCGCCTACACCGCGCAGGAGATCGCAGCCGCGGCGCACGTCTCCGGCAGGGAGATGGCGAAGACGGTCGTGACGAAGATCGATGGCAGACCAGCGCTCGTGGTGCTGCCCGCCGGCGAGAAGGTGGACTTCGACCAGATTCGCGCCAACACGGGTGCGCACGACGTCGAGCTCGCGACCGAGCAGGAGTTCGCGACGCTGTTTCCTGGATGTGAGCTGGGCGCCATGCCGCCGTTCGGCAATCTGTACGGTCTGGACACGTACGTGACCCGAAGCCTCGCGGATGATGAGGAGATTGCGTTCAATGCCGGCACGCACACGGAGCTGATCCGAATGCCATATCGCGACTTCGAGCGAGTAGTCCACCCGAAGTCCATCGATTCGCGAGCGGACGCGAGGTAGACGGCCATACCCCCGAGCGCGCGCCGTCCGGTCCACTTTCTCGACGACCAGCGCCGAAACCGACGCCGAAGCGTTCGGTTCGGTGTGTTCGCCGTCACCGCGGTTGCGATCGCGGGTCTTCCGCTGTGTGTCGTGATCGCGCCGCTGTTGCTTGGCGGCGTGTTGGTCGTTGCGCACCTGATCGACCTGGTCGAGCCACTGGGCCCCGAACAGTGGGCAGCGCTGCACGACGCGGTCTTCGTTGGGCCGACTCTGTACAGAAAGCTGCTCGGCCAACAAACCGCCATCTCGTGGCGGGCGCTCGCGCTCATTTACGTAGCGCCGGGCGCCGTGCTCATGCTCGTGACATGGCCGTTCATGCAGTTGCTGTCGCGGAGTGCCGGCGTGGGATCGCTTCTCCGCCGCCTCGATTCGCGACCGCCCGACCCGCAACGTCTCGCCGAGCAGCAAGTGGTGAACGTCGTCGGCGAGATGGCCGTGGCAGCTGGTGTACGCGCGCCCGCCGTGGGCGTGATCGACTCGGACGCAGTCAACGCCGTTGCCGTCGGTCTCACCACGAACGACGCGACGATTCTCGTCACCAATGGCTTCCTCGAGCGGCTGGACCGTGACGAGCGTCAGGCTACAGTCGCGCATCTCATCGGGTCGGTGGGCAACGGAGACCTCGAGATTGCCGCAACGATCTTCTCCGTATTCGAAACGTGGGCTCTCGTCGCCGCGCTCCTCGAGACGCCGTTGAGTGCGCGGCGGCGCGCGTTCGTCCGGCAATTCGTTCGGCTCGCCTACCAGGCAACGCGCGGACGCGTGGACGAGCGTGAAGCGCGAGCGATGGTCGACGCACTGCTCATCGGATCGGGCCAGGATGTCGATGACTTCATCTCGATGGTCGAGTCCGTCCACCCTTCGTCGTTCGGGAACGGGTGCTACATCATCCTCGTCCAGATCCCGCTCATCGCGAGTGTCGGGCTCGGGATGATCGCAGCGCGAGAATCGACGAATCTGTTCACGCTGTTGGTGCTCGGCCCGTGGCTCGGCGCGATGTGGCGCGCGCGTCGGTACCTCGCCGACGCCACCGCGGTTCAGCTGACGCGCAACCCCGATGCGCTGGCGCGAGCGGTGCGGACGCTGTCGAGCTGCGACGTCGAAGTGCCCGGCGGCTGGCCCGTCCACTTTCTGTTCCCGGTCTGGGTACCGGTGCCCGTCACACCGGATTCGAAGTTCGCGGGTGCGTCGACCCAAGCCGCGCGCATGCGCGTCGAGCCAGAGCCGCGCCTTCGACGTCTTGCCGCGCTCGGCGCGTTAACGGGCGACCACTCACGCGTTAGGCTCGCGCAGCGCGTTCGATCCGCGCTGTCGGAATGGCGCGACCTCCGAAATCTGATCGGGTTGATCATCGCAGCGACCGCGCTGATCGCTGTACTGATGCTCGTCACGATGCTGTGTGCGTCGCTTCTGTTGATGCTGCTGTGGTACGCGCTTCGATGGATCACGCTACCGCTGAGATTTCTGCGCGGCTCTCGGTCCTGACGCCACACCATGCTCCGCCTCACGCCGCGTCCGGGTATTGTTGACTTTCGACAACATGGCCCTAGTTTAGTGTCGGAACTCGACAACTCGAGGTTCGGCACGCCATGGCCCGACAGGAAACCGATCTCCTCCGCGGCACACTCGATCTCCTCATCCTGAGAACGCTCGCCGGAGGGCCCATGCACGGGTGGGCCCTGAGCCAGTTCATTCAGCAGCAGTCCGAGAACCTGCTCCGGGTGGGACAGGGCTCGCTCTATCCTGCGTTGCAGCGGCTCGAGCAGCAGGCGTGGATCGAGAGCGAATGGCGACCCACCGAGCAGAACCGGCCGGCCCGGTTCTACACGCTCACGGCCTCTGGGCGCCGCGCCCTCGTTGCGGAGACGAAGAGCTGGCGGCAGTACGTGCGCGCAGTGGATCTGATCCTCGAGGGTGCCTAACGTGGCCAGGCGGCCGCTGCCGACTGACCGCGTCCGCGCCTGGCTCCGCCGGGCCCGCGCGCTGATGCGCCGAGACGTGGCCGACCGCCGAATGTCCGCGGAGCTCGCGTTCCATCTCGACATGGAGACGGACAAGAACATCCGCGCCGGAATGAAGCCGGCGGACGCGCGACGAGCCGCTGTGCTGGCGTTCGGCGGAATGGATCGCGTCGCGGAGGAGATCCGCGATGTGCGAGGCATCGTGTGGGTCGACGACGCCATGCGCGATCTCCGCCACGCCGCACGAGCGCTCCGTCGATCACCCGGGTTTGCCGCGAGTGCGATCGCCGCCCTCAGCCTGGGCATCGGGGCGAACACGGCCGTGTTCGCGGTTGTTCATGCGGTCGTCATCGCTCCGCTGCCGTATGCAGAGCCGGACCGACTCGTCCGCGTGTGGGAAGCGAACCCGGCGCAGCGCATCGAGCATGCACTGGTGTCGCCGGGGACGCTCGTGGACCTCCGGCAACGGAGCCGAACGCTCGAGCGCGTCGCCATCTTCGGCGAGCGCGAGATGCTCTTCACGGACGACCGCCAGACGTGGGCGGCTCGCGCGGCTGCCGTTTCGCCTGCCCTCTTCAACGTGTTGAGTGTCCGCCCGACTGTCGGTCGCGTGTTCCCCTCGGAAGACGACCGCACGGCCTGGACGGGGTCGCACGACGACGTCGTGATCAGTTACGGGCTATGGCAGCGCCAGTTCGGCGGCGACCCCGCGGTCGTCGGCCGCACGATCCGCATGGATTACCGATGGTCGTACACGATCGTCGGCGTCATGCCGTTGGGATTTTCGTTTCCGACGAACACGGATGTCTGGGTTCCGCTGACGTACGGCCCGACCGTGTCTCCGCTCGAACGACAGTTCCGCTATTACGGCGCGGTCGCGCAGATGCGACAAGGCATGACCATCGACGAGGCGAGACGCGAGACCGCGACGATTGCCGCCGAGCTCCAGACCGAGCTCCCCGCGTCGAACGCCGGATGGACGATCGAGCTGGCGCGGCTCGACCGGAGCATTGTAGGCGGCGCGCGACCCGCCCTGTTCGTCCTGCTCGGTCTCGCGACGTGCGTGCTGTTCATCGCGTGCGGCAACGTCGCGACGCTGGCGGTCGCGCGCGCGACCGCCCGGCGTCACGAGCTCGCCGTTCGTACGGCGTTAGGCGCCGGGCGAGGCCGCCTCATCCGGCAGTGGGCGGCGGAAGCACTGTTGCTCGCGGGGTTGGGCGGCGCGGGCGGAGCCCTCGTGGGCTACTGGTGCAACCGGCTGTTGCTCGCGCTCGCGCCACATGACATCCCGCGGCTCGACGAGGTTGCGTTCGGCACTTCCGCGGTCGCCTTCGTGGGACTCGCGACGATCGTCGTCGGGCTCATTATCGGCCTGGTTCCGGCACTCCGCTCGCGGGACGCCAGCGCACTCGATGCATTGCGCAGTCGCACGCGGACCGGCGGAGCGCGCTCCGCGCGATCTCGCGAATGGCTCGTCGGGCTGCAGGTTGCGTTGACGTGTGTTCTTACGGTGGCCGCCGTGCTGCTCGTTCGCAGCTTCGAACGCCTCCAGGCCACCGACCTGGGGTTTCGCCAGGAGTCGTTGCTCTCCGCCGAGCTTCGTGTCCCTGCCGGCCGATTCTCGGGAGCACAGCCGTGGTTCCAGCGCGTCGAGTACTACGACCGTCTCATCGCCGAGCTGAGTCGAATCCCTGGTGTCCGCGGGATTGGAGGGACATCGAATGTTCCACTCACGGGCGAGGTGGGATCCGGGAGCATGTGGCGCACCGATGCACCCGGCGCGCATGGCGCGACGCCACCGACATCGGCCGCCGACCAGTGGAAGGCCGGCATTCAGCTCGTGACGCCCGGCTACTTCGAGGTGCTTGGCGTTCCAATCCTGCACGGACGCGCATTCGCCCAGAGCGACCGGTTCACCGAGCAGGCGCTCGCCAACCTGGATCCTCCACGTCCGCCGGGCGTGGCCATCATCAACGAGGCCATGGCACGGCGTTACTGGCCGAGCTCCGACCCGTTAGGCTCGACGATCTTCCTCTTCGATGACAAGTCGTTCGCGGCGTACCGCACGGTCATTGGCGTCGTTGGCGATGTTCGCTCGGCGAGCGTCGATTCCACGGCCGTGCCGACCGTGTACCTGCCATTCGCCCAGAACTCCGGCCAGGGCTTGTCGCTGATCCTGCGCTCGGACCTTTCGTTGAGCGAGCTCGTTGCGCCGGTCGTGGCTCGCCTTCGCGCGCTCGACCCCGCGATCAACATTGCGAATGTTCGTCCGTTCGCCGAGGTGTTCGACGGCGCGCTTTCCCGTCCGAGATTTACGACACTGCTCGCCGGTGGCTTCGCGATCCTCGCGTTGGTCATCGCGGCCGTCGGGGTCTTCGGGATCGTCGGCTTTCTGGTCGCGCGGCGCACACAGGAGCTCGGGATCCGCGTCGCCCTCGGTGCACGCCACGGCGATGTGCTCTGGCTCGTACTGTCGGAAGGACTGCGACCCGTCTTGTTAGGCATGCTCGCGGGGTCGGTCGCCGCCGTCGTCGTGGCGCGCGCGATGCGCGCGCTGTTGTACGGCATTTCGCCGCTCGATCGTGCGAGCTTCGCGATGGCAGCCGCGATCCTCGTTGCGACGTCGGTCATTGCGGCGGTGGTACCGGCCGCGCGAGCAGTCAGCGTCGATCCGCTGCAGTCGTTGCGGAATGAATGAACGGGGATGAGGGCTGGGGGATGAGGGATGAGGGTAGAAAGCGAGAACCCTCGGGAGGCCTCACTCTGCGTGAATGGCATCCCGAGAGTTTCCGCTCTTAACCCTCATCCCTCATCCCTCATCCCGAGGAGATAACCAGCTTGAACCCGTCGGGGTCGCGGAGGCGGAACACACGCACGCCCCACGGCATGTCCGTCGGTTCGGAATCGAGTGTGCCTCCGCACTGCTTGATCCGGTTCGCGACATCATCGACGCTTCCGGCCACCGTATACTGCAGCGAAAAGCCTTCGCCTTTCACGCGATCGAGTCCCTTCGCTCCGTCATCCTGTGTGATCAGGAGCTTCACGGCCCCCGCTCTGAACGACACGGCTCGGAGTTGCCCATCGCGCTCGTGTTCGCGGTCGACGGTAAAGCCGACGACGTCGCGATACCAGGCCAGGCTCTTCCGAATGTCCTTCACGGTCAGCGACGCCGCCACGGCAGTAGCATTGAACGGCGCGAGGTCGGCAGCTGGAGCGCCACCAACGGGCTTCGAATCTGTGGTCATGCAACCTCGTCGGGATTTTCGGGCGCGCGGTGCAGCGTGAAGAGCGTGACCTCGGGCCTGACGTTGAAGCGTACCTGCACGAGATGACCGAGCCCGCGGTTGATGTACAGCATGCGGCCCGGGGCGATCTGGTATTCGCCTGATATATAGCGCTTGTTGAAGACCGGCAGGATCGGCGGCGGCAGAAACGGCGGCTTCACCTGGCCGCCGTGTGTATGACCCGAAAGCGACCAGGCACGCACCCCATCCCAGATCGGCAGGTCCTGCACATCCGGGTTGTGCACGAGGACGATGGTCGGCCGCCCGGGTGCGCGGGTCTGTAGTGTCGCTCCGGCGTCCCGGCCGCCGGGCGGAGTCTGTTCGACGACACGAGTCCCGTCCGGGAGGTAGTGCGGTACGAGCCGCTGGGCCGCGTGTCGGCCGAACTCCGGGCTCCAGAAGTCGGTGAGCCCGACGAACTGCAGGTCGCCAACGACCTCGACCTCGTTCCGCAGTACCCGAATACCGGCGTCGGCAGCGATCTGCGTGATCCGATCGGCGACCTCGACCTGTCGCCACTTGATTCCGTAGTCATGATTTCCAAGTACGCCGACCGTTCCGAGCCGCCCGTTAGGCACGTGGCGCAGGACCCGGGCCAGCTCACGGGTGGCATCGGCGGATCGATACGTCACGAAGTCACCCGTGAACACGACGAAGTCGGGCGCGAGCTCGCGCGCGCGGTCAAACGCCTCGATGAGATACGCCGAGCTCACGCGCGGACCGACGTGAATGTCGCTCAACTGCAGCAGCGTACGACCCTCGAGCGCGGGCGGCAGGTGCTCCAGTGGCAGCGGTCGTCGGACGACATCCACCCAGTGCGGTTCGATCTGCCACGCGTACAAGGGGACGCCGGCGGCGGTCGCGAACGCGGCGCCCCCGAGTGCGAGGAACTGACGGCGGTTCATTCTCGATAATACCGAGCGGCGTGCTTAACGCGTAGTGACTTGAGGCTCAGGGGGTGCTGCCCTTTCGGTAGTCGAGCTGCGGCGGCTGGCTCCCGAGCGCCGTCTCGTACTTGAACGCGGGTCCGCGCTTGGTATCGAGCTCGGCCTTCGCGGCCGCGATCGTCGCGGGCGTGCTGAAGAGATCCGCTCCCGTCAGCGCCATGGTCTTCGCGGCGACCATCATCCCCTTGTAGCCGATGGTCGTGCCACCGGCCGCCACGGCCTGCCACGAGTGGGCCGCCGTGCCAGGAACCCACGTCGCCGCCGAAAGCTGCACCGTTGGCACGACCCAGCTCACGTCCCCGACGTCGGTGGACCCGGCGCCCGCCGCGCCAATGGACAGCGGCTTCACCTTTGCCACGGTCTCGAGTGGCACCGCCGTGAATGCATCGCTCTTCTGGAGCCGTTCGGCGAACGCGCGTTCCGCCGGCGTGTAGGTGAACCCGCCCACCTTCTCGAGCGCACGCTGCTGCACCTTCGCCAGCGTTTCGTTAGGCAGCAGCGAGTAGACCGACCCCACGAGCTGGACGTCATAAGTCGTCCCGGTGCCCAGTGCGGCACCCTTGGCGGCGTTGACGACCTTGTTCCAGATGTCCTTCACGATGGCCATCTCGACATGCCGCACGACGTAGTACACCTCGGCCTCGTCCGGGACGACGTTAGGCGCCTTGCCGCCGTTCGTGATGATGTAGTGGATGCGGCTGCCGTCGGGGATGTGCTCGCGCAGCATGTTCGTCATCACGTCCATCGCTTCCACGGCATCGAGCGCCGAGCGCCCACGCTCGGGTGCGGCGGCCGCGTGGGCGCTCACGCCGTGGAACCGGAATTTGCCCGAGATGTTCGCCATCGACCGCTCGCCGGTCACCGAGTTGTCGTCGCCGGGATGCCAGGCAATGACGGCGTCGACGTCGTTGAACACGCCATCGCGCACCATGTACACCTTCCCCGCCCCGCCCTCCTCGGCCGGCGTGCCTATCATCCGGATCGTCCCCTTCACGTTGTTCGCCTGCATCCACTGCTTGAGCGCGATCGCGGCCGCGGTGCTCGCGGTACCGAACAGGTGATGGCCGCAGCCGTGGCCGGGGCCACCCGCACGTAGCGGTCTGCGCTCCGGCACGCTGTCCTGCGAGAGCCCGGGCAGCGCATCGAACTCACCAAGGATGGCGATCACCGGTTTGCCGCTCCCGAACTCGGCGATGAATGCGGTGGGCTCGCCGACGACTCCAGCCTTCACGGTGAAGCCCGCGGTCTTGAGCTCGGACTGCAGGAGGGCAGAGCTTTTCTCCTCCATGTAGCCGACCTCCGCGTACGTCCAGATCTGCTTGGCGACCGTCGCGTAATGGGCCGCAGCGGCGTCGAGGGTGGACAGCATCGGCGCGGTATTCGCAGCAGGCTTCGGGACCTGCGCGCCCAGTGGAAGCGCGATGACGAGGAAGAGACCGAGCGGACGCATGCGTCGGGGGGGGGTGAGGTCGAACAACGAACGTGCCGGACAGAGCATTCGAGTGCTGAACGATGCTGGCACCGACCGCAGAACTTGTCCACACCCGTCATGAGAGTAGTATGACAGCATTCGGTCATGACATCGGAGTCGGAGCGACGGGCTCATGTCACATCCATCGACGGCACTGCGTATCCGCGTCAACGGCGCCGACCACGACGTTTCCGCTGAGCCGGACACGCCACTGCTCTACGTCCTGCGCAACGAGCTCTCGCTCAACGGTCCCAAGTTCGGCTGCGGACTCGGACAGTGTGGCGCGTGCACCGTGCACATCGATGGCGCGCCTCGACGCTCGTGCGTGACGGCCGTCTCGGCCGCCGCCGGGAAGGACGTCGTGACGCTCGAGGGACTCGGCACTCCCGAGCGACCGCATCCGCTGCAGCAGGCGTTCATCGACGAGCAGGCCGCGCAGTGCGGTTACTGCATCAATGGAATGATCATGCGAGCGTCCGCGCTGCTCGCGAAAACGCCTCGCCCGTCGCGTGACGACATCCTGTCCGCGATGGACGCGAACCTCTGCCGGTGCGGAACGCATATGCGCATCGTGCGCGCCATCGAACGTGCCGCGGCCGGCGGCGCCGCCGGACCGGCCGGACGGGAGGGCTGACGTGAACACGTCATCAGCGTGCACGCAATCACGCCGCGAATTCCTCGCCGACGCCGGCGTTCTCCTCGTCGGCTTCACACTGTTCCCGCGTGGCGCACGAGCTGGATCGTTAGGCGCTGTGCCGGGGACGTCAGCCGCCCCATCCGCCGACGCGCTCGACTCGTGGCTCGTGATCGGCCGAGACGAGAGCGTGACGGTCTATGCCGGCAAGGTGGAGTTGGGCACGGGCGTGTCCACGTCGCTCCGGCAGATCGTGGCGGAGGAGCTCGACGTGGCCCCGGCGCGCATTGCGTGGGTGCAAGGGGATAGCCAGCTCACGGTCGATCAGGGCCGAACCGTCGGCAGCGGCAGCGTGAAGCGTGGTGGCGCCCAGCTTCGACGCGCGGCGGCGGAGGCACGACAGGCGCTGCTCGAGATGGCGGCGTCGAAGCTGGGCGTGCCCGCCACGCAGCTCGCGATCAATGATGGCGTCGTCTCGGTGACTGGCGACGCGGCTCGAAGCCTAACGTTTGGTACGCTCGTCGGCGGCGGGCGCTTCGAGCGCACGGTCTCCGGACGCGCACCGGTCAAGGCACCATCGGCATACAAAGTCGTCGGCCATCCAGTGCCGCGCGTCGAGATCCCCGCAAAGGTCACCGGCAAGCACGTCTACGTACACGACGTCCGCCTCTCGCGGATGGTTCACGGTCGCGTCGTCAGGCCGCCGCGCGTCGGCGCGACGCTCGATTCGTTCGACGAGCAGTCGGCGGCGAAGCTGCCTGGTGTGATCCGCGTGGTGCGGAAGGGCACATTCGTCGGCGTCGTGGCGGAGCGCGAAGAGCAGGCGGTGCGCGCCGCGAAGGCGTTGACCGCAAAATGGTCGGCGACGACCGTGCTGCCTGACGCGGCAGATCTCTACGCCAGATTCAAGTCACTGGCGACGGCCGAGCGCGTGGTCGGCGAGGCCGGCGACGCCGCCGCCGCGCTCCGATCCGCCGCGCGGCCGGTGCGCGCGACGTATCGCTGGCCGTTTCAGCTCCACGCGTCGATCGGGCCCTCGTGCGCCGTGGCTGACGTCCGCCGCGATGGCGCCACCGTGTATTCCGCAACGCAGGGCGCTCACCAACTCGTCGCGCCGATCGCGGCGCTGCTCGGGATGTCGAGCGATAACGTGCGCGTCGTCTTCACCGAAGGGTCCGGGTGCTACGGACACAACGGCGCCGACGATGTCGCGGCCGATGCGGCGCTCCTGTCGCAAGCGGTCGGTCGACCAGTGCGGGTGCAGTGGAGTCGCGAAGACGAGAACGGGTGGGAGCCGGAGGGGCCCGCGATGCTGTTCGAGATGGCGGGCGCCGTTGGCGCCGACGGAAAGATTTCAGCGTGGACGTATGACGCCTGGACGCCGACGCACGGCGCGCGGCCGACGCGCGACCCTGCCACGCTCGTGGCCGGTGCGCTGGTCGGCGGCTCCGCGGCCATCAACGAGTTCTTCAGCGGCGGCGGTGAACGCAACGCCCGGACCACTTACGTGCTGCCTAACGAACGAGTAGTGTCGCACCCCGTTCCGTCGTTCCCGATCCGCACGTCGTCGCTCCGCGGGCTCGGATCGCCGCAGAACTCGTTCGCGAACGAGTCCTTCATGGACGAGCTGGCGGTGGCCGCCGGCGTCGACGCGATCGAGCTTCGGCGGCGTCACCTGTCGGACGCGCGGGCACTGGCAGTGATCGAGGCTGCCGCGAAGCGCTCTGGCTGGACCCCTCGGACGTCGATCCGTGAGCGCGGCGGAGCGGCGAGCAACGGCATAAGGAAAGGCCGAGGGTTCGCGTACGTGCAGTACGATCGCACCGAGGCGTATGTCGCGGCGGTAGTCGACGTTGACGTGAGACCCGACACGGGCTTGGTGCGAGTTCGTCGCGTGTGCGTCGCGCACGACTGCGGGCTCATCGTGAACCCGGATGGTCTGCGCAACCAGATCGAAGGCAACGTGGTCCAGGCGATCAGCCGGACGCTCAAGGAAGCCGTGCGGTTCGACTCGACGCGCGTCACGGGCGTGGACTGGAACGGGTACCCGATTCTTCGGTTTTCGGAGATTCCGGACGCGATCGACATCGACCTGATCGATCACCCCGATCAGCCGTCGGTGGGCGCAGGCGAAGCGGCGACGTCGCCGATTCCGGCGGCGATCGCGAACGCGATCTTCGATGCGACGGGTGCTCGGGTCCGGCAGGTGCCGTTCACGCCGGACCGGGTGCGGGAAGCGCTGCGCGCGTCGAAGGTTTGACGCGGCTTTGACGCGGGCCTGACGCCGGCGCGTCACCCCAGTCGCAATCTTGTCATCCCGAGCGAATGGAGGGATCGCGATCAGCCCGACCAAGGGCCCTCTACCGGGAAAATCGCGATCCTTCGCCTGACGGCTCAGGATGACGACCTGGAGGCTTACCGTGCACTCGACCATCCGCCACGCCATCCGCCGCCTGCTCCGCGAGCCGACACTGACGACCACCGCGGTGCTCACGCTCGCGTTAGGCATCGGCGCCACGACCGCCGTGTTCACGGTCGTCAACGCGGTTCTGCTGCAGCCGCTCCCCTACCCGAGGCCCGAGCGGCTCGTCGACCTGTCGCACACCCTGACCATCTCGGGGATCACGCGGGTCGACCAATCCGACGCGACCTTCCTCTATTACGCTCGCGAAAACCGCGTGTTCAGCGGAATCGGCGCCTATCGTGTCACCGGCGTCAACGTCGCTGGATCCACCACCGGATCGACGACCGGTAACCCGAGCGCCGAGCGCGTGAGTGCAGGGCTTGTCAGCGCGAGCACATTCCCGGTGCTTGGCGCCACGCCACTCCTCGGCCGTACCTTCCGCGACAACGAAGATCGGCGCGGCGCGCCACGCGTGGTGCTCCTCGGACAGCAGCTCTGGGAACGCAAGTTCGGCGCGGATCGTGGCATCATCGGACGTCAGATCTCGATCGACGGTGTGCCGCGTGAGATTGTGGGCATCATGCCCGCCGACTTCGATCTTCCGGGGGCCAGAACGGACGTGTGGCTGCCGCTCGGCATCGACCCGGCGCACACGGCCTCGGCGGCGTTCGATTATCGCGGCGTCGGCAGGCTGCGCGACGGTGTGTCACTCGACGCGGCTGCCGCCGAACTCCAACGCTTGTTGCCTCTTGTCCCGGAGGCCTACCCGGGACGCCTAACGGCACAGTCGATCGCGCAGATTCGAATGCGGGCCGTGGTGCGTCCACTGCGCGACGTCGTCGTAGGCGACGTCGGACGCGTACTCTGGGTCGTGCTCGGCGCCGTTGCGTGCGTCCTGCTCATCGCGTGCGCGAACGTCATGAACCTGTTGCTCGTGAGAGCCGAAGGCCGCCAGCACGAGCTCGCCGTTCGTCGCGCCCTTGGCGCCGAACGCTGGACGCTCGCGCGGGATCATGTGGCCGAAGGGAGCGTGCTCGCCGTCGTCGGTGCCGTGCTCGGACTTGGCGTCGCCGTGGTCGGCGTCCGTGTGCTTCGGTCGCTCGAAGGCTCGATCGACGTGCCGCGCCTGGCCGAGGTCCGTGTCAGCGTTCTGGTGGTTGCTGTGGTCGCCGCGGTGACCGTGCTGGCGACGCTGCTCGTGAGCGTCCTCCCGGCGCTGCGCGCGGCGTCGTCCACTGCCCTCCCGGCGCTCACGGAGATGGGACGGGCGCTCACCGCCAGTCGAGGGCGGCACCGCGCTCGACACACGCTGGTCGTCGCCCAGCTCGCGCTCGCACTCGTACTCCTCGCGGCTGCGGGACTCATGGCGCGAAGCTTCGCGCGACTGCTTTCGGTGCCACCAGGAATCGATGCCGCACACGCCTTTGCGTTCCGCGTGGCGCTGCCGACAACCCCGTACGCTGACTCCAGTCGCGCTGCCCGCTTCATCATTCGGGCGCTCGAGCAGATCGCCACGATTCCAGGCGTCGACGGCACCGGCGCCGTCTCGAAGCTCCCGTTCGTTCCCGATGCGCGTCAGGACTCGGCGCTGTTCGTCGAGGATCATCCGCTTGCGCCGGGGACCATGCCGAACATCCATCAGTTCGCGTTCGCGAGCCCGGGCTACTTCCGCGCGATGGGGATTCCGGTGATCGAAGGCCGCACGTTCGAGACGCTCGACCCGGCGCGTGCGCCGCGGGAGCTCGTGCTGAGCCGCTCGGTCGCCTCGCGGTACTGGCCGCAGGGCACGGCAGTCGGCAAGCGCGTGCGGATGGCGCCCGTGGGTGAGTGGTACACGGTGGTGGGGGTGGCCGGCGACGTCCATGGCACCGCACTCGACCAGCCACCCGATGAGATCGTCTACCTGCCGCTGGTCGTGACGTTAGGCGGTCAGGCGATGGGGCTGGACGCCGAACGACCGTGGACGCCTCGAGACATCGCCTTTGTGGCGCGCACGGCCGGGGACCCAGCCATGGTCGGCCCCCGGGCCGAGCGCGTGATCAGAGATCTCGATGCCGAGGTACCGGCTTATGGCGCGCGGTCGATGGGGGACGTCGTCGCTCGGTCGGCGGCGAGGACCACGCTCACGCTGACCCTGCTCGGCATCGCGTCGCTGGTCGCGCTGGCGTTAGGCGCCGTCGGAATTTACGGCGTGATCTCGTACGTCGTGAGTCTGCGCACGCGCGAGATCGCCGTTCGTATGGCGCTCGGCGCTCGGCCCGTCGACGTGCGTCGGATGGTCTCGCGGCAGGCGGCGGTGGTCGCCGGCATCGGAATCGCCGTGGGCGTCGCCGGCGCGTTCGCGCTGACGCGCGTGTTGGGCGCGCTGTTGTTCGGAGTGAGCCCGTTGGATCCCGCGACGATGATCGCCGCCGCGGCAATCCTGGCAGGCGTGGCGGCGCTAGCCGCGTGGTTGCCCGCGCGTCGCGCGGCTGGCCTGGACCCTGCGCAGGCGTTGAGAGCCGAGTGAGTGTCGGGGGTGCGTCCGCACCGTGTACGACTTCGGTGCGGGCGCAAGCTTTTTTAGGGGAACAACGATATCCCGGATGAAGCAGAAACTGCCGGATCCGGCTTTGCATTCACGCTGGCTCTCGCAACGACCCGGGATTTCTTGGGAACGACGTCGGGATGCACTGAACTGGCTTCCCGGGGTCGTTCTTAAGAAACCGGCTCGTTGGGCAAGCAGGCTGGCCCGTTAGGCAGTATCCGGCCGCTTCCGCCGCATCCGCGTCATCGCTGTTCACGAAAAAAGCTCGGCGAACATCGAAGTCGGACGTGTCGGTGAACATCGAAGTCGGACGTCAGGTATTAAGCAGCATCTTCGTCAGATTCACCAGCCCCGCGCCCTGCTGCGTGCGAACCCGCTTCAGGTCCGTACAATTGTCGATGAGGATCTGTTTGACGCGATCGGGCTCGCCGACGAACTCCCGCCGCACCGACAGGAACGCCGCCGCGACACCGGACACGTGTGGCGTGGCCATGCTCGTCCCGCTCATCTCCACGTACAGATCGTCCACCGTGGCCGCCGCTTTCTTCACCTTGTGCCGGCACGACAGGATGCGTTCCCCCGGCGCGACCACGTCGGGTTTCTGACGACCATCCGCCGTCGGACCACGCGACGAGAAGTACGAGATGCCGAAGGTGTGCGGGCTCTCCTTGTGCACCGATCCGACCGCGATGGCTTCCTCGAGATTCGCCGGATCGCCGATCGACAGGTCCATGTTCGCGTCGATCGTCCCATCCAGCGTCTGCAGCACGGCGAATCCTTCATTGCCCGCGGCCAGCACGACGACCACGCCCTGACGCCAGAGCCGCTTCAGCTCGCGGCACAGTGGTGAGTGGCCACACGCGTAGACACTCTGATCGAACGAGCCACCGAGGCTGAGATTCACACCGTGTATCACGAGCTGACCGGCGCCCTCGTTCGTCGTGAAGACGTGATCGAGCGCCTTGATGATCCACGAATCGTCGCCGTCACCGTCGTCGCCGAGCGTCTTGTAGATGTAAAGCTTCGCTTCCGGCGCTACACCCGACATCACGCGATCGGGCTTCCCCTTCTTTCCACGAAATTGCTGCGTGCCGGCAATGATTCCGGCGACATGCGTGCCGTGCCCGTAGTTGTCCGGCGCGGATCCGGTGATGAGCGCGCCGCGCTTCGTGCAGTCGTACTGTGCTTCGATGTTCGCGAACCTGGCAAAGTGCGGATGCGCGGCATTCACTCCGGTGTCCAGCACGGCCCAGCGAATGTCGCGCCCGACGGCAGAGTATCCGACGTTCGCCGTGCGCGCCTGAATCGTGTTGGTGGAGGTGTCGAGCAGCGCGCTCTTCGCGGAGTTGCGCCAGATGCGTGAGATGGATCGACCGGCCGCGGGTTCGACGCTCGCGAGGGTCTCAGCCTCTTCGCGAGTCAATTCGGCCGCCACGAAGCGCTGCAGCGGATCGATGGCCAGGGCCTCCTCGCTGACCTTCCGGTCTCGGGCGATCTGCTTGAGACTGGCGACGAGATTCTCCCGGGTGGCGTCGAGCTTTCCCTTGGAGTCGTTGCCGCTCGAGGCAAGCTCGATGAGCACCTTGTGGCGCACTTCGGCTGGCTGGTTCTCGAACCGACGCGCCATGTCTCGCGCGATGACGAATGGGGCGATCGGCTGGAACGCCGCCGTTTCCACCGCGTTGCGAACGGCCGTCTGCACGACCTCGGTCCGCAGGTATCCGGAGCCCGAATGCGGGTGCCTCGGGGCATCGGGGTTGCTCGCCGTGAAATCCTGGATCGACGTTGGACCCATGATCTCACCGGCAAGCGTGCTGTCGAGCGCCACTGGATCGATGGCGTCGGCGACGTTGATCCACCGCTTGATGCATCGCGGGACGCGCAGCGATTTCTGCCCCGTTAGGCTCCGGATCTGATCCTGTACCTCGGTAATACCAAGCGGGGATCCGACCGTCACGAACAGTTCCACCGGATACGCGGCGGGATCGAGATCGCACAGGACGTCGTACGCGATCATCGACCCCTGGCTGTGGCCGATGACGACGAACGGCCCACCTCCGACGCGGATTCGCTCCAGGACGCTTTCCTTCATCGCCGCGCGTCGTGCCGGCACGTAGAAGTAGTCGTTCACGTCGCGAAGAAAGGCGCGGACGATCCGGCGCGTGATCCACTCGCGGAGAGGCCGCGGAAGCGGCAGCGCCGTTGCCGCCAATCCCTCAACGGCCTTGGTCCCCACCTCGGGAGGCGTGCCCTTGGCCTCCATCTTCGCCGCGATGGCGAGCAAGGTCTCGCGGTCCGTTTTCCGGCTTGCGATCGCGGTGATCTCGTCATCGAGCGACACTGCGTCGACGTGCTGTCGGACGCTGATGGCGCGTCCTGTGGGCTCGTCCTCGAGCTGCGTGCTGTCAGGCGATGCGCATGTCCCTTCGCTCGGGTCCGGGTAGAATGCCCGGTTGACCCAGTACGCCAGCCTGCTGCGCTCCGCCAGGTCGAACCCGAACAGGGCATGGTCCCACTGGCATTTGAGAATTGCCGGCAACGGTTTATTCCCGATGCCGTGGACGTAGACGATGGTTCGACCGATGCCCGGTTCGGTGTTCGCCGCCCTCCTGCCCGCCGCCGTAACGCGCTTCGTCGAGCCGCGGGCAGCGCTGGCGGATTTCTTCCCGACACGGCGGGACGACGGTTTTCGTGGAGTCGGCATGACGAGTCACTCGTTAGGTATGGAGACGACGGCGCAGGCAACGACGGCAAGATAGGACCACGTGGCCCGTCGACACACACGTGGTGTAACCCGGCGATACTATGTCACTCGGGTGCGCTTCGCGAGCGGCCGCTCGGCGCAAATAGCCTGGTCACCTCTCGCGCCACCTGACCGGGTTGCATAGGCTAAGTGTTACGCCCATGACTGCAACTTCCACCACCAGACAGGAGGAACACATGCTGCTGGTCCGCGACATCATGTATTGCAAGCCCGGCAAGGTCCGACCCATGGTCGAGAAGTTCGTCGCCATGTCGAAGCTCGGTGAGAAGACAGGCATGCCGAAGATGCGTGTGATGACCGACGTGAGCGCCGAACGATACTGGACCGTCGTCTCCGAAATGGAGGTCGAGAGCATGGACGCGCTCATGGCGATGATGCAGAACCCGGACGCCGCCAAGGAGTTCGAATCCATCATGAAGGGGTACCACGATCTGGTCGACCACGGACGGCGCGAGGTCTACAACATCGAGGCATGATCGTGCGCTGCTCGGGCGGAGTGTTCCTGCGACTCGCCACCGTCGCTGCGTGCGCGGTTGGCACCGCTCGGGCGCCTAACGCTGGAGCGCAGGTGTCGCCCGGCGCTCGCCCCACGGCGCCGTCGCGCTACGACGATCTGGTCACGCTGTTCACCGCCTGGCGCGCGTTCCAGCAGCCGAAGGTGGTGAACGGCGTGCCCGACTACTCGCCCGCCGCCATGGCCGCGCAACACCGCGAGCTCGCGACCTACCGCCAGCGGCTCGCAGCGCTCGACACCGCCGGGTGGCCGACGCACGCACAGGTGGACTACCACATCGTTCGGGCCGAGATGAACGGGCTCGACTTCGATCACCGTGTGCTGCGTCCGTGGGCCAACAACCCGGCGTTTTACATGACGGTGTTCGCCGAACAGAGCGATCAGCCGGCGCGCGAAGGCCCCCACGCGGCGGGTGCCGTAGAGCTGTGGCGCTACACGTTCCCGCTATCAGCGAGCGAGACCGCCGAAGTTCGTCGAGGCCTGCAACCGATTCCCGAGCTGCTCGTGCAGGCGCGGCGCAACCTCGTCGGCAATGGTCGAGATCTCTGGGCGCGGAGCGCGGGCGACGCTCACGACCAGAGCGCCACGCTCACTGACCTCGAGACGAAGCTCGGGAGCACCGCGCCGGCGGACCTCCTCGCCCAGGTCAAACGCGCCAAGGCTGCAACCGACAGCTTCGCCACCTGGCTCGCATCCCGGATTCCGACGAAGACCGGACCGTCGGGTGTCGGCGTCGCGAACTACGACTGGTATCTCAAGAACGTGCAGCTGGTGCCGTATACCTGGCAGGACGAAGTCCGGATCATGGAGCGCGAGCTCGCGCGTGCCCGCTCGTCGCTCGCACTCGCCGAGCAGCACAATCGCGGTCTGCCCGAGCTCGTGCCCGTGGCGAGCGAGGAGGAGCACACACGGCGTTTCGCCGCCGCCGTGGATGAGTATATGGCCTTTCTCCGCGACCACGACATTCTCACCGTGACGCCGTGGATGGGTCCCGCGATGCAGGCACACGTCGGACGTTTCTCGCCGGGGCCGCGCGAGTTCTTCACGGAGGTCGACTACCGAGACCCGGAAGTCATGCGGACGCACGGCTATCATTGGTTCGATCTCGCTCGCATGACGAACCAGCCGCACGCGAGCCCGATTCGGCGCGGGCCGTTGCTCTACAACATCTTCGACACGCGCACCGAGGGCCACGCCACGGGCTGGGAAGAGATGATGCTGCACGCCGGGATGTTCGATGCGCGCCCGCGCACGCGCGAGCTCATTTACATCCTGCTGGCCCAGCGTGCGGCCCGGGCGTTAGGCGATCTGCGCATGCACAGCAACGAGCTCACGCTCGAGCAGGCCGCGCAGTACGCGTCGGCCAACACCCCACGCGGCTGGCTCCGACTCGACGCGAACACGGTACGAGGCGAGCAGCACCTCTACCTCCAGCAGCCGTCCTACGGCACCAGCTACGTGATCGGCAAGATCGAGGTGGAGCGCCTCATGAGCGACCGGGCGCACGAGCTCGGGGACCGATACTCGATGCGGGAGTTCATGGACGCCTTCGATGCGGTGGGGCTCATTCCCGTGATGCTCGTTAGGTGGGAGATGCTGGGACGCCTGGATGAGCCGGTGCGCCGAGTCCTGCGCTAACAGGCTCCAATGTTGGCAATACTTTTTCGGGAACTGCGATGAAGCTGATCTGGCGGAAACTGCCGGATCCGGCTTTGCATCGACGCTGGCTCGCCCAACAAGCCAGGATTTGAGAATGGAACGGCCTCGGGAAGCTCATGCGTCCCGAGGCCGTTCCTTAAAAGTTCATGGCTCGTAGCGCGATCAAGGCAGCACTCGTTAGGCGGTTATCCGGCCGTTTCCGTACAATCCGCTTCATCGCAGTTCCTGGGAAAGGCTTGCTCAACAACGAAGTTGTACGTGGCGAGCGGAGTGATCCGCTGAATCTGCTATGGGAGGTCGCGCCTATCGAAACGGATCGAGTGACTTTCTGAATACCTGCCAGACGCCCCACGCGAGCGGGATGCCCACGAGCGCCCATGCGCCCGCGAGGCGAAGCACGAGTCCAGCGGACGGCCGCGATTGTGGCGAGGTCTCGGACATGGTGTCCCTCCTCTCAGGCTGCCGCCGCCGGTGACCGCCGCGCGACCGTGCGGCGCGTGTCCACGGGACGGACCAACAGGTTGCACACGAATCCGATCACCAACAGTCCCGCCATGATGTGCATCGTTGTGGTATAGGCATCCGCCTTCGCCACGCCGTGCCCGATCTCGTACTCTCGGATGTAGTTGACGAGCACAGGCCCCAGCACGCCCGCCGTCGACCACGCGGTGAGCAGCCGCCCGTGAATCGCACCCACCTGCAGGCTGCCGAACATGTCGCGGAGATATGCCGGGATCGTCGCGAAACCTCCGCCGTACATGCTCATGATGATCACGTATCCCGCCACGAACAGCACGACGTTCCCCGATCGTCCCGTCGACGGCACGACCGCGTAGAGCGCCGCCCCCAGCGCGAAGAACGTGGCGTACACCGCCTTCCGACCGATGTAATCCGACAGCGACGACCAGAAGAATCGGCCGACCATGTTGGCGAGGCTGAGGAGACCGACGAAACCCGCGGCGGCCACCGCCGTGATGGACCCTGGAAACATCTCCTGGATCATCGGAGACGCCTGACCCAAGACGCCGATTCCAGCCGTGACGTTCACGCAGAGCACGACCCACAGGAGCCAGAACTGCGGCGTGCGGATGGCAAGGCTCGCGGTCACGTTCTCCCTCGTCACCATTTTCTTGGGGTGCTCTGATGGTGTCCAGCCGCGTGGCTGCCAACCCGGGCGCGGAACCCGCACGGTGAACACCCCGAACATCATGAAGCAGAAGTAGAGGATCCCCAACGTCACGAACGTCGACGCCGCCCCGGGTACCTGTTCGGTCTTGAAGTAGGCCATGAGCATGGTCGACAGCGGTGACGCGATCATGGCGCCGCCGCCGAAGCCCATGATCGCCATGCCGGTGGCCATCCCGGGACGGTCGGGGAACCAGCGGATCAGCGTCGTGACAGGCGAGATGTAGCCAATTCCGAGACCAATGCCGCCCAACACGCCGTAGCCCAGCAGCAACAGCCAGAACTGGTGCGTCGCGATCCCCAGCGCCGCGACCTCGAATCCGCCGCCGAAACACAGCGCCGCCACGAACATCGCCTTTCGAGGACCGACGCGATCGAGCCACGACCCGAACAGCGCAGCCGACAGGCCGAGGAACACGATCGCCACGCTGAACACCCAGCCGATCGTGCTGAGCTTCCAGTCTCCGGGCGCCGAGTGGGTGACGCCGATGCGCTGCGACAGCGGGAAGTTGAACACGCTGAACGCGTATGCCTGGCCAATCGACAGATGGATGGAGAGCGCCGCCGGCGGCACCAGCCACCGCGAGTAGTGCTCACCGGCGATCGAGTGCTCGCGGTCGAGGAACGAGAGCAGAGCCATGGTCGGGGAGTTTGCGTGCCGAAGCGCGCGACGTCCAGCGCCGAGCCTTTGGACGTGATGTCCGGCGTGATGTCAGAGGCGATGACGTTGCGGCCTCGCCAAAGCGGCCGTCCAATCCGTGGCCGAGCGCAACGGGGCGTACCTTCCGACGCAGATTAATCCCCCATTAGCGCCGGAAACCGCTATTGTGGTCCGCTGATTCCGAACCGATGCCACCGCCCGGTGGCCACCGTCCCCCTACGAAGGCACACATGCCGAGATGGATCATGTACGCCGCCCTCATATTCGTTGGCGGCGCGACCCACCCATTCGCCCCACAGACCGTAGCGCCAAATGACAATCGACGTCCCGTCGGCACCCTCGAAAAAGGCGTGCTGACCGTGGCGCTCGAG
>DATCGG010000504.1:0-3586 GCA_036509075.1 Gemmatimonadaceae bacterium
GTGAACCCGGGGGGATCGGGGTACTTGGGCATGGCGCCAAGCTACGCCGATCGCGACCGCAGCAACCATCATTTCAGCGCGTGCCTCATCGCGCGCACGCGAGTCCCGGTCGTACCGGCGGTATTGGCAGCAGCTTGCAGCAAGCGGCAGTAGCGCGCAGCCGTCGGCTACCAGCTTGCAGCCGCAAGCAGCTAGCAGCTGCGGCCCTAAAAGTCCATGCCCAGCCTGATGAGGACATTCCTTCCTGGATCGAGCGCAAAGCTCTTGTACCGACTCAGGAAGGACTTGTACGCTTTGTCGGTGAGGTTCCGTACACGTATGTCGAACCGGATCGGACGCGAGCCGAGGCGGCGGGCGATGCCGGCGTCCAGGCCGAGTATCGTGTAGCCGTCGGTGGCCGTGTCGAACGGCCCAAGGTGCGTCTGCCTGGCGTTGATCTCGACATCCAGACCAGCGTGCGCGTGGTCCGCCCAGCCCAACGCCGCTCCGTGCAACTCCGCCTCGAGTGTCGTTCGCGGCGGAGGCATCAGCGGGAGTGGTTCGTCCGTGTCCTCGTTCGTGCCGCGCACCAGGTCGTAGCGCGCGCGGAGCGTCAGCATCCTCGTTGGGTCCACATCCGCCGACACTTCGCCGCCGTAGAGCGTCGCGAGCGCGTGCTCGTAGCGATAGACGTCCAGAGTCCCCTGCTGTTCGCCCGTCGGCGCGATGTAGATGAAGTCATCGATCCGGTTGTGGAATCCCGCGACCTCCGCGCGCACGCGTTGATTCCCCCAGCGAATGCTGCCATCGAGGTTCAGGCTCGTTTCCGGGTCGAGCGTCGGGTCGCCGATCTCGTAACGCGCCTCGCCGAGACGCGGTCCGTTGGCGAACAGCTCGAACAGCGTCGGTGAGCGGAACGCGCGGCCGACATTCGCGGTCAGCGAAAGGTCACTGATGGGGCGCACGATGACACCCAGGTCGCCCGAAAAGGCGCTCGTGCTGCGCGATTGATCCGCCAGATCGAGGTCCGCGTTCGCATCGGCGTGGAGGGAGTTCGCGTCCCCGCGCGCAGCCGCCGTAAGGCTCACCTTGCCGAGGTCGACCTGCTCGAATCCGAACAGTCCGCCCGAGGTCAGACGCGCGTCAGGCACGAGCGGGATGATCCCCCGCGAATCGCTGGTCTGGTACTCCCCCGAGATGCCTAACGTGCCATGGACCTTGCCGCCCTCCCCGTGGTGCAGGAGAACGTCCGCCGTCGTCGTGTTGAGCAGCAGGTTGAACACCTCGGACTCGACGCCGGTCGGCTCGCCTCCGGGGCCGAGCTCATCGGACATCTCGGCCAGGCTGTGACGCTGCCACTGCAGCTTTGGCTCGAGGCGGAACTTGCCGACGATGTAATTCCCGGTGTATTGCACGCGGTCGTCGGATGCCTTCCGCTCCGGCCCTTCCTCCTCTCCGCTTCCCTCGGGCTTCGCCGGCGCGTTGGCCTCGAGCAGGTGACACTCGCAGCCATACCGGGCGTACCGTAGCGTCGATGTCCCGCGAGATGAGTGATACGCAGCGGCGGCCTCGCCGGTCACCGCCGAGTATTTCGTGTTCTCCAGTTTCCCGTCGGGTGTCTCCATGTCCTCGGCGAAGCGTGCGATGGCGGTCGCGCGCCACCCGATGCGCGAGTGCGCACCCTCGGCCCCGAGCAGCAGGCCGCCCTCGCGGTTGTTGGTCGCACCCGTCAGCTCGGCCGTCGAACGCACGAAGTTGCCGCCGCTCGCGTCAGGCAGCGCCGCAGGAACGGCGTTGACGACGCCACCAATGGCATCGGAGCCATACAGAACGCTCGCGGGACCGCGAATCACCTCGACGCGCTGCGCGAGGCGCGCATCGATGGAGGGACCATCTTCGTCGCTCCACGAGTAGTCCTCGAGGCGGTGCCCATCGTCGAGCACGAGGACACGCGCGCCCGTAAGCCCGCGAATCACCGGTTTTCCGATCTGCTGTCCGGTCGTTAGGTTGTGCACTCCGGCCAACCCGTCGGTCGCGCCCGACAGCGAGAAGCTCTGCTCGCGCTGTAGTCGGTCGCCCGAGAGCTGTTGCACCGGGAACGGAGATCGGTCGACGTCTGTTGCGTCGCGCGTTGCTGTCACGACGACCGGCTCGATGTCCGTGGCCAGCCGGGTCAATCGAAGGACGACCTGCGGGCGAATACCGAATTGGTCCCGGACCTGGACCTGCTGGCCGGGCACTATTCGTACGGTGTCAGATACGGCCGCGTACCCGAGTCGCCGCGCGACCAGCGTGTACCGCCCTGCCGGGACATCAGTGAATACGAAATCGCCGCTCTTGTCGGTTGTCGCTCGACGTGAGAGCTCGACCAACGTCACCTGAACGCCGCCTATTGGCGTGTTGGTTGAATCGGCGACCCGGCCTCGAAGCGAATACAGCACCGCCACTGGAGCGCCGACCGGCGCCGAATCGTTATGGGCTGACGCCGCCGGTCGGATCGGAGCGGTCAGGATCGCGATTGCAGCGAACGCAAAAGAGAGCATCAATCGATGGTGCGAGGAATGTCCACGGTCGCCGGCAGGATCGCCGGCACCGCACTGCAAACGTTACGCAGCTGGACTCGGTTTCGCTCAATCCCGCGTGAGTTCGGCAACGCCTTCGATCAGGCGATCCACTTCGTCGGCCGTGGTATAGCACGCGCACCCTGCACGGACCACGCCGTCTGCCGAGTGCCCGAGTCGCTCGATGACCGTGGTCGCGTAGAAGTCGCCGTTCGACACGAACACGGCACGCTTCGCGAGTACACGCGCCACATCGTCGGACACCACGCCGTCCAGCGTGAACGAAACCGTGGGCGTTCGAGCGTGACCTGGCGGACGTCCGTACATGCGCACGCCCGGGATCGCCGAGAGGCCATTCCACATCCGCGCGAGGAGCTCCGAGCCCTGCTCGTGCAGCGTGGCGTACGCCGAGATGAGACGGTCACGTCGGCTGGCGCCGTCGCCAAGGCTCGCCAGATAGTCGACCGCGGCGGCGGCGCCGATGATCCCCTCGTGATTCTGCGTGCCCGTCTCGAGGCGCTCAGGCGGAGCTTCCGGTGCGGGAATGAGCTTTGGAACGTCGACGGACGCGATCAGGTCTCGCCTGCCCCACAGGACGCCGACGTGCGGACCGTAGAATTTGTAGGCCGAGCAGGCGAGGAAGTCGCAGCCTAACGCCTTGACGTCCACGAGCACGTGGGGCGCGTAATGGACCGCGTCGACGAACACGAGCGCGCCCTTCGCATGCGCAAGCCGCGCCGCAGCACCCACGTCCGTCACCGTCCCGAGCGCGTTGGACGCGGCACCGATCGCGAGGAGCTTCGTGCGCGGCGTGATCGCTTGCTCCAGATCCGCCCAATCGAGCACGCCCGCGGCTGGGTCCATCCGCACAGTCTTGATGACGATGCCACGCTCCGCGGCGAGACGCGTCCAGGGCGCGACGTTGCCGTGATGATCCAGCTCGGTCACGACGACCTCGTCACCCTTCGCCCACCGCGCTGACAGGCCGCGGGCCAGGTGAAACGTCAGCGTCGTCATGTTCAAGCCGAACGCGATTTCGGTGGCAT